>NZ_JBIAPT010000003.1:0-353420 GCF_042888425.1 Streptomyces sp. NPDC002889
CGCTGTGTTTCGCCACCCCGCAAGCGGGATGGACTTTTTCAAAGGAACCTCGACCATCCGAAGGATGGACGGGGTATCAACATATCTGGCGTTGACTTTTGGCACGCTGTTGAGTTCTCAAGGAACGGACGCTTCCTTTGTACTCACCCGCAGAACACTTTCTGGGGCTTTCCTCCGGGCGCTTCCCTTCGGTCTTGCGTTTCCGACTCTATCAGACTCTTTCGTGTCCGATTCCCGGTCGGCGGGCCCCCTGCCAGGCAGGAGATTTGTTACTACGCTTTCCGGTTCCCGCTTTCGCGTTTCCCTTTCGGCGCGGTCACTACGTTAACCGATTTCCCGGGCGACTCATAATCGAGTCATTCGAGCTGAATTTCGGCATGCCGAAACCGGACCCGTTCGGGCTGGTCGTGAGTAGTGGATGGCCACTTCGGGGTGCTGAACAGCAGGGCCCGGCTCAAGCGGCTCGGGCTACGTTAGGCGGCCGGAGTAACCGAGTCAAGTTGCCCTGCGGCGTGGCACATGTGCCCGATAGGGGCTGACCGTTGGGTCGCCCTCGATCCAGAAGCGCCACGGGTGGTGTGCACCGTCTCCGCCGACTCCCGTGCGGGGGCCACTGCGTACCTGGTCAGGGGTTGGGGGGTGACCGTAGGACAGGGAGAGCGGGGCGGTGGCACCGGCGCAGAGGTCGCTGCCGTTCAGGGTCCGGTCAACAGCGAGGGCCGTGGCCAGTCGGGCGGGCCCTTTGGCCAGTTCCTTGTCGTGACGGGCCGAGAATCGACGTTTGCGTGCGAGATCCGCGCCCACCCGGATCTCGCCGGCGCGCAGCAGGACTCCGCTCGCCCTGCCCTCGGGGCCGCACACCACATTGAGGCAGTGCCACATGCCGTAGGTGAAGTAGACGTAGGCATGACCGGGCGGGCCGAACATCACGTCGTTGCGCTTGGTGCGGCCGCGGAAGGCGTGGGAGCCGGGGTCGGCCTCCCCGGCATACGCCTCGACCTCGGTGAGGCGCAGCTCGATGAGGCCCGCGCCCGTCAGACGTGTCAGGGTGCAGCCGAGGAGTTCCGGAGCAACCTCGAGTACCGGGCGGTCGAAGAAGGCCCGGGGCAGCGGCGTACGGTCGGAGCGCTCGATCATCGCGTACGAGCGTAGCGGGGAACCGACCACGGTCCCTCGCGCGTATGTAGGGGTCAGGACCTAGAAGGAGTGGACATGGGCTTCAAGAGGCTGCTTGCCAGCATGGGCGCCGGCGGTGCTTCCGTGGAGACGGAGCTGACCGAGGCGAACGTCGTGCCGGGCGGTGTCGTCCAGGGCGAGGTGCGCATCCAGGGCGGATCGGTGGATCAGCAGATCGAGGGGCTGTCCGTCGGTCTGCAGGCCCGCGTCGAGGTCGAGGGCGGTGACCAGGAGGTCAAGCAGGACATCGAGTTCACCAAGCTGCGGCTCGGTGGCGCGTTCGAGGTCAAGGCCGGTGCGGTGCACGTGGTGCCGTTCGGGCTGGAGATTCCCTGGGAGACGCCGGTCACCAGTATCCAGGGCCAGCAGCTGCGCGGGATGAACATCGGCGTGACCACCGAGCTGGAGATCGCGCGGGCCGTGGACTCGGGCGACCTCGACCCGATCAATGTGCACCCCCTGCCGTCGCAGCAGGCCATCCTGGATGCCTTCATCCAGCTGGGCTTCCGCTTCAAGAGTGCAGACATGGAGCGCGGTCACATCCGCGGGACGCGTCAGCGGCTGCCCTTCTACCAGGAGATCGAGTTCCTCCCGCCGGCCCAGTACCGCGGGCTGAACCAGGTCGAGCTGACGTTCGTCGCGGACGAGAACGAGATGGACGTCATCCTGGAGATGGACAAGAAGCCGGGGCTCTTCAGTGAGAGCAGCGACTCGTACAAGGCCTTCAAGGTGGGGCACCACGACTTCCGGTCCACCGACTGGGGGGCGTACCTCAACCAGTGGATCGCGAACGTCGGCGGCCGCCGCAACTGGCTCTAGGCTCCCTTTCGGCAGGACACATGCAGACAGCCGAATCGGAGGTTTTGACGTGACCGAGCTCAAGCGGGCGCCCCTTCCGCACGACTTTCATCCGGCGGTCCCGCCGTTCACGGTGGTGAGCGACGACATCGCGCCCGGATCGGTGCTGAAGGACGCCCAGGTCCACGCGGCGGGCAACACCTCGCCGCATCTGCGCTGGGAAGGCTTTCCCGCGGAGACCAAGAGCTTCGCCGTGACGTGCTTCGATCCGGACGCGCCGACCGGCAGTGGGTTCTGGCACTGGGTGCTCTTCGACATCCCGGCGTCGGTGACGGAGCTGCCGGTGGGTGCGGGCAGCGGGAAGTTCGAAGGGCTGCCCGCGGGCGCCGTCCACGCCCGTAACGACTACGGGTCGAAGGACTTCGGCGGTGCCGCTCCGCCGGCCGGTGAGAACCACCGCTATGTCTTCACGGTGTACGCGGTGGACAGCGAGAAACTCGGCCCCGGCGCGGATGCCTCGCCCGCGGCGGTGGGTTTCAATCTGCGCTTTCACACGCTCGGCCGTGCGCAGCTGATCGGCGAGTACGAGAGTCCCGCCGAGAGCTGAGTGTTCGCCCGGAGTTTGCCCTGCCCTGGTCTTGGAGAGATCAGGGCAGGGCAGTTTTGTTCCCGGGGGGCGGGGGGTCACTCCCCGGGCAGGCACAGATATTGCGTTGTCCATCTCGGCGCGCCCGGCCAGAGTTGATCCAAGCCTGATGCCCGCCGACGCGGCCGGCCGGGCGAACGGAGGTGGGCGAGATGCGGGACACACTGGTACTGAATGCGAGCTTCGAGCCGCTGTCGACGGTGACACTCAACCGTGCGGTGGTGCTGGTGCTGCAGGACAAGGCCGTTGTTGAGCAGGCCCATCCCGGACTCCGTGTGCGCGGTGCGGCAGTTGATCTTCCGGTACCCCGGGTGATCAGGCTCTGCAGATATGTCCGGGTGCCGTTCCGAAGACAGGCACCGTGGTCGAGGCGGGGTGTGCTGGTCAGGGACCAGCACCGGTGTGCCTACTGCGGCAGGCGCGCGACGACGGTGGACCACGTGGTGCCGAGGTCGCGCGGTGGCGCCGACAGCTGGCTGAACACGGTGGCCTCCTGCGCCGAGGACAACCACCGCAAAGCGGACCGTACGCCGGAGCAGGCGGGGATGCCGCTGCTGCACCAGCCGTTCGTGCCGTCGCCGGCCGATGCGATGCTGCTCGGGCTGCGCTCGGGTGAGCGCGAGGCGCTGCCGGACTGGCTGGGGCAGTCGGCCGCGTAGGCCTCCGTCCGTACCCGCGGTCATGCCGGAGCCCGCCTTCCGATGAAGGCGGGCTCCGGCGTTTCGTGCCTGTCTCAGCGCAGCAGCAGCTGGACGATGGCGAGCGTGCCGACGATCACGATGAGCGTGCGCAGCACAGTGGGGTGGAGCCGGCGGCCGATCTTGGCGCCGATCTGGCCGCCGATGGTGGAGCCGACGGCGATGAGCAGGACGGCCGTCCAGTCGAAGTCCGCGACGAAGAGGAAGAAGAGCGCGGCGATGCTGTTGACCACGGCGGCGAGGACGTTCTTGACGGCGTTGATGCGCTGAAGGCTGTCGTCGAGCAGCATGCCCATCAGGGAGAGGTAGATGATCCCCTGGGCCGCGGTGAAGTAGCCGCCGTAGACACTGGCGAGCAGCAGACCCCCGAACAGGAGCGGGCCGCCGTCGGCGTGGGTGCGGGTGCCGTTGCGCTCGCGGCGCTGCTGGACCGCCTTGGACAGTCGGGGCTGGAGGATCACCAGCACCAGGGCGAGGGCGACCAGTACGGGCACGATCGTCTCGAAGGCCGTCGGGGGCAGCATCAGCAGAAGTACGGCTCCGCTGAGACCGCCGATCGCCGCGGCGACGCCGAGGCGCAGGACCCGTGTGCGCTGGCCTTTCAGTTCGGCACGGTAACCGATGGCTCCGCTGACCGAGCCGGGGATCAGGCCGAGCGCATTGGACACCGTGGCGGTGACGGGGGGCAGTCCGGTGGCGAGCAGGACCGGAAAGGTGATCAAGGTGCCCGAGCCGACGATCGTGTTGATCGTGCCTGCGCTGACGCCGGCCACGAAGATCGCGAGTGACTCCCAGATGGACAACGCCATCTCCTTCACATCAGTGAGTCGCCTCCCCGCCATGAAGGTCGAAGGGCCTCACTGATCATGCATGAAGAGGCGGGGCGTCAGTCGATGGGGGGCTGCTCGCGGCGCTCCTTGCTGCTGCCCGATGTGCCCGAACCACCGCCCATGCCGGCCATGGGGTTGAAGTTGCCCATCGCTCCGCTGAGGCCCTTCAGGGCGTCGCCGATCTCGCTGGGAACGATCCAGAGCTTGTTGGCGTCGCCCTCGGCGATCTTCGGGAGCATCTGGAGGTACTGGTAGGCGAGCAGCTTCTGGTCGGCGTCCCCGGCATGGATGGACTCGAAGACCGTGCGGATGGCCTGGGCCTCGCCCTCGGCGCGCAGCGCGGCGGCCTTGGCCTCGCCTTCGGCGCGCAGGATCGCGGACTGCTTCTCGCCCTCGGCGGTGAGGATCTGCGACTGGCGGATACCTTCGGCGGTGAGGATCGCGGCGCGCTTGTCGCGGTCGGCGCGCATCTGCTTCTCCATCGAGTCCTGGATGGAGGTGGGCGGTTCGATGGCCTTGAGCTCGACGCGGTTGACGCGGATGCCCCACTTGCCGGTGGCCTCGTCGAGGACGCCGCGCAGGGCCGCGTTGATCTCCTCGCGGGAGGTCAGGGTCCGCTCGAGGTCCATGCCACCGATGATGTTCCGGAGCGTGGTGACGGTGAGCTGCTCGATCGCCTGGATGTAGCTGGCGACTTCGTAGGTCGCGGCGCGGGCGTCGGTCACCTGGTAATAGATGACGGTGTCGATGTTGACGACCAGGTTGTCCTGGGTGATCACCGGCTGCGGCGGGAAGGGGACAACCTGCTCGCGGAGGTCGATGCGGTTGCGGATGGAGTCGATGAACGGGACGACGATGTTCAGGCCCGCGTTCAGGGTTCGGGTGTAGCGCCCGAAGCGCTCGACGATGGCGGCGCTGGCCTGGGGGATGACCTGGATCGTCTTGATGAGGGCGATGAAGACCAACACCACCAGAATGATCAGGACGATGATGATCGGTTGCATCGTGTTCCCTGTGCCCTTCGCTGCCGAATGATTCTGATGATCGAGTTTTCCAGAACACGGGCTGGATTGTGGGGCGTTCGGCCTGTTCGGCCTGCTCAGTTCACATGACGACGGCCGTCGCGCCGTCGATCTCGACGACGTCGACCTGCTGGCCCTCTTCGTAGGTCATGGTCGGGTCGAAGGCGCGGGCGGACCAGATCTCACCGGCCAGTTTGATACGGCCGCCGTTGCCGTCGACCCGTTCCAGCACGACCGCCTGACGGCCTTTCAGCGCGTCGACGCCGCTGGCGAACCGGGGGCTCTGGGCTCTGTGCCGGTTGGCGATCGGCCGTACGACGGCGAGGAGGGCCACCGACACCGCGACGAAGACGAGCACTTGGGCCACCGTGCCCCCGCCGACTGCCGCGACGACGGCCGCGGCCACCGCTCCGGCCGAGAACATGCCGAATTCGGGCATCGCCGTCAGCACGAGCGGAATGCCCAGTCCGACCGCGCCGATCAGCCACCACACCCATGCGTCGATGTCCACGTGGTCATGGTAGGTCCGCCGGTCGCGGTCGGGACAGGGGGCGATATCAGGTCACCGCGGGCCGAGTTGGCGATTCGGCCGCTTCGGGCGGGCCGGCCGGGTCCGTGCACGCGGCCCACCGCGTGCGGTCAGCCGAGCGGGAGGCCCTGCGCGGTCCAGCGCTCCCCGTTGCGCTCGACGACGAGCGGGAGGCCGAAGCAGAGCGAGAGGTTGCGGGAGGTCAGCTCGGTCTCCATCGGGCCGGCGGCGAGCACCTTGCCCTGGCGGATCATGAGGACATGTGTGAAGCCGGGCGCGATCTCCTCGACATGGTGCGTCACCATGATCATCGAGGGTGCGTACTGGTCACGGGCCAGCCGGCCGAGACGGCGGACCAGGTCCTCGCGGCCGCCGAGGTCCAGACCGGCGGCCGGCTCGTCCAGCAGGAGCAGCTCGGGGTCGGTCATCATGGCGCGCGCGATCAGGGTCCGCTTGCGCTCGCCCTCGGAGAGCGTGCCGAACTTCCGGTCGAGGTACTCGGTCATGCCGAGCCGGTCCAGGAAGGCGCGGGCGCGCTGCTCGTCGACGTCGTCGTAGTCCTCGTGCCAGGTGGCGGTCATGCCGTACGCGGCGGTGAGCACGGTCTCCAGGACGGTCTGGCGCTTGGGGAGCTTCTCGGCCATGGCGATGCCCGCCATGCCGATGCGCGGACGGAGCTCGAACACATCGACCTTGCCGAGCCGCTCGCCGAGGATGCGGGCCTTTCCGGCGCTCGGGAAGAGGTAGCTGGAAGCGATGTTGAGAAGGGTGGTCTTGCCGGCGCCGTTGGGGCCGAGGATGACCCAGCGCTCACCTTCCTTGACCGACCAGGAGACGTCGTCCACCAGAGCGCGTCCGTCGCGGACCACCGATACGTCCACCAGCTCCAGTACATCGCTCATGAGCGCGTTGTCTCCCCATGCAATCGTCTTGAGGTGTTCGGGTGCGTTTGTGCACCTGTGGGCGCAGCTCCCAGGGAAAACCTACGCCACCGGTCGAGTGCTCCACTGCCCAGCCCGGTCCCTAGGCTGGGTCCATGCATTCCGAACCACGCTCAGGACGGCTGGCCGCATGGGGAAATGCCCTGTTGGCCGGACTTGTATCCCCGGACGACGCCGCCGGCGCGATCGTCGGCGACGATGCGGTGCACCGGGTGGAGGCGCTGCCGGGCGAGGCGGCCCCGGTCGGGCTCACGCTGGCGCTGGGGCGGCTGCGGGCACTCGGGGTGACCGGGTACCGGGTCGCGCTCCCGGCGCCGGGGCATCCGCTGGGGCTCAGCGGACCGCCGGAGTTCAACGCGCGGGCGCTCGATGCGCAGGAGGCCGTGGTCGCCACGGGGGCCGCGTACGGGCTGGTGCCCGAGGTGCACGAGGCCGGGCCCGACGGGGACCGGCACGTGGAGGTCGTCTGGCATTGCCTGCCGGTCCGTGAGGCGCCGCCGGCGGATGTGCCCTCGCTGGGCGAGGCGGAGCGGGAGCTCGCGGAGGCGCTGCGCGAGGCGACGGCGGCGCTGACGCGACTGGATGTCGCGGGGTCGGGTCCGGTGGCCGAGGCAGCGGTGGACGCGTACCGGGCGCGGGCGGAACGGGGGCCCGGGGAGATGCTCGCACCCGGGTACCCACCACGTGCCGTCCGGGTGTTGGAGCTGGCACAGCGGATCGGGCTGCTGATCTCCGTGGCGTACGAGAACGGCCACGGCGGCGCGGTCAGCGCGTCCGAGATGGCGGCGCGGGGCGAGGCGCTGCGCCCGGTGGAACGGGTGGCGCGGCGCGCGCAGGTGGCCGCGTACAACGCGTACGTGGAGGAACGGGAGCGCGGGGGGCGCTGACCCCCGGTGGGGTCCGCCGACCAGGCCGCCGGGGTGCGTCGAGGCCGCGGGCCGGAGGGCATCGGATCGCGCTCCCGCCGGCGGCCGGGCGCGACCGGGGAGGTGGCGCCGGAGCGCGCGGGCGCCGGCTTCTGTGGGTGCCGTCCGACAGGGCGGACGTCGCACGGCCCCGCAGGCGGTGTGCCTGCGGGGCCGTGCGATGTGTCGCCGTCGTGGGGAGCGGTCAGCCGTTGACGCCCACGTTGCCGAACGCGGGGTTCAGCAGGCCGATCACGTTCACGGTGTTGCCGACGACGTTCACCGGGACGTGGATCGGGACCTGCACCAGGTTGCCGGAGGCAACACCCGGGGAGTGGACGGCCTCACCGTGGGCGTGGGCGCCACCGGTGGTGGCGGACGCCACACCCGCGCCGGCTGCGACCAGGCTTCCGGCGATCATGGTGAGAGCAGCGGCCTTCTTCAGGTTCTTCACTTCGTCATCCTCCGTAGCGTCGTTGCGGCAGTCGCCGCAGCACGCCATGAAGAACGGTCCGGAGTCGATCAGGATGCGCCGGACGGGTGACATACACCCGACAGTATGAATCTCGCACCGGAGGGTGACGCTCCGCGACTCCCCTCCCCTGCGCTCAGCCCGCCAGCCCATGCCGAACGGCCCACAGCGCCGCCTGCGTGCGGTCCGACAGATCGAGCTTCATCAGGATGTTCGAGACATGTGTCTTGACCGTCTTCTCGGAGAGGACCAGCGCCCGGGCGATCTCCCGGTTCGACCGCCCGTCGGCGATCAGGCCGAGCACCTCCCGCTCCCGCTCGGTCAGGGTGCCGCCACGGCCCGTGCCGCTGCCCGGGTCGTCGTCGGACAGCAGCGCGCCCGCGACCTCCTGCTGCAGCAGTACATGGCCCGCGTGAACGGAACGGATCGCACCGGCCAGCGCGTCCGGGTCGATGTCCTTGTACACGTATCCGGAAGCTCCGGCGCGCAGCGCGGGGACCACCGTGCGCTGCTCGGTGAAGCTGGTGACGATCAGAACCTTGGCCGGGTTGGCCAGCTCGCGCAGCTTGCGCAGCGCCTCGATACCGTCCATGCCCGGCATCTTCACGTCCATCAGGACCACGTCCGGCTTCAGCTCCTCGGCGCGCTGGACCCCCTCGGCCCCGTCCCCGGCCTCGCCGACCACCTCTATGTCGTCCTGGATCTCGAGGAAGGTGCGCAGCCCGCGGCGGACCACCTGGTGGTCGTCGACCA
Source organism: Streptomyces sp. NPDC002889 (assembly GCF_042888425.1). NCBI lineage: Bacteria > Bacillati > Actinomycetota > Actinomycetes > Kitasatosporales > Streptomycetaceae > Streptomyces > Streptomyces sp. NPDC002889. Next base: position 8,771 of record NZ_JBIAPT010000003.1, read on the forward strand.
GCAGCACGCGGATGGCCCTCCTCCCTCCCGCCGGTGCCCTTGTGGCGAAGCTCTCTCCGGCTCCGTCCGGGGGGACCCCCATCACGCTGCCCCCTGCATCCTCAGCCACCGGGGACCTCCATCTCGATCGTGGTGCCCTTGCCGGGCGCCGATTCCACACTGAGTGTGCCGCCGACACCGCTCGCCCGGTCCCGCATCGACACGAGTCCCAGATGGCGGCCGGCCCTGCGGACGGACCTCGGCTCGAACCCCTTGCCGTTGTCGGTCACGCTGAGCACCGCACCCTGTCCGCGCCGGACCAGGACCACATCGACCTCGTCCGCACCGGAGTGGCGCAGTGCGTTGTGCAGCGCCTCCTGGGCGACGCGCAGCAGCGCCTCCTCCTGCGCCGCGGGCAGGGCCCGTATCGCGCAGCTGTAGAAGGTGACGTGGGCGGTGTGGGCGCGGTCGAGCACCTGGATCTGGGTGCGCAGCGTGTTGACGAGGCCGTCCTCGTCGAGGGCGGCGGGGCGCAACTCGACCACGGCCGCCCGCAGTTCGTCGGTCGCCTCCGCGGCGAGCGCCGCGACCTGCTGGAGCTCACCCTTGGCACGGGCGGGGTCGCGGTCCACGAGGGCGGCCGCGGCCTGGGCCGTCAGCCGGAGCGAGAAGAGCTTCTGGCTGACCGCGTCGTGCAGCTCGTGGGCGAGCCGGGAGCGCTCCTCGGCGATGGTGAGCTCGCGGCTGCGCTCGTAGAGCCGGGCGTTGGTCAGGGCGATCGCCGCGTGCTGGGCGAGGATGCCGAGCAGTTCCTCGTCCGCCTCGGTGAAGCCGCAGCCGTCGTCGGGCTTCGGGCACCGCTTGTTGGCGAGGAAGAGCGCGCCGATGGTCTCGTCGCTGTCTTTGATCGGCAGTCCGAGGAAGTCGGACATCTCCGGGTGGGCGGACGGCCAGCCTTCGAAGCGCGGGTCCTTGCGGACGTCGGCGAGCCGCTCGGGTTTCGCGTCATGGAGCATCGCGGCGAGGATGCCGTGCTGGCGCGGGAGCGGGCCGATCGCCTTCCACTGGGCGTCGCTGACCCCGTCCACGACGAACTGGGCGAAGCCGCCGTGGTCGTCGGGCACGCCCAGCGCCGCGTACTGCGCGTCCAGGAGCTCGCGGGCCGAGGCCACGATCGTCTTCAGCACGTCGCGCACCTCGAGATGCCTGCTCATCGCGAGGAGTGCGGTGCTCACGGCGGCCAGGCCGGAACTCGGTCGATGACTCATGAACTCACCGTACCGGCGGGTTGTGACAGTCCGTATCGGCCCGGGGACGGCACCTGGTCGGGACTCCGGACGTAGGTCGAAGTGCCTTGCGGGTAGGGCCCCGCGCACGAGGCGGCAGGCCGGGCGCTGTTCCTACGTTGGGTCCATCGACTGGACAAGGGGATGGACATCATGCCGGTAGCGGTGATCACCGGGGCGTCGAAGGGGTTGGGGCGGGCGCTTGCGGCCGCCCTCGCACAGCGGGGCTGGGATCTGGTGCTGGGCGCCAGGACGGCGGACGTACTGAAGGAGAGCGCGCATCACATCGGCGTATACGGGACACGGGTGATCGCGGTCCCCGGGGATGTCACCGACGCCGGGCACCGCCGCGAGCTGGTGGCCGCGGCCCGGGGCCTCGGGGGCCTCGATCTGCTGGTGAGCAATGCCAGCGCGCTCGGCGCCGAGCCGCTGGTGCGGCTGGAGGCACTGCCGCCACAGGGCCTGCGGGCGGCGCTGGAGACCAATGTGGTCGCGGCGCTCGGCCTCGTACAGGAGGCTCTGCCGCTGCTGCGGGCTTCCGGGTCCGGCGCGGTCGTCACGGTCAGCTCGGACGCGGCGGCGGAGGCGTACGAGACCTGGGGCGGATACGGGGCCTCCAAGGCGGCGCTCGACCAGCTGGCCTCGGTGCTCGCGGTGGAGGAGCCGGGGCTGCGCGTGTGGTCGGTGGACCCGGGGGACATGCGGACGGATCTGTACGCGGCCGCCGTCCCGGACGACGACGCTCCCCGTCCGTCGCCCGAGTCGGTCGTGCCGGGCTTCCTGCGGCTGCTGGAGCGGCGTCCCGCCAGCGGCCGGTACGCGGCACCGGCTCTGCTGGAGACCCGGTGACGACGGTGGAGGAAGGAGGGTCCGTTCCGGCCGCGCTGCGGGTGCCCGACGAACTGTCCGCCCGTGAGCCCGCCGAGGTGCGCGGATCGGGGCGGGACGACGTACGGCTGCTTCTCTCGCGCGGGACCCGGGTGACCCATCACCGGTTCGCCGACCTGCCCGGGCAGTTGCGGGCCGGCGATGTACTGGTGGTCAACACGTCCGCCACGCTGCCGGCCGCCGTCACGGCGCGGGCCGGGGGCGGCGAGGCGGTCGTCGTGCACTTCTCCACACGGGGCGAGGACGGGCGGTGGGCCGTGGAGCTGCGCCGCCCGGACGGTGCGGGCAGCACCGGGCCGCGGGCAGGCGGGCCGCGCGGGGCGGTGATCCGGCTGCCCGGTGGTGCGCGGCTGGTTCTCGAGGAGCCGCTCGCCGTAAGTGCGGACCGGCTGTGGTGGGCCTCGGTGTCCGTGGCGGTACCCGGTCTGCTGGCGCGTTACGGGCGGCCGATCCGGTACGGGTACACGGCGCGGGACCAGTCCCTGGCCGCGTATCAGACGGTGTTCGCGCTGCCCTCCCCCGACGGCTCGGGCTCCGCCGAGATGCCGAGCGCCGGGCGTCCGTTCACGGCGGGGCTGGTGGCGGAACTGGTCAGCCGTGGTGTGCAGTTCGCGCCTCTCACGCTGCATACCGGGGTGGCGTCGGCGGAGGCGCACGAGCCGCCGTACCCGGAGCGCTTCGCGGTGCCTGCGGCGACGGCCCGGCTGGTGAACGCTGCTCGTGCGGGAGGGGGCCGCATCGTCGCGGTGGGAACGACAGCGGTGCGGGCGCTGGAGTCCGCGGTCGACGCGGACGGTGTGGTGCGGGCGGCGGCGGGCTGGACGGATCTGGTCATCACTCCGGCGCGCGGGGTGCGGGCGGTGGACGGACTGCTGACGGGGCTGCACGAACCGGAGGCTTCGCATCTGCTGATGCTGGAGGCGATCGCCGGCAGAGCCGCGTTGACCTGCAGTTATTCGGAAGCGCTGCGCCGTCGCTATCTGTGGCACGAGTTCGGCGACGTCCACCTGATACTGCCGGAACAGGCCCCTGGGAATGGGCCCGTCGAGGCCCTCACGCTTTGAATTGCCGACGCAACACATGGTGAGACCGGCACCCGCCCGATGTGAGCCCGCGCATAGGACGCAGGTCACTTACGAAGCTAGTTAGTGGACGCATAAAGGGCGTTTGATCGGGTATCGCGAGCCCAAATCGGACTATTCGCCCAACCTGATCCACTATCGCGGGTCGTACGTCACACCTTTGCCAGGGGATTTTGCTGCCGCTAAGAATTGCCGACGTCGTCACCGAGGAAAGAAGTGCCGCACCGGCCAGGGACGACATCCGCTATTCGAAGAGGTACTTCTGTATGTCCGCGTCCAGCACCCCTGTCCTTCGCCGTCTCACGTCCCGCAAGGCTGCCGTCGCCGGTGTCGCCGCTGCCGCCACCGCGGCCCTTGCGCTCTCGCTCGCTCCGGGCGACGCCGAGGCCAGCGTCGAGACCGAGGCGCTCGCCGCGGCCCCCGTCGCGTGGGAGCTGGACTCCGCCGAGGCGTCCGTCCACAAGAGCATCACCAGCCAGCAGTCGGCCTTCGAGGCCCGCCTCAAGGCCACGCAGGCCAAGGCCAAGGCCGAGGCCGAGGCGGCCGCGAAGCAGAAGGCCGCTGCGGCCAAGGTCGCCGCAGTGAAGAAGGCCGAGGCCAAGGCCAAGGCCGAGGCCGCGGCGAAGAAGCGCGCGAAGGCCGCGGCCGCGAGCCGCGCCGCCGCTCGCAAGCCGGTCTACGCCAACAACCTGGACGGCTGGATCCGCGAGGCGATGTCCATCATGAAGAAGCACGACATCCCCGGCAGCTACGACGGCATCAAGCGCAACATCCTGCGTGAGTCCAGCGGCAACCCGCGTGCCATCAACAACTGGGACATCAACGCCATCAACGGCATCCCGTCGAAGGGCCTGCTGCAGGTCATCAAGCCGACCTTCGACGCGTACCACGTCCCCGGCACCGCCTGGGACCAGTACGACCCGGTCGCCAACATCGCCGCCGCCTGCAACTACGCGGCCGACCGCTACGGCTCCATGGACAACGTCAACAGCGCGTACTGACGGACGCTGTCACACGCCGAAGGGCGCACCCCGCGCGGGGTGCGCCCTTCGGCGTCGAATCAGGACCGCTTCACTTGCGCATGACCTCGGGCTCGTGGCGGCGCAGGAACCGCGCCACGATGAAGGCGCAGAGCGCCCCGATCGCGAGCAGAATGCCCATGTCGACGAACCACTGGGCGGCCTCGTGGTCCCACAGGGGATCCGTGTCGGTCGGGTCGTTCTCGTTGGGGAACAGGACGTTCAGCTGAAGCGTCGTGCCCGCGGCCGCCACCGCCCAGCGGGACGGCATCAGGTACGAGAGCTCGTTGACACCGACGCTGCCGTGCAGGGTGAAGAGGCAGCCGGTGAACACCACCTGGACGATGGCGAACATCACCAGCAGGGGCATGGTCTTCTCCGCGGTCTTCACCAGCGAGGAGATGATCAGACCGAACATCATCGCGGTGAACCCGAGCGCCATGATCGGCAGGGTCATCTCGACCCTGACGGCGCTGCCGAGGACCAGGCCCTCCTCGGGCACCTCACGCAGACCGAAGCCGATGGCACCGATGATGACGCCCTGCAGGGCGGTGATCAGGCCGAGGACGATCACCTTGGACATCAGGTATGCCGAGCGGGACAGGCCTGTGGCCCGCTCCCGTTCGTAGATGACCCGTTCCTTGATCAGTTCACGTACGGAGTTGGCGGCGCCGGAGAAGCAGGCACCGACCGCGAGAATCAGCAGCACCGTGGCGCCCGTGGCGTTGGGGCCGCGCTCGCTGGGGAGCAGCCCCTGGTCCGGCTTGATCAGCATGCTGACCGTGCCGAGGACGGCGGGCAGGACCAGCATCAGCGCCATGAAGCCCTTGTCCGAGGCGATGACCGAGAGATAGCGGCGGACCAGGGTGAGCAGCTGGGAGCCCCAGCTCTGCGGCTTCGGCGGGCGCATCTGCTGCGGTGGCGGCATGTGCACCGACTGCGCAGCGACGGCGTCGATGTCCGCGGCGTACATCTGGTAGTGCTGCGAGCCGCGCCAGCGGCCCGCCCAGTCGTAGTCGCGGTAGTTCTCGAACGCCGAGAAGACGTCGGCCCAGGTGCTGTAGCCGAAGAAGTTGAGCGCCTCCTCCGGCGGGCCGAAGTACGCCACCGAACCGCCCGGCGCCATGACCAGGAGCTTGTCGCACAGCTGCAGCTCGGCGACGGAGTGGGTGACGACCAGGACCGTGCGGCCGTCGTCGGCGAGGCCGCGCAGCAGCTGCATGACGTCGCGGTCCATGCCCGGGTCGAGACCGGAGGTCGGCTCGTCCAGGAAGATCAGCGACGGCTTGGTCAGCAGCTCGAGGGCGACCGAGACGCGCTTGCGCTGACCGCCCGACAGCGAGGTGATCTTCTTGTCCTTGTGGATGTCGAGCTTGAGCTCGCGCAGCACCTCGCCTATACGGGCCTCGCGCTCGGCCTCGGCGGTGTCGCCGGGGAAACGGAGCTTGGCCGCGTACTTGAGCGCTTTGCGGACGGTCAGCTCCTTGTGCAGGATGTCGTCCTGCGGGACCAGACCGATGCGCTGGCGCAGCTCGGCGAACTGCTTGTAGAGGCTGCGGTTGTCGTAGAGGACATCGCCCTGGTTGGCGGGCCGGTAACCGGTGAGCGCCTTGAGCAGGGTGGACTTGCCCGAACCCGAGGGGCCGATCACGCCGATCAGCGACTTCTCCGGTACGCCGAAGGAGACGTCCCGCAGGATCTGCTTGCCGCCGTCGACCGTCACGGTCAGATGCCGGGCCGAGAAGGAGACCTCGCCGGTGTCGACGAACTCCTCGAGCCGGTCGCCGACCAGCCGGAAGGTGGAGTGGCCGACGCCGACGATGTCGTTCGGGCCGATGAGCGCGGCCGACGACTTGGCGATCGGCTGACCGTTGACGTACGTGCCGTTGTGGGATCCGAGGTCGCGGATCTCGAAGCGGCCGTCGGGAGTCGCCACGAACTCGGCGTGGTGGCGCGAGACCTGGAGGTCGGAGACGACCAGTTCGTTCTCGAGCGCACGGCCGATGCGCATCACACGGCCGAGGGAGACCTGGTGGAACGTGGTCGGGCTGCGGTCGCCGTAGACGGGCGGGGCACCGGCGGCGCCGCCCGCCGGCTGTCCCTGCTTCTGACCGGAGTGCTGCTGCGGGATCTGGGCCGGCGGAGGCTGTTGGCCCTGCGGAGGCTGCTGCGGCCAACCCTGCTGCTGGGCGGGAGCCTGCGGCCAGCCCTGCTGCGCGGGAGCCTGCTGGGCCGGAGCGTGCTGGGCGGCACCCTGGGCCTGCTGGGGCACGGCGCCCTGGTCGCCGTACCCGCCGGCGCCACCGGCCGCCGGGCCGGAGAGATTCAGCCGCGGGCCGTCAGTGGCGTTGCCCAGATGCACGGCCGAACCGGGGCCGATCTCCAACTGGTGGATCCGCTGGCCCTGGGAGTAGGTGCCGTTGGTGCTGCCCTGGTCCTCGATGACCCAACTGCGCCCGCCCCAGCTGATGGTGGCGTGCCGCCACGACACTCTGGCGTCGTCGATCACCACATCGCCCTGCGGATCGCGTCCGAGGGTGTACGACCTGGACGGATCGAGCGTCCAGGTCCTTCCGTTCAATTCCAGTACGAGTTCCGGCACTCCATGCCCCACTACTTGTCCCCCGAGTTTCCCCCGTCGCAGGGAGTCTAGGGATGGCGAACATCGTGAGGAACTATTTCAGGCCCGGTCCCGTGTCGGAAAGTCGGGCCATGTGAAGAGCCCCTGGGGGCGGCCGTTGACGGCGGCGAAACGCGCCCGGAGGGTGGTAAGCACCCATGAGTGCATACGGATCATCCGTGATGGGCAGCAACTGGGTCAAACCCAGAGGGTATCGGGGGGTTCCGGATGGGCTCGGGCAGTGGGCGCGGCGGTGCTGTGTGGGGCGACGTGGTGCTGTCGTCGGTCGCCGCGGTGAGCTGGTGCCTGGTGGGCATGGCCGGTGCGGCGGCGGCCGGACTGCATCTGCTGGGGGCTGACCGTGCAGGGGCGTTGGGGCCGATGACCGCTGCGGTCGTGGTGCTGGCGGCCGGCGGATCGGTGACTCCGACAGGCGATGTGTCCGCTTTCGGGCCGGATGACGCGGAGGTGCACAGCGCGATCGACCTCACGCCGGTGGGCGTGGGGCTGGTCGGCGCACTGCTCCTCGCGTACCTCTTTCTGCGTTCACTGCGCGGTACGAGGGCGTACATATCGCTGAGCGAACTCTGCGTGCGGACGGCGGGAGTTGTGGTGCTGTTCGTCACCGCGGCGGGCGGCCTGGCATGGGCAGGTCACGACGTCATCACGATCGACGGTGCGAGGCTGGGCCTGGATCGCGAACTGCCCGATGCCGGCGGTATCGGGAGCATCGGCGTGCCGGGTGTCGGCGGGTTGCCACCAGGGCGGTGGGAGGAGCTCGCGCACGCCGATACAGCGGTCGGCTTCGGCGTGGACACCCCACGGTCGCTCGTGGGCGCGCTGCTGTGGGTGCTGGGTGTGCTCGCGATCGCGTATCTCGCGTCGTCGCGTACGCCGCTGCCACGCGGCGCCGGCTGGGACGCCGTACACAGCCGGGTGCGGCCGGCTGTCTCCGCGCTGGTGAGCGCGGCGCTGGTCGCCGTACTCGCCGGGTACGCGGCGGCTGCGTACGCGGCGGTCGGCACCGGCCACCCCGGAGGTCCACCCGCCGGGAGCCGGGAGTCGATCGCGGGCGCAGCCCTGCTCGGCGCGCCCAACGGGGCGTGGCTCGGCGTGGTGCTCGGGCTGTTCGTGCCATGGGACGGCGCGGCGACGGGCGCTCTGGCGCAGTTGCTGCCGGACCCGCTGAACGAGGCGCTGACGGCTTCGGACGGGCGGCCGGTCACGGTGGGCTCTCTCGCCGCGCTGGACGGACGGGTGTGGCTGCTGACGGCCGGCGCCGCCGCGCTGATGCTGTACGCGGGCGTCCTGACGGCGGCGCGGACGCCGGCGGAGCGGGGCAGGCGGACGGGCGCGGCAGCCTTCACCGTGCGATGTGCGCTGCGGCTCGGTGCGGCGACGGCCGTCGCGCTCCCGCTGCTGGTGCGGCTGACCGACGTCTTCGTGGATGCGTCCGTGTCGGTGCTGGGCATCGACGCGTTCGACGCGAGCATCGAGCTGCACGGCGATCCGCGCATGGCGTGCGCGCTGGGCGGGGCCTGGGGCGCGGGGGCGGGCGCGGCGGGAGCTCTGCTGGTCCACGGGATACGAGGTGCTCCGCGGCCGGTGCCCGCCGTCACGGAGGGGCCGGGCCCCTACTGCCCGGCGGCGCCGTACCGCCCGCCGAACGCCGCGACGAACCCGTATCTGCGCCTGCCGCCGGGCATCCACGAAGCCCCGACGCCTCCACCCGCCCCCGACCCGCCGCCCGACGGCCCCAGGGACTTTTGGCCCGGGCCGGACACCCGTGGCCGCGACGGGTGACGCGGCCACGGCTCCCGGCCTTGGCCCCACGCGCCGCCCGCACGAGCCGGGAGGACCCACGCGCAGCGAATCCCAGCCACCGGCCCGAGACCACGACGTCCGGCTCCCAGCCCTGCCCCACGTCGCGGCGGCGTGAACCGGAAGGACCCACGCGCAGCGAACCCCGGCCGGCGTGAGGCGCGGACGCGACGCCGGCTCCAAGCCCCGCGTCGCCACGAACCGGAGCGCCCACGGGCAGCGAACCCCGTTCGGCGTGAGGCGCGGCGCGATCCCGGCGCAGGCCGTGCGGCGACGCGGCGGGTGACCTCCTGCTCCGGGCCGGTGCCCGCGGCCACAGGGCGTGACGCACGGCGCCCGCCCGTCACACCGGGCCCCCGGGGTGTCCGGCCATCGGGACGGGGCATCTCATCCGCGGCGGCGCCCGATACGGTGGTAACACCATGAGTGCATCGCAGCCCCCTCACACCGCCGACGTCCCCACCCTCCTCGTCAAGATCTTCGGGAAGGACCGTCCCGGGATCACCGCCGGGCTCTTCGACACCCTTGCCGCGTACTCCGTCGATGTCGTCGATATCGAGCAGGTCGTCTCCCGTGGCCGACTCGTCCTGTGCGCGCTCGTCACCGCGCCGCCCGCCGACGTGGCCGCCGAGGGCGAACTGCGGGCCACCGTGCACAGCTGGGCCGAGTCCCTCAAGCTGGAGGCCGAGATCATCTCCGGTCACGGCGACAACCGGCCGCGCGGCAGTGGACGTTCGCATGTGACCGTGCTCGGACACCCGCTCACCGCCGAGGCCACAGCCGCAATAGCGGCCAGGATCGCCGGCGTCGGCGGGAACATCGACCGTGTCTTCCGGCTTGCGAAGTATCCCGTCACGGCCGTGGAGTTCGCGGTGTCCGGCGCGGAGACCGAGCCGCTGCGCACCGCGCTGGCCACCGACGCCCATGAGATCGGCGTCGATGTGGCCGTCGTGTCCGCGGGCCTGCACCGACGGGCGCAGCGGCTGGTCGTCATGGATGTGGACTCGACACTCATCCAGGACGAGGTCATCGAACTGTTCGCTGCCCACGCCGGGTGCGAGGAGCAGGTCGCCGAGGTCACCGCGGCCGCCATGCGCGGCGAGCTGGACTTCGAGCAGTCGCTGCACGCGCGGGTCGCGCTGCTCGAGGGCCTGGACACCTCCGTCGTGGACAAGGTGCGGCACGAGGTACGGCTGACCCCCGGCGCCCGCACCCTGATCCGTACGCTGAAGCGGCTCGGCTATCAAGTGGGCGTGGTGTCGGGCGGATTCACTCAGGTCACCGATGACCTCAAGGAGCGGCTCGGACTCGACTTCGCCTCGGCGAACACGCTGGAGATCAAGGACGGGAAGCTGACCGGCCGGGTCGTCGGCGAGGTCGTGGACCGTGCGGGCAAGGCGCGGCTGCTGCGACGGTTCGCCTCCGAGGCCGGGGTTCCGCTCGCGCAGACGGTCGCGATCGGTGACGGGGCGAACGATCTGGACATGCTGAACGCGGCCGGTCTGGGCGTGGCCTTCAATGCCAAGCCCGTCGTCCGCCGCGCCGCCCACACGGCGGTCAACGTCCCGTTCCTGGACACGGTCCTGTATCTGCTGGGCATCACCCGCGAAGAGGTCGAGGCCGCCGACGGGGACGGCGAGGAGCACTGACCGTAACGACGCGGTGAGGCCCCGGCGCACGGTGCGCGCCGGGGCCTTGGCCATGTCCGGGCCTGTCAGGGCCGTTCCTCAGGGCCCGTCTGTCATGGGGACGGCAGAGGGAGCCCTCGGAGGGCTGCCGGCGGCTCAGTCGTGCGGCGTCCAGTAGTCGAGCAGCTTGCCCACGCCGTGCTCCACGGACTTCCATGAACCCTCGAACGACAGGACGGCGAAGGCCGACGTCGGGAAGCCGTCCGTGGTCATCCGGGCCAGGGCGTCGCCCTCGACGCTGCCGGCCAGCGCGTCGGCGAGCGCGTGCATCCCGGGGTTGTGGCCGACCACCAGGAGGTCGTTCACCTCGTCGGACACCTCGTTGAGCAGTGCGATCAGGTTGCCGAGGGAGGCTTCGTACAGCCGCTCCTCGTACACCGTCTTCGGGCGGTGCGGCAGCTCGTGCACCGCGAGCTTCCAGGTCTCGCGGGTTCTGCTCGCGGTCGAGCAGAGAGCCAGATCGAAGGCGATTCCGGTCTCGGCGAGCCGGCGCCCGGCCACGGGGGCGTCCATGCGGCCACGCTCGGCGAGCGGGCGCTCATGGTCGGACACCTGGGGCCAGTCCGCCTTCGCATGCCGAAGGAGAACGATCCTGCGGGACTCTGGAGGTCCGGGGGGCGTCCCCCCGGAAGACACAGCGGCGCTCATGAACCCCAGCTTCGCACGAAATCAGCCATCAGGCGCAGGGTGTTGACGTGCTCTCCTGCCCAGCATGAGTCCCGTGGAGCCCGCATCGGGTCACCCTGCGAGCGTCTGCTGGACGCGCTGGAGGAACTCCCCCACGGCCGGATCGGTGCCTGCCGCGTGGGCATCGCCGGGCCCGGCGATCAGCAGGAGCAGCGTGCAGAAGGCGAGCATCGGAAGGGCGAGCGCCCACCAGGGCAGCCGGACCCCGACGACGCGCGAGGCCTCGGAGCGGGACCGGGTGTGCGTGTGGGCCGGCATGGCCGCCTCCGTAGGTCTGCGGTTGAGTACCTCAAACGTACGGATCATGGGAACCCGGGCCCATCCGGTGACCCACCCACTTCACCCTGACCCTTGCCCCCTAGGGGATGGTGGTGCCGGCCCCACCCTCTCCCTGTCGCTCGGTCCGCCTTCGATCAGGGCGAGGCGATGGAGGCGATGATCCCGATGACCACGCCGATCAACAGCATCGCGCCGAGCACCGTGAGGAGCTTCTTCTGGCCGTTCTGGGGGTTCGGGTCGAGCACAGGCATGGGCTCAGTCTCGCATCTCAGATCTCGTCCTCGATCGTCCGGTCCCGCCCGGCCAGGATCCCGACGGCGACCTGGGGCACGATCAGGGCGGCCATCAGGCCGATCGGCAGCTCCCAGCCGCCGCTGTGCTGGTAGAGCACACCCACCAGCAGAGGGCCCGGGATGGAGATCAGATAGCCGGTGGACTGGGCGAACGCGGAGAGCCGTACGACTCCTGCGCCCGTGCGCGAGCGCATGCCGATCATGGTGAGGGCGAGCGGGAAGGCGCAGTTCGAGATGCCGAGCAGCAGCGCCCAGGCCCACGCTCCCGCGGCCGGGGCGAGCAGCAGGCCCAGATAGCCGGTCAGCCCGCACAGGCCAAGAGCGACGGCGATGGGACCCTGGTTCTTCATCCGGGTGGCCAGCCGCGGGATGACGAAGGCGAGCGGTACGCCCATGACCATGGTCACGGCGAGCAGCACACCCGCGGTGCCGGCCGAGACGCCCGCGTCCCGGAAGATCTGCGGCATCCAGCCCATCGTGATGTACGCGCCGGTGGCCTGGAGCCCGAAGAAGCAGGCGAGCGCCCAGGCAGTGGGGCTGCGGGTGATCCGGGGTGCGGGGGCGGCCTTGTCCGGCCCCGGGCTCATGCCCTTCGGCTCCCGTCCGCTCCCTGCGTCACGGTCGCGCACCAGGCCGATCCAGGGCAGCACGGCCAGCGCCGCGAGCCCCGCCCACACGGCGAGGCCGACGCGCCAACTGCCGCCCAGCGCGTCGGTCATGGGCACGGTCGCGGCGGCAGCGGCCGAGGTGCCGAGCGCCAGAGCCATGGAGTAGAGCCCGGTCATCGAGCCGACGCGGCCGGGGAAGTACCGCTTGACGATCACCGGCATCAGGACGTTGCTGACGGCGATGCCCATCAGCGCGAGGGCGCTCGCGGCCAGGAAGGACGCCGTGTCCGAGGCGAAGGGGCGGATGACGAGCCCGGTGGCGATGGCCGCCATGCCCGCGCAGACGACCGCCCCGGGGCCGAAGCGGCGGGCGAGCCGGGGGGCCGCGACACCGAAGACGGCGAAGCACAGCGGCGGTACGGAGGTGAGCAGACCGGCCACACTGCCGCTCATGTGCAGCCCGGTGCGCGCTTCTTCGAGGAGGGCTCCGAGGCTGGTGATGGCGGGCCGCAGATTGAGCGCGGCGAGGACGATACCGACGACGACGAGCCGAGTGATCCACACCGGAGGCCGCGGCGCGGCAGAATCCACAGCAGCAGGGGCCGTGGCGGCAGGGCTCAGGGTCTGGGTCTCGTCCGGCATGGAGCCATCATAGAATCATGGGATGATTGATTGTCCAATTCCGTACGAACTCCGGTGGACAATCTCAAGGACAATCCGACCGTCCCGCGGAATCCTCCACTCCTCCACGACAAGGGAGCACCATGGCGCTGTCCTCCCCCCGGCGTTCCGCGCTCTCCGACCAGGTGATCGCCCAGCTGCGCAACCAGATCACGTCGGGCGAATGGCCGGTGGGCTCACGGATCCCGACCGAGCCGGAACTGGTCGAGCAGCTGGGCGTCGCGCGCAACACCGTCCGTGAGGCGGTGCGCGCGCTCGCGCACAACGGGCTGCTGGACATCCGGCAGGGCTCGGGGACGTATGTGGTGGCCACCAGCGAGCTGGCCGGCGTCATGCACCGCCGGTTCGCCGACGCCGACCCCATCCATATCGCCGAGCTGCGCTCCACTCTCGAGTCGTCGGCGGCCCGGCTGGCCGCACAGCGGCGCACGGAGCGCGATCTGAAGCAGCTGGACACCCTGCTGGCCCGCCGCGAGGAGGCCTGGGAGTCCGGCGACGCCGAACGGTTCGTGGCCGCCGACACCACCTTCCATCTGGCCGTGGTCGCCGCCTCGCACAACGACGTACTGAGCGAGCTGTACGCGGACCTGGGCGATCTGCTGCGCGACTGGCTGCGCGACGACGTGGGCCAGGAGCTGCGCCCGGAGAACCATATGGACCATGCGCGGATGGTGGAGGCGATCCGCGCGGGCGACGGCGACGCGGCGGCCGCGGAGGCGGCCGGCTATCCGTTCATGTGCCTGCGCCGTCCCGCAGGGGCTGATGACTGACCCAGACCGCGCGGATCTCCTTCCAGCACCGCTGGGTCAGCTCGACATAGCCGGCCGGCCCGACCTGCACCGCGGCGGTGTCCGCGTCCACGTCCCACCAGCGGTCGCACTCGACATGCAGCCGTACACGGTCCGTGTCCGGATAGGGGTTGTGGCAGTAGGCGGTGACCTGCGAGCCGTCGACGACGGTACGGCAGTCGGCCTGGTACGACGGCGACTGTTCGCGTTCCTGGGTCTGCGTGTGCCGGTCCGGCTCGGTCCGTGGCGGTGACAGCCGTCGCAGCGGCTGTGAAGCGGTCGGCGTCGCCCACAGCAGGACCGTCACTGTGGCGAGTACGCAGGCAGAACGCCAGGTCGTACGCACAAGCAGGACCTCCTCGGCCGAACGGCGGCCAAGCGGCCGCGGCTGCACCACAAGGAAGAGTTGTCCTCCCAGCGTCGCCGCTCCGGGCGCGCGCCGCCCGCCCGTGGGGCCGAACGGGCGATGACCCGCACCGCGCGAAACGGCGACGCCCCGTTTCCCGCGCGCTGCGGGAAACGGGGCGTCGCCGTCGTACGGACGAATGCGTCCTGGTGGGTCAGGCACCCATCATGTGCACGCCGCCGTCCACGTGCACGACCTCACCGGTCGTGCGCGGGAAGAAGTCCGACAGCAGACCGACGACACCACGGCCGGCCGGGTCCGGGTCCGACAGGTCCCAGCCGATCGGGGCGCGGTGGTTCCACACGTCCGCGAGCTCCTCGAATCCCGGGATGGACTTCGCGGCCATCGACTTGATCGGGCCGGCCGAGATCAGGTTGCAGCGGACGTTCTTGGGGCCGAGGTCGCGGGCGAGGTAGCGGTTGGTGGACTCCAGGGCCGCCTTGGCCACGCCCATCCAGTCGTACTTCGGCCAGGCGATCGTCGCGTCGAAGGTGAGACCGACGATCGAGCCGCCGCGCTCCATCAGCGGGAGGCAGGCCGTGGCCAGCGACTTGTACGAGTACGCCGAGACCTGCACCGCGGTCGCGACGTCCTCCCAGCTGGCCTCCAGGAAGTTGAACGCGCCCTGCGGGCCGAAGGCGATCGAGTGGACGATGCCGTCCAGGCCCGTGTCGTCGGTGGAGTGCTCGCGGATCTGGTCCGCGAGACCGTCCAGGTGCTCCTGGTTGGTGACGTCCAGCTCGATGACGGGGGCGGTCTTGGGCAGCCGCTTGGCGATGCGCTGGACGAGAGTGAGCCGGCCGAAGCCGGTGAGGATGACCTCCGCACCCTCCTCCTGGGCCACCTTCGCGGCGTGGAAGGCGATGGACCCCTCGGTGAGGACGCCCGTGACCAGAATGCGCTTGCCGGCGAGGATTCCGCTCATGGTGATCAGTGACCCATGCCCAATCCGCCGTCAACCGGGATGACGGCTCCAGTGATGTACGAGGCGTCGTCGGAGGCGAGGAACCGCACGGCGGCGGCGATCTCCTCCGGCTGCGCGTAACGGCCGAGCGGCACCTGGGACACGATGCCCGCGCGCTGCTCGTCGCTGAGCACCTTGGTCATGTCGGTGTCGACAAAGCCGGGTGCGACGACGTTGAAGGTGATGTTCCGCGAGCCGAGCTCACGGGCCAGCGAGCGGGCGAAGCCGACCAGGCCGGCCTTGGAGGCGGCGTAGTTGGCCTGCCCTGCCGAGCCCAGCAGCCCGACGACGGACGAGATCAGGACGACGCGGCCCTTCTTCGCACGCAGCATGCCACGGTTGGCGCGCTTGACGACGCGGAAGGTACCGGTGAGGTTGGTGTCGAGGACGGAGGTGAAGTCCTCCTCGGACATGCGCATCAGGAGCTGGTCCTTGGTGACACCGGCGTTGGCCACCAGCACCTCCACGGGACCGTGCTTCTCCTCGATCTCCTTGTAGGCCTGCTCCACCTGCTCGGCGTCGGTGATGTCGCACCTGACGGCCAGGCAACCCAACTCGGTCAGGGCGGCCGGCGGCTCGCCGGACCGGTAGGTGATCGCGACCTTGTCGCCGTTGTCGGCGAACGCGCGGGCGATGGCGAGGCCGATGCCCCGGTTTCCTCCGGTGACGAGAACCGAGCGGCTCAACGGGTCACCCTTTCGATAGAGATCTGGTACGCCGAAAACCTATCGGTCCAACCCCTCTCCCGAAGACTCGGGCCCCGACAGCGCCCTCCGTCAGACCCTGTCGGATCCCTACAGAAAGCCGACGCAGAAAACGGTCGTGGCATGTCACGGCCGGACGGCCTGTTGGTCCCGCTGGGCAACGAGCCCCTCCGCGCGACATGATCGGGGGCGACCCCGTCTCGACGACAGGAGACATCCGTGCCTCATTCCATCGACGAAGCGTTCACGGCACTGCCGCTGCGCGCGCTCGCCGACGCGGCCCTCGCCCGGGCGCGTGCGCTCGGCGCCGAGCATGCCGACTTCCGCCTCGAGCGCGTACGCAGCGCGGCCTGGCGGTTGCGCGACGCCAAGCCCTCCGCTTCCTCGGACACCACGGACCTCGGGTACGCGGTGCGGGTGGTGCACGGCGGGGCCTGGGGTTTCGCCTCCGGGGTCGATCTGACCATGGACGGCGCCGCCAGGGTCGCGAGCCAGGCGGTGGCGATGGCGAAGCTCTCCGCCAAGGTGATCGCGGCGGCGGGCTCCGACGAGAGGGTGGAGCTGGCGGACGAGCCGGTGCACGCGGACCGGACCTGGATCTCCTCGTACGAGATCGACCCGTTCGAGGTGCCCGACGAGGACAAGACGGCGCTGCTGGCCGACTGGAGCAACCGGCTGCTGCGCGCGGACGGTGTGGCACATGTGGATGCCTCGCTGCTCACGGTCCACGAGAACAAGTTCTACGCGGACACGGCAGGGACGGTGACCACCCAGCAGCGGGTGCGCCTGCATCCCCAGCTCACCGCGGTCGCGGTCGACGAGACGACGGGCGAGTTCGACTCGATGCGCACCATCGCGCCGCCGGTGGGCCGCGGCTGGGAGTACCTGACCGGCACCGGCTGGGACTGGGACTCGGAGCTGGAGCAGATCCCGGCGCTGCTCGCGGAGAAGATGCGCGCGCCGAGCGTGGAGGCCGGGCGCTACGACCTGGTGGTCGACCCGTCGAACCTGTGGCTGACCATCCATGAGTCGATCGGCCACGCCACCGAGCTGGACCGGGCGCTGGGCTACGAGGCGGCGTACGCCGGCACCTCGTTCGCCACGTTCGATCAGCTCGGGAAGCTGGCGTACGGCTCGTCGGTGATGAATGTGACGGGCGACCGCACGGCCGAGCACGGGCTCGCCACCATCGGGTACGACGACGAGGGCGTCGAGGCGCAGAGCTGGGACCTGGTCAAGGACGGCACGCTGGTGGGGTACCAGCTGGACCGGCGGATCGCGAAACTGACGGGTCTCGGCCGGTCCAACGGCTGTGCGTACGCGGACTCCCCCGGGCATGTGCCGGTGCAGCGGATGGCGAACGTGTCGCTGCAGCCGGATCCGGGCGGGCTGTCGACGGAGGATCTGATCGGCGGGGTCGAGCGCGGGATCTACGTGGTCGGCGACCGGTCGTGGTCGATCGACATGCAGCGGTACAACTTCCAGTTCACCGGCCAGCGCTTCTTCCGTATCGAGAACGGCCGGCTGGCCGGGCAGCTGCGGGATGTCGCCTACCAGGCGACGACGACGGAGTTCTGGGGCTCGATGGAGAAGGTCGGCGGGCCGCAGACCTATGTGCTGGGCGGCGCGTTCAACTGCGGCAAGGCCCAGCCGGGCCAGGTCGCCGCCGTCTCCCACGGCTGCCCGTCCGCCCTGTTCAGGGGCGTGAACATCCTCAACATGACGCAGGAAGCGGGACGCTGATGCCGACGATTCGCACCACCCCTCCGCACGAGATCGTCGAGCGGGCCCTGGAGCTGTCCACCGCCGACGGCTGTGTCGTCATCGCCGACGAGCAGTCGTCCGCCAATCTGCGCTGGGCCGGTAATGCCCTGACCACCAACGGTGTCACCCGCGGCCGCACCCTCACCGTCGTCGCGACCGTCGACGGCGCCGAGGGCACGGCCTCCGGTGTGGTGTCGCGCTCGGCCGTGACCGCCCAGGACCTCGAACCACTGGTGCGGGCCGCGGAGGCCGCCGCCCGCGCCGCCGGGCCGGCCGAGGACGCCCAGCCGCTGGTCGCGGGCGTTCCCGCGTCCCCCGACTTCACGGACGCGCCCGCCGAGACCTCGTCGGCCGTCTTCACCGACTTCGCGCCCGCGCTCGGCGAGGCCTTCGCCCGCGCCCGGACCGGTGGGCGTGAGCTGTACGGCTTCGCCAACCATGAGCTGACCTCCACGTATCTCGGTACGTCGACGGGGCTGCGGCTGCGGCACGACCAGCCGACCGGCACCCTGGAGCTGAACGCCAAGTCCCCGGACCGCACGCGCTCCGCATGGGCCGGCCGCTCGACGCGGGACTTCAAGGATGTGGACCCGGGGCTGCTGGACGCGGAGCTGGCACAGCGCCTCGGCTGGGCCGAGCGCCGCGTCGAGCTGCCGGCCGGCCGGTACGAGACGCTGCTGCCGCCGACCGCCGTGGCCGATCTGCTGATCTACCAGCTGTGGTCGTCGA
The DNA here is from genome assembly GCF_042888425.1 of Streptomyces sp. NPDC002889. Taxonomy (NCBI): domain Bacteria; kingdom Bacillati; phylum Actinomycetota; class Actinomycetes; order Kitasatosporales; family Streptomycetaceae; genus Streptomyces; species Streptomyces sp. NPDC002889. The sequence continues at coordinate 27,057 of NZ_JBIAPT010000003.1, forward strand.
CGGCCCGGGACGCCGCCGAGGGCAGGACCGTCTTCTCCAAGCCCGGCGGCGGTACCCGCGTGGGCGAGACGCTGTGCCCACTGCCGCTGACGCTGCGCAGCGATCCGAACGAGCCCGGCCTGGAGTCCGCCCCGTTCGTGATCGCGCACGCCTCCGGCGACGACGCCTCGGTCTTCGACAACGGGCTTCCGCTGACGGCGACCGACTGGGTGCGTGACGGAAAGCTCGAGCACCTGGTGACCACCCGGCACAGCGCCTCTCTGACCGGGCTGCCGGTCGCACCGGGGGCGGGGAATCTTCTCCTGGAGGGCGGCGGTGAGCGCTCTCTGGAGGAGATGGTCTCCGCGACGGCCCGCGGCCTGCTGCTGACCTGCCTCTGGTACATCCGCGAGGTCGACCCGGCGACGCTGCTGCTGACCGGGCTGACCAGGGACGGCGTGTATCTGGTGGAGAACGGAGAGGTCGTCGGGGAGGTCAACAACTTCCGCTTCAACGAGTCCCCCGTCGATCTGCTGTCCCGCGCCACCGAGGCAGGACGCAGCGAGAAGACCCTGCCGCGTGAATGGGGCGACTGGTTCACCCGGGCCGCGATGCCCGCGCTGCGCATCCCCGATTTCAATATGAGTTCGGTCAGCCAGGGCGTATAACCTCGGGGGTGCCTGCGCGTACGCGCAGAGCGCCGAGTGAACACCGAAGGAGACCCGGGACCGTGACGGACATCGTCGACGAACTGCAGTGGCGGGGGCTGATCGCCCTTTCCACTGACGAGGACGCATTGCGCAAGGCGTTCGCGGACGGTCCCGTCACGTTCTATTGCGGCTTCGACCCGACCGCCCCCAGCCTGCACCTCGGCAACCTCGTGCAGATCCTGACCATGCGCCGGATCCAGCAGGCGGGCAACCGCCCGCTGGGTCTGGTCGGCGGGGCCACCGGCCTGATCGGCGACCCGAAGCCGAACGCGGAGCGCACGCTGAACGCGCCGGAGGTCGTCGCGAGCTGGGTGGAGCGGCTGCGCGGGCAGATCGAGCGGTTCCTGGACTTCGAGGGCCCGTACGCCGCGACCATGGTCAACAACCTGGACTGGACGCAGGGTCTGTCGGCCATCGACTTCCTGCGCGACATCGGCAAGCACTTCCGGGTCAACAAGATGATCGCGAAGGAGGCCGTGGCGCGACGGCTGAACTCCGACGCGGGCATCAGCTACACCGAGTTCAGTTACCAGATCCTGCAGGGCATGGACTTCCTGGAGCTGTACCGGCGCTACGCCTGTGTGCTGCAGACCGGCGGCAGCGACCAGTGGGGCAACCTCACCGCGGGCACCGACCTGATCCACCGGGTCCAGCCCGACGCCGAGGTGCACGCGCTGGCGACGCCGCTGATCACCAAGGCGGACGGCACCAAGTTCGGCAAGACGGAGTCCGGCACTGTCTGGCTCGATGCGGAGCGCACCACGCCGTACGCGTTCTACCAGTTCTGGCTGAACGCGGACGACCGTGATGTCTCCAAGTTCCTGCGGATCTTCAGCTTCAAGTCCCGCGAGGAGATCGAGGAGCTGGAGAAGCTGACCGAGGAGCGGCCGCAGGCGCGCGCCGCTCAGCGGGCGCTGGCCGAGGAGCTGACGACGCTCGTGCACGGCGGCGACCAGTGCGCCGCGGTCGTGAACGCGTCGAAGGCGCTGTTCGGACAGGGCGAGCTGAGCGAACTGGACGAGCCGACGCTGCGTGCGGCGCTCTCCGAGCTGCCGCACGCCCAGGTCACCGAGCTGCTGCCGGTCGTCGATCTGCTCGCCGAGGTCGGTCTGGCGCCGAGCAAGTCCGCGGCCCGTCGCACGGTGAAGGAGGGCGGCGCGTACGTGAACAACGTGAAGGTGACCGCCGAGGACGCCGTGGTGGCGAAGGACGAGCTGCTGCACGGGCGCTGGCTGGTGCTGCGCCGGGGCAAGAAGAACCTGGCGGCGATCGAGGTCACCGCCGGCTGACCCGGCACACGGGCACGGGCACGGGCACGGGCACGGGCACGGGCACGGGCACGGGCAGGAAACGGCGGCGGCCGGGTGGGAGTGGTTCCCACCCGGCCGCCGCCGTCCGCCGTCCCGGTCCGGTTCTCACGCTCCCGTTCTCACGGTCGGTTCTCAGGTGTTCGCTTCTCAGGCCGTTCGTTTGCCGCGTACGGCCATGTAGGCCATCTCGCCGAGGAAGACGACGAGCACGGCTGCCCCGAGCTGGAGCGCGTGCCGGCCCCAGTCGATGCCGGCGGTCTCGTCGATACCGAAGGCACCCGCCAGCGCATTGCCGATGAGCGCGCCGATGATGCCGAAGATGGTCACCAGCCAGAGGGGACTGTGCTGCTTGCCGGGGAGGATCGCCTTCGCGATCAGCCCCAGCACGAATCCCACGATGATCGCCCACAACCAGCCCATGGCTGCCTCCTTGTACGGCTGACGCAAGGCCGTGCGTGTACGGCTCCGCGTGAGCGGTTACGCCGCCAGTCTCGGCCTGTGGGCCGACGTGCGCATGTCGGGCATGGCCATACGCGCTACGGCGCCCGCCTGGAACGCAGGGGGAAGGCCGCCCCGCTCTCGAAGCACGCGCCACCGCGGCGTACGGTGGAGGCAGTCCGGGCCGGGGAACGTCCGGTGGGGTAGTCGGGCGGTGGAATGCGATGTGGAAGCGCGGTGGCACAAAGGTCGTCCGGATCACCGGGGCCAGACGGGGTCTTGCCGATGATGTACGTGGCCGGCAGCGCCGCTATGTGATCTCGATGTCCGTACGGACCGTGTCGGTGATCGCCGCCGCAGTCCTGTGGAACGTCGAGCGTCATGTGGCGATCGTGGCCCTGGTGCTGGGTGTCCTGTTGCCCTATATCTCCGTGGTCATCGCCAACGCGGGCCGGGAGAACGCCCCTTCACTTCCGTCGACGTTCGTACACGCGCCGAGCCGGCCCATGATCGCACCGCTCGGCGGGCACGACTCACCGGAATCCGACCCGGAACCGGGGTCGTCCGAGCCGGGCCGCTCAGGGCCTGGCCAGAGGTGACGGCAGCCCGTGGTGGGCGGCGCACGAAGCTCAGGAAAAGCTCAGATCAATCATGAAGTTCCGGTGCACCGCACCCCGTTACCCGTGACATACTTCGAAGCGCGCTCCGCATCCCCCGTCGGAGCGACGGACCGACGCCGGGCAGCTCCCCCCGTGGCTGCTCGGCGTCGCCATGTTGGGACAATGATCAGGTGAGCAACGAAACCCCGATCTGTTCCGCGAAGGGCTGCCGGGCAGCAGCCGTATGGGTACTGGCCTGGAACAACCCGAAGCTGCACACCCCTGAGCGCCGCAAGACCTGGCTGGCCTGCGAGGAGCACCGCGAGTATCTGTCCCAGTTCCTCGGCGTGCGCGGTTTCCTGAAGGATGTCGTGACGTTCAAGGAGTGGGAGCAGCGCGCGGCAGCCGATGCGCGGGGCCCGGCCGACGAGAGCGCCGATCCGCGGGATTCAGCCGCCGATGGCTGACATGGGGCGCTCGGGCTGAAGGAAGGACGGGTCGTCCAGACCGGATCCGGCCTTCTTCCCCCACATCGCCAGCTTCCATATGCGGGCGATCTCCTCTTCCGGCGCCTCGGAGCGCAGCGCGGCCCGCAGGTCGGTCTCCTCGGTCGCGAACAGGCAGGTGCGTACCTGGCCGTCGGCGGTGAGCCGGGTGCGGTCGCAGGCCCGGCAGAACGGCCGGGTGACGGAGGCAATGACGCCGACGCGGTGCGGTCCGCCGTCGACGAGCCAGCGCTCGGCGGGCGCGGAGCCGCGCGCTTCCTTGTCCTCGGCGGTGAGGGTGAAGCGCGTCCGCAGGGACTGAAGGATGTCTCCGGCGGTGATCATGCCGTCGCGCTTCCAGCCGTGCTGCGCGTCGAGGGGCATCTGCTCGATGAAACGCATCTCGTACTCGTTGGCCACGGCCCAGGCGAGCAGATCAGGGGCCTCGTCGTCGTTGAGGCCCGGCATCAGCACGGCGTTGACCTTGACCGGGGTGAGGCCGGCGGCACGTGCGGCTTCGAGGCCGTCCAGTACATCCTGGTGCCGGTTGCGGCGGGTGAGGGCCTTGAAGACATCGGGGCGCAGGGTGTCCAGCGAGACGTTGACCCGGTCGAGCCCGGCGGCCTTGAGCGCGGTCGCGGTGCGCTTGAGTCCGATGCCGTTGGTCGTCAGCGACATCTGGGGGCGGGGCTCCAGGGCGGCGCAGCGCTCGACGATGCCGACGATGCCGGGGCGCAGCAGCGGCTCACCGCCGGTGAAGCGGACCTCGGTGATGCCGAGATCAGTGACGGCGATCCGGATCAGCCGGACTATCTCGTCGTCCGAGAGCAGATCGGGCTTGGACAGCCATTGCAGGCCTTCTTCGGGCATGCAGTACGCACACCGCAGATTGCAGCGGTCCGTGAGTGAAACACGCAGGTCAGTGGCCACACGGCCGTATGTGTCGATGAGCACTGCGGGCCCCCTCCCCGGTTCGCGGAACTGACACATCCGAGACTACGCCACGCCTCTGGCAGCACAGCGGCCCCATTGACACGAGCAACGACACGGCCGCGTCGTAGGACTCTACGACGCGGCCGGTCGGGGGAACACACCCACCCGGCTTCAGTGGGCTCCGGCACCGGTGAGCGACTTGACCTCGAGCTCGGCGTACTTGCCCTGGTCGGGCTCCTCCTTGGACAGCAGCGAGCCGAGCCAGCCGAGCAGGAATCCGACCGGGATGGAGATCAGGCCGGGGTTCTCCAGCGGGAACCAGGCGAAGTCAGCGTCGGGGAACATCGACGTCGGCTTTCCTGAGACGACCGGCGAGAAGAGCACCAGCAGTACGGACGTGACGAGGCCGCCGTAGATGGACCACAGGGCGCCCTGGGTGGTGAACCTCTTCCAGAACAGGCTGTAGAGGATCGTCGGCAGATTGGCCGAGGCGGCGACCGCGAAGGCGAGGGCGACGAGGCCCGCGACGTTCAGATCGCGGGCCATCGCGCCCAGCGCGATGGAGACGACGCCGATGGCGACGGTCGCCCAGCGTGCCGCGCGGACCTCCTCCTGCTCGGTGGCCTTGCCCCTGCGGATGACGTTCGCGTAGATGTCGTGCGCGAACGACGACGAGGAGGCGAGGGTGAGACCGGCGACCACCGCGAGGATGGTGGCGAAGGCGACCGCGGAGATCACGGCGAGCAGGATCGCGCCGCCCGCCGAATCGACGCCGCCGACGTGCAGGGCCAGCAGGGGTGCCGCCGTGTTGCCGGCCTTGTTGGACGCGGTGATCTCGGCGGATCCGACGAGCGCGGCGGCGCCGAAGCCGAGCGCGATGGTCATCAGATAGAACGCGCCGATGATGCCGATGGCCCAGTTGACGGACTTACGGGCGGCCTTGGCGCTGGGCACCGTGTAGAAGCGGATGAGGATGTGCGGCAGTCCGGCGGTGCCCAGGACGAGCGCGATACCGAGCGAGATGAAGTCCAGCTTGGACGTTCCGGTGGCGCCGTACTTGAGGCCCGGCTCCAGGAAGGCCGAGCCCTTGCCGCTGTTCTCGGCGGCCTTGCCGAGCAGGTCGGACACGTTGAAGTTGAACTTCCACAGCACCAGGAAGGTGATCAGCAGGGTTCCGGCGATGAGGAGGACGGCCTTGACCATCTGCACCCAGGTGGTGCCCTTCATACCGCCGATGGTCACGTAGACGATCATCAGTACGCCGACCAGTGCCACGATCGCGATCTTGCCGGCGTCGCTCGTGATGCCGAGCAGAAGCGACACCAGCACGCCGGCGCCCGCCATCTGCGCCAGCAGATAGAAGATCGAGACGACGATGGTGGAGGTGCCGGCGGCGGTACGGACCGGCCGCTGGCGCATGCGGTAGGCCAGGACGTCGCCCATGGTGAACCGGCCGGAGTTGCGCAGGGGCTCGGCGACCAGCAGCAGGGCGACCAGCCAGGCCACCAGGAAGCCGATGGAGTAGAGGAAGCCGTCGTAGCCGAACAGGGCGATGGCGCCGGCGATGCCGAGGAACGAGGCGGCGGACATGTAGTCGCCGGAGATGGCCAGACCGTTCTGGAAGCCCGTGAACTGACGGCCGCCCGCGTAGAAGTCGGCGGCGCTCTTGGTCTGCCGGCCCGCCCACACGGTGATGAACAGGGTCGCCACGACGAAGCAGCCGAACAGCGTGATGATGAGCGGCCGGTGCTCGGAGGTGGCGCTCTGCGCGGCCAGCTGCAGGGTGCTGCTCATGCGTCTGCCTCCAGACGGGACTTGATCGCCTCGGCCTTGGGGTCGAGCCGGGCCGCGGCATGGCGCGAGTAGAGCCAGGCGATGAGGAACGTGGTGGCGAACTGGGCGAGACCGAAGACGAGGGCCACATTGATGTGGCCGACGAGCTTGGTGCCCATGAAGCCGCCCGCGTAGCTGGACAGCAGGACGTAGAGCAGGTACCAGGCGATGAAGGCGACGGTCAGGGGAAAGGCGAAGGAACGGTAGGTGCGGCGCAGTTCGACGAATTCCGGACTCTGCTGCACCTGAACGAACGACTCTGTGGTGGGCTGGGCGGGACTGGTGTCCGTACCGCTCGGGGGCGGCGGCGGTGCATCGGTGGCCACGGAATCTCCTCGCGACGCTGCGGTGGGGCTCGACATGGGGACGACCTCTCGGTAGGGGCGGTTTGATGTTGCTCCGCCCCCTGACAACGGCACGGAGCACGCGCCGGGCCGGTTCAACATCGGCGTCCTCTTGCGCACTTCCTGCCGAAACTTCTGCTCCGAACGCATTGATGGCGCCCCTTGATCAGCGATAGCTTCACTCGGCATGTCCCGCTCATTCGCAACAGGGGTGTCTGAGCGGTTTTCACGGATGATGTGGAGAACCCATGGCTCATCTGGGATCCAGACGGCGGCGCGCGCTTGCTCTGCCCGCCGGTCTGGCGCTCACGGCCTCGCTCGGCTTTCTGCCCGCGGGAGCCGCCTCGGCGGCTCCGGTGGACGAGGTGCCGGCGGCCGTGTCGACCGACGGCCCGAAGCTGTCGTACGTCGTGAATGTGAAGGGCGGCCACGGCACCGCCAAGTCGGTCAAGAAGGCGATAGCCGAGGCCGGCGGTTCGGTGGTGATCGCCTACGACCAGATAGGCGTCATCGTCGTCCACTCGCAGAACCCGGCGTTCGCCGAGACGATCCGCAAGGTCCGCGGTGTCGAGTCGGCCGGTGCCACCCGCACCGCTCCGCTGACGCCCTCGGCCGACACGGCCATCGATTCGGAGCGTCCGCTGACCGCCGAGGAGGCCGAGAGGGCGGCGGCCGTGGCGGACTCCGACCAGGACCCGCTCGAGCCTCTGCAGTGGGACCTGCCCGCCATCAAGGCGGACAAGGCCCATGAGAGGACACTGGGCAGCAAGAAGGTCACGGTCGGTGTCATCGACACGGGTGTCGACGACACCCACCCGGACCTCGCGCCGAACTTCGACCGCAACGCCTCGGTCAGCTGTGTGGGCGGTGCGCCCAACTCCACTGACGGCGCCTGGCGTCCGGGCCCGGGCGAGAGCGACCACGGCACGCATGTCGCGGGCACGATAGCCGCGGCGAAGAACGGCGTCGGTGTCACCGGTGTCGCGCCGGGCGTCAAGGTCTCCGGCATCAAGGTGTCGCAGCCCGACGGCTTCTTCTACACCGAGGCCGTCGTCTGCGGCTTCGTCTGGGCCGCCGAGCACGGCGTGGACGTGACCAACAACAGCTACTACACCGACCCGTGGCTGTTCAACTGCAAGACCGACGCCGACCAGAAGGCTCTGGTCGAGGCCGTCTCCCGGGCCACCCGGTACGCGGAGAGCAAGGGCACGGTGAACGTCGCCGCGGCCGGCAACTCGCGGATGGACCTCGCCGCCGACGCGATCACCGACACCACGAGCCCGAACGACACCACCCCGGTCGAGCGGGTCATCAACCCCCGCGAGTGCCTGGACATCCCGAGCCAGCTCCCGGGTGTCGTCACGGTCTCCGCGCTGGGCGCGAAGGGCCTGAAGGCCTCGTACTCCAATTACGGCCAGGGCGTCATCGACATCTCGGCCCCCGGCGGTGACGCGACGCGCTTCCAGGCGCCGGACGCACCGGCGACCGACGGCCGGATCCTGTCGACGCTGCCGGGCGGCGGCTACGGCTACAAGGCCGGCACGTCGATGGCCTCCCCGCATGTCGCGGGCGTCGTCGCGCTGATCAAGTCGACCCACCCGTACGCGCCGCCGGCCCTGGTGAAGGGTCTGCTGTACACGCAGGCGGACGACACCGCGTGCACCAACCCCTACGACATCGACGGTAACGGCACCGTCGACGCCGTCTGCGAGGGCAACACGCGCAACAACGGCTTCTACGGCTCAGGCGTCGCCGACGCTCTGGACGCCGTTCGCCGGTAACAGCGCATGCCGAGGAGGGGCCGGAGCGGAGTTCCGCTCCGGCCCCTTCACATGGCACTCAGTGCCATAGTGGGTGCATGGCCCCTACATCCTCGAGCGGTACGGCCCAGGCGTGGGCCGCTCTGGGCGGCGATCCCGCCCTGCTGGATCTGGTGACGTACGAAGGGCACGGCTCGCTGCCCGCGCGCCTGCCCGTCATGGAGCTGGCGCGCTCCACCGTGGCCGTCGCTTCGCTGGCCGCCGCCGAACTCGCGGCACGGCGCACCGGCTGCCCGCTCCCGGCGGTCCGGGTCGACGACGGTGCGGTGACGACCGCGTTCCTCAGCGACCGGCTGGTGCGCGTCGACGGCGCTGCCCCGACGACGTTCGCCCCACTGTCCCGCTTCTGGCGGGCGGCCGACGGCTGGGTGCGTACCCACGCCAACTACCCGCACCACCGGGCCCGGTTGCTCAATGCACTGGCGCTGCCCGCGGACGCGGAGGCGACGGCCGTCGCGGCGGCGATCGGCGAGCGCCGGGCCCTGGATGTCGAGGAGAGCGTGTACGCGGCGGGCGGACTGGCCATTGCCGCGCGCAGCCCGAAGGAGTGGGCCGACCATCCGCAGGGGGCGGCCGCCGCCGGACATGCGCTGCTGGTCATGGAGCGGATCGGGGCCGAGCAGCCGCCGCGGGCCGGGGGCGCATCACCGTCGCTGCCCTGTTCGGGGCTGCGCGTGCTCGACCTCACCCGCGTGCTGGCCGGCCCGGTCGCCACCCGCACACTGGCCCTGCTCGGCGCAGACGTGCTGCGGATCGACGCGCCTCAGCTGCCGGAAAGCCAGGACGCCCACAACGACACGGGGATGGGCAAGCGGTCCACCCGGCTCGACCTTGGCAGCACCGCCGACCGTGACACGTTCGAGGAGCTGCTGGCCTCGGCCGATGTGGTGGTGACCGGCTACCGCCCGGGCGCTTTGGACCGCTTCGGCCTGAGCCCGGAGGAACTCGCCGCGCGCCGGGCCGGCCTGGTCGTGGCCCGGCTCTCGGCGTGGGGGCGGTACGGCCCGTGGGCCCAGCGGCGCGGCTTCGACAGCCTCGTGCAGGTGGCCACCGGCATCGCGACGGTCGAGGGCGGTCAGGAGCGGCTCGGGACGCTGCCCACCCAGGCCCTGGACCACGGAAGCGGATATCTCCTGGCCGCGGGTGTGCTGCGGGCGCTGACCGAACAGCACCGGGCGGGCGGCGCCCGGCTGGTGGAACTGGCCCTGTCGCAGACGGCGGCATGGCTGGTGAACGGCCTGGAGAAGACCCCGGACCGTACATCGGACGGCTACGACGCCGAGCGGTGGCTCACGCTGACGGACAGCCCGATGGGCCGGCTCCGGCATGCCCTGCCCGCGGTGTCGTACGCCGGTGGCCCGTCCGACTGGGAGCGCCCGCCCGGCCTTTGGGGAGCGGACGCGCCGGAGTGGCGGTGAGGTCGGTCGCACAGCCTGCGGCTGCCCTCTCTTCAGGCTGCGCCGGGTCCCCGAGCCGGCGGCAGCCTGAGCCCGGCTCGGGCGTGACCGGGCCCGTGGCAGGTCACGCCCGGTGCGGGGTCACGGCTTGATGAGGACCTTCAGCGCGGTGCGCTCGTCCATCGCCCGGTAGCCCGCCGGGACCCCCTCCAGGCCGACCGTCAGGTCGAAGACGGGCGACGGGTCGATGGTGCCGTCCAGCACGTCGGGGAGCAGCTCGGGGATGTACGCGCGGACCGGCGCGACGCCGCCGCGCAGGGCGATGTTCCGGTCGAAGCGGGCGCCCGGCGCCGCCGGTGAGCGTGATCCAGCGTGAAGGCCTCGCGCCCGCGGCGTTCGGCCCGCTCACGCGGCGCCTTCGGCGGCCGGCCCCGCGTCGACACCCGCGCCCCCTGTTCCCGGCTGCCACCCGGGTCCGCGCAGCACCCGTCCCGCCCGCTCGCGCCAGGTACGGGCGGCCCGTACGTCCCTGGCGATGGCCACGTACTCGTGCGTGGCGACACGCAGGGGGTTGAACGTCCCGATGTTCTTGGTCAGCCCGAACACGGGCCGCTCGGTCTCGGCCGCGAACGAGCGGAACATCCGGTCCCAGACGATGAGGATGCCGCCGAAGTTGCGGTCCAGATAGCCGCCTTGGGAGGCGTGGTGCACCCGGTGGTGGGACGGCGTGTTCAGTACGTACTCCAGCGGCCGCGGCAGCTTGTCGATCCGCTCGGTGTGGATCCAGAACTGGTACACGAGGTTCGCGGAATAGCAGAAGGCGAGGGCTGCCGGATGCATGCCGAGGGCGATCAGCGGCAGATAGAAGGGCCAGCTCGTGAAGCCGGTCCACGGCTGGCGCAGCGCGGTGCTGAGGTTGAACTTCCGGCTGGAGTGGTGGACGACATGGCAGGCCCACAGGATCCGGATGACGTGATGCCCGCGGTGGGACCAGTAGTAGAAGAAGTCCTGGGCGAGCAGCATCAGCGGGATCGTCCACCACAGCACGGGGGTGCGCAGCGGGGTGAGCTCGTACACCGCGGTGTAGATCGCGACGACCGGGATCTTCCACAGGACGTCGAAGCCCAGGCTGCCGAGCCCCATGGTGATGCTGGTGGCGGCGTCCTTGGCCTCGTAACCGGCGGCGTCCTCGTCGGGGTGGAGCCGGTAGCTGACCATCTCCAGGACGGCGAGCAGGATGAACGCGGGTATGGACCACAGCACGACATCGGGCAGGTTGGGCGGCATTCGGGAAACGTAGAGGCGGGTGCACGGGCCCGGCTAGATGCTGTTACCAACAAGTATGCGAGACGGTATGTCAGCAGCCTTTGGTGACTTCCGACAAGCCGCGCGACCGGCGCCCGGCCTCGCGGCACCGCCGGAGCGCCTCGCGGTCGGACGTGACTCACACGCCCGCCACTCCCAGGAGCGTCCCCGCCCCGTACGTCACCGCCATCGCCAAGGCCCCGCCCCCCACATTGCGCAGCACCGAGGGGCCCGCCTCCGCCCCGCCCAGGCGGGCGCTCCACCAGCCGGTGAAGGCCAGGGCCGCCAGGACGGACAGGACCGTGACCGGCAGGCGCCACGACGGCGGGGGCAGGACGATCGCCAGCAGCGGAAGCATCGCACCCGCGGTGAACGCCAGGAAGCTCGCGCCCGCCGCATGCCACGGGTTGGTCAACCGGTCGGGATCGATGCCGAGTTCGACGCGGGCGTGGGCGCGCAGCGCATCCCGTTCGGTGAGCTGGACCGCAGCCTCCCCGGCCACGTCCCACGACAGCCCCCGGTCCACCAACAGCTGTGTCAGTTCCTCGAGTTCTGCCTCCGGCTGCTCCATCAGCTCGCGCTGCTCCATCTCCAGGGCGGCTTTCTCGGAGTCGCGCTGCGCGGAGACAGAGACGTACTCACCGGCCGCCATCGACATCGAGCCGGCCAGCAGCCCGGCCAGGCCCGCGGTGAGCAGGGTGCCCTTGGAGCCGGTGGCGCCGGCGACACCGACGACCAGACCCGCGGTCGACACGACACCGTCGTTGGCGCCGAGTACCGCGGCGCGCAGCCAGTTGAGGCGGGTGCCGAGACCGCCGCCATGGGCTTCCTCGTGGGCTTGACCGCCCGTCGCATCATTCACCCGGGGAGGGTCTCATCCCGGGGCGTACCGCATGCGCGACCAACTCGCCGGAATCAAATGGGTGGAGGACGGGCTCGACGTGCTCATAGACTCGCGGCACGCGGGGGCGGCTCCGCAGCGTGCTTCCTTCTCTTCTCCCCGAATCCCGTAGCGCGCTCCCTCTCCAGCCCCCGCCTCATCTCTTCTTTCCTCCAAGGGGATTCCTTTTTGTCCGCACTGTCGGCCGTGCTGCTTCGTCGTCTCCGTACCGTTTACGTCGACCAGGCCGGGCCGCGCCCCGGCGACGCGTCGACCGCCGAGGGCCTCGTCGCCCTCGAGACCGAACTGCTCGACCGCGGTTTCGCACTGACCCCGCAGCTGCACGCTGCACTGGCGTGGCTGGGTCCGGCGGGCCTCGCCCGCGCCGGTCAGGAGCTGGTGGGGCAGATCGACGCCCAACTGGGCGCCGACCGCAGCCATATGCCGCAGTTCCGCTGCTTTCCTGTCTCCGTGCCCGACAACACCTGCCAGTTGTACGTGGAGCGGGTGTTCGCCCTGCTCCTGCAATGGCCCTCCCAGCCGTGCGTACTGTGCGGCACCGTCGGCAGCGTGCACCCCGTATCGCCGTGCGCCCATCTGGTGTGCCGGACCTGCTGGGACGGCGCGGACCATTCGGGCTGCCCCCTCTGTCACCGCAAGCTCGACGGGGACGATCCGTTCCTGAGGCCGACACACCCCCGCGGGCCTCTTCCCGAGGACGCGGCCGTGGGACCGCTGCAGCCGCTGGACCTCGGCATCGACGCGCCGGCCGACGCGGCCCGCGCCCTGGGCCGGCTGCTGGCCCGCCGTACGCCACTGCCGCCGCAGGACCGCGAGGATCTGGCGGTACTTCTCGCGCACGCGCCGGCCGGACTCGACTGGCTGCCGCAGGAGATCGCCGTGCGGGAGACCAAGGCGTTCGTCCTGGGCACCCTGTTGCGCGACCCGCGCACCCGCGAGGCCGTACGGCCGCTGCTGTCAGCGATGCTGACCACGGCCACGGATGTGCTGCGGCTGCTGTGCGTCTTCTCCGGTGGGGAGGCGAATCTGCTCACGCCGCCCCGCTTCCGTTCGCTGCCGCGCGGGCTGCGCCGTCAACTCCTGTGCATTCTCGACGGGTTGAAGACGGTTCATCTGATCGAGGACGTCCTGCGCCGACCCGCCGAGTGGAAGCACGTGGCGGAGCTGCTGCACCCTTACGAGCAGCACCAACGGCATCCGAGGGCGGCCCTCGCCTTCGCGGTGCTGCGCGGCACCGACACCTCGGCCACGCCACTGGGCGCCGCACTGCTGCGCACGGCCGCCGAGCATCCGGAAGCGGTGCGCGTCGACGGCGTCCTCATCAAGGCGCACACCTGGACGGCCCGCGTCGAACAGGCGCTGTACGAACGGGACATGACCGAGGTGCTCACCCTGCTCGCGCAGCGCCCCGGCGAGCTGCTGCGCCGGCTCGACCATGTGCTGCGCCTGTACGGGGTGGGCACGCTGCCCGACGCCACCGTGGAGCTGCTGCGGCGCGTCCTGCCGAAGGCCGGCCCCGGTCCGCTGCTCGCCGCATTCGGCCGGCTGCGGATCCGACATCTGCCGGGCGAACGCAGGGTGTTCTTCCCGCGTGGGCAGGTGACGCACTCGTACACCCTCGACGACACCCGCCCGCCGCTGCCCCGGGCGCTGACCGGCCAGGTCTGCGCGCTCCTCGAGGACGAGGCGCTGCGCCGGCTCGACGCGGCGCCTCGCTTCGAAGTGGCGGTGCTGGACGCGCAGCTGGCGGGCCTCGCCGTACCCGGCGCCGAGCGGGCGTCGGCCAAGACGCTGGTGTCGGTGCCGCGCGGCAGCACCCAGCCGCTGCCGCGGGGCGAGATCCTGCGGCTGTTCCTGCACTGGATGGAGCCGCCGAAGACGGAGGTGGACCTCGACCTGTCCGTGGCACTGTTCGACACTGACTGGAAGTTCACCGGTCTGTGCGACTGGACCAGCCTGGTGGAGGGCGGACGGGCCGCCGTCCACTCCGGGGACCTGACGTCGGCTCCGGCGCCCGACGGCGCGACGGAGTACGTCGACCTGGACACGGCGGCCCTCGCCGCCTGCGGCTGGCGCTTCGCGATGCCCATCGTCTTCAGCTACAACGACATCCCCTTCGACGAGCTCCCCGACGCCTTCGCCGGATTCATGGCGCTGCCGTCGAAGGACCGGCGCGACGCCTCCTACGACCCGCGCACGGTCCGTCAGCGCTACGACCTGGAGGGCCACTCCCGGATCCATGTCCCGATGCTCGTCGACCTGGAGCAGGGCACGTTCCTGTGGACGGATCTGCATCTGCCGGCCTCGGAGGGCTTCCACAGTGTCCACCGGCACAGCGCCGACCTCGGCCGCGTCGGAAAGGACCTGTACCAGTACTTCACCGCCGGCCGTACCACTCTGTGGGACCTGGCCGTATGGCATGCCGCGGCCCGTACCGACGAGGTCGCGGTGGTGCGGGGGGACGAACTGTTGCACTACCGGCGCGATCCGGCGGAGACAGCGGCGGAGTTCGCGGCCCGCATCCGCGGCCTTGCCGCGCCGGAGCGCACGAGCGCCTCGTCGACGGCGCACGAGTTCGCCTCCGGCAAGCGTGCGCTGCTTGCGCAGGTACACGGGTGGGTGGCGCCGGAGCTGGCGAGCGGCACTGTATACCGCCTGCTGCCGGGGCCTGTTGACGGCTGCGGCCTGGAACAGGCCACCGCCGGGGACCTGGTCGCGGCACTCGGCTGAGGGGGCGGGGCGGCCGGGCGCTGTCGGTGGCGGCCCGTATTCTCTGTGACCATGCTCGACGACCGTACGACCGCAGCGACGACGTGGCCGGCCGCGTACCCCGAGGGGTACGCGGTCGTCGACGTGGAGACCACCGGCCTCGCCCGCGACGACCGGATAGTGTCCGCAGCCGTCTACCGTCTGGACGCCCTGGGCAACGTCGAGGACCACTGGTACACGCTCGTCAATCCGGAGCGCGATCCGGGTCCGGTATGGATCCACGGTCTGACGAGCGATGTCCTGGAAGGCGCGCCGCTGTTCGGCGAGGTCGCGGCCGAGCTCTCCGCCCGGCTCGACGGCCGTGTCCTGGTCGCGCACAACGCCGTCTTCGACTGGTCGATGCTCGCCAGGGAGTACGCACGCGCGAGCCGGACCGCGCCGACCCGGCAGCGGCTGTGCACCATCGCGCTCGCCAAGGAGCTCCGGCTGCCGCTGCCCAACCACAAGCTGGAGTCGCTCGCCGCGCACTTCGGTGTGGTGCAGCAGCGGGCTCACCACGCGCTGGACGACGCGCGGGTGCTGGCCGAGGCGTTCCGGCCGAGTCTGCACGCGGCGGCGCGCGACGGGGTGCGGCTGCCACTGCTGGAGTGCCGTCCGCTGACGGAGTGGTCCGACTCGCCCGTGACGCCCCGGATCGGCTACCAGGCATCGTACGGTCACAGCAGCTGGCGGCCCTCGCGCAAGCGCCCGGCCTGCCCGCACCCCAACCCCGGGCGGTACGAGCCGGGCAAGCATCTGGTGCAGGGGATGCGGGTGGCGTTCTCCGGCGACACCTCGATCGAGCGTGAACTGCTGGAGGACCGGGCGATCGAGGCCGGGCTGCATGTCGCCACGAGCGTGTCGCGACTGACCAGCCTGCTGGTGACCAACGACCCGGACGCCTCGACGTCGAAGACGGTCAAGGCCGCGTCGTACGGGACGCCGGTCATCGACGAGGCGGCCTTCACCCAGCTGCTGCGGGACGTGACACCGGCCGCGGCGGCACCCGGAACGTCTCCGGCACCCGCGGAGCGGACCGCGTCGGCATCGGCGCGGGTGTCTCCCCCGGCCTCCGCCCCGGCACCCGCATCGGAGTGAAACCGCCGCGACTCGCCCGCCGACCGCTCGCCCCACGCCCCTCTCTCGTCCCACCCTGTGGCGCATGGCACGTTGCGAGGTATGCGGAAACGACTACGGCATGTCGTTCGAGGTGCACGCGCAGGGCGCGGTGCACGTCTTCGACTGCTTCTCCTGCGCCATTCACCGCATGGCGCCCATCTGTGAACACTGCCGGGTCCAGATCATCGGCCAGGGAGTCGAGGTCGAGGGCCACTGGTACTGCGGCGGCCACTGCGCCCGCGCGGAGGGCAGGGCGGGCATCGTCGACAAGGTGTGACCGGGCCGGGGCGGCCCGGCCACAGCTCGGATCTCCGCGGACACCGATCCGTGGTGCCGGGACGGGACCCCCCGTCCCGGCCACGGGCCGCCGACAGGTACGGTCGAAGCCGTGTACCGCTTCCTGTTGACCCGGCAGTGGGTGATCCTCACCCTCATCGCCCTCGTTCTCATCCCCACGATGGTCGAGCTGGGCTTCTGGCAGCTGCACCGGCACGAGCGCAGGGTCGCACAGAACTCCCTGATCGCCCGGAACCTCGAAGCGAAGCCGGTACCGGTGGGCGAACTCACCTCGCCCGGGCACACGGTCCCGCGCGCCGACTACTGGCGGCAGGTCACCGCGACCGGCACGTTCGACACCACCCACGAAGTCGTCGTACGGCGCCGCACCAACGCCGACGACCGGGTCGGCTTCCATGTCCTGACCCCCCTCGTACTGGCCGACGGCCGCGCCGTACTGGTCAACCGGGGCTGGATCCCGGCCGCCGCCGACCAGAAGGCGTTCCCGACCGTGCCGGCCGCGCCCAAGGGCGCCGTGACCGTCACCGGCCGGCTCAAGGCCGACGAGACGACCCACGCGAGCGGCATCAAGGATCTGTCGGGTCTGCCTCCGCGCCAGGTCATGCTGATCAACAGCGAGCAGCAGGCCGCGTCGCTCGGACGGCCGTTGCTGGGCGGCTATCTGGAGCTGACCGCGCCGAAGCCGGCCGGCGACAGCCCGGAACAGATCCCCGACCCCGACCATGACTCGATCGGTGCGCATATGGCGTACGCCGTCCAGTGGTGGCTGTTCGCCGCGGGGGTGCCCGTCGGCTGGGTCATTCTCGTACGCCGGGAGAAGCGGGACCGGGCGGCCGCGTCCGCCGAGTCCGCGCCCGAGCCGGCCGCCGCGACTGCATAGCGGTCAGCTCCGGCGGGAACACGCCCGAGCGTGACGCTACGCATAGAGGACTACGCCCTCATCGGTGATCTGCAGACTGCCGCACTGATCGGCAGGGACGGATCGGTGGACTGGCTGTGCCTGCCCCGCTTCGACTCGGCGGCCTGTTTCGCCGCACTGATCGGCGGCGAGGAGAACGGTCACTGGCGGATCGCCCCCAAGGGGGCGGGAGCGGGACCGTGCACCCGCCGGGGCTACGTGGGTGATTCGCTGGTCCTGGAGTCCGTATGGGAGACACGCACCGGCACGGTCAAGGTCACCGACTTCATGCCGCATCGCGACAAGGCCCCCGACCTCGTGCGCATCGTGGAAGGCGTCAGCGGCTCGGTGGAGATGAGCGGCACACTGCGGCTGCGCTTCGACTACGGCTCGGTCGTGCCCTGGATGCGGCGCGTCGACGGGCATCGGGTGGCCGTCGCAGGGCCCGACTCCGTATGGCTGCGCAGCGAGCCCGAGGTCAAGACGTGGGGGGAGCAGCTCAGCACCCGCTCCTCGTTCACCGTCGCCGAGGGCGAACAGGTGGCGTTCGTACTGACCTGGCATCCCTCGCACATGCCGCGGCCGAAACTCATCGACCCGCACAAATCGCTGCAGCACACGCTGGCGGACTGGAACGACTGGTCGTCGCGCTGCCGCTACCAGGGCCCGTACCGCGAGGCGGTGATGCGCTCCCTCATCACGCTCAAGGCGCTCACCTACGCGCCCACCGGCGGGATCGTCGCCGCGCCCACCACCTCGCTGCCGGAGGACATCGGCGGCGTGCGCAACTGGGACTACCGGTACTCGTGGCTGCGCGACTCCACTCTCACCCTGGGCGCGCTGGTCTCGGCCGGGTATCTGGACGAGGCCGCGGCCTGGCGGGACTGGCTGCTGCGGGCGGTTGCCGGTGACCCGGCCGACCTCCAGATCATGTACGGCCTGGCCGGTGAGCGCCGGCTCCCCGAGACGGTGCTGCCCTGGCTCGGCGGATACGCGGGGTCGACGCCGGTCCGTATCGGCAATGACGCGGTGCACCAGCTGCAGCTCGATGTGTACGGGGAGGTCATCGACTCCCTGTACGTCGCGAGAAGGGCGGGACTGGCCGCGGAGCGCCACGCGTGGAACATCCAGTTGAGCCTCATGGGCTTCCTGGAGTCGGCCTGGCGTGAGCCGGACGAAGGACTGTGGGAGGTACGGGGCCGGCGGCGGCACTTCGTCCACTCCAAGGTGATGGCGTGGGTGGCCGCGGACCGTGCCGTGCGCACGCTGGAGGAGGTGCCCGAGCTGAGCGGCGACGTGACGCGCTGGCGGGCGATGCGGGACGAGGTGCACCGGGAGGTGTGCGAGAAGGGGTTCGATCCGCAGCGCAACACGTTCACCCAGTCGTACGGCTCGGTGGAGCTCGACGCCGCCGCGCTGCTGATTCCGCGGGTCGGGTTCCTGCCGGCGGACGACCCGCGGGTGATCGGCACGGTGGACGCGGTACAGGCGGAGCTGGGCACCGGCCCTCTGGTGCGCCGCTACAGCAAGGGCGCCAACGACGTCGACGGGCTGCCGGGACATGAAGGGGAGTTCCTGGTCTGCTCGTTCTGGCTGGCGGACGCGCTGCTGATGACGGGCAGGGTGAAGGAGGCCCGGGAACTGTTCGAACGGCTGCTGGGGCTCCGCAACGATGTGGGGCTGCTGTCGGAGGAGTACGACGCGGGGGCAGGGCTGCAGCTCGGGAACTTCCCGCAGGCGTTCAGCCATATCGGGCTGGTGAACACGGCCCTCGCGCTCTCGACGGACCAGACGGCAGGATAGGGCCATGGATCTTGGACTGAAGGACCGCGTCTACATCGTCACGGGCGCGTCGCGGGGGCTGGGCAACGCCTCCGCGCGGGCGCTCGTCGCAGACGGCGCGAAGGTGGTCATCTCGGGGCGGGACGCGAAGACGGTCGCGGACGCCGCCGCCGAGCTCGGGCCGAACGCGGTAGGCCTGGCCTCCGACAACGCCGACCCGTCCGGGGCCGAGCGCCTCGTCGCGGCGGCCCGGGCGCACTTCGGCGGCCTCGACGGCATTCTCATCAGCGTGGGCGGCCCGGCGCCGGGCTTCGTCGCGGACAACACGGACGACCAGTGGCAGAGCGCGTTCGAGTCGGTCTTCCTGGGCGCGGTACGGATGGCCCGCGCCGCGGCGACGGAACTGGGCGAGGGCGGGGTCATCGGCTTCGTGCTCTCCGGCTCGGTCCATGAGCCCATCCCGGGTCTGACCATCTCCAACGGCCTGCGCCCCGGCCTGGCCGGCTTCGCCAAGTCCCTCGCGGACGAGCTGGGCCCCCGCGGCATCCGAGTCGTGGGCCTGCTCCCGTCCCGCATCGACACGGACCGGGTCCGCGAACTCGACGCGCTCTCCGGCGACGCGGAGGCGGCGCGCACATCCAACGAGTCCCGCATCCCGCTGCGGCGCTACGGCACCCCCGAGGAGTTCGGCAGGACTGCGGCCTTCCTGCTCTCCCCGGCGGCGTCCTACCTGACGGGCATCATGCTCCCGGTGGACGGAGGCGCCCGCCACGGCTTCTGACACCGGCTCACGAGCCGGACGGGGTGCGTCCCGCAGGTGGGGCGTTCCCGGGTCCCCGGCCGGGGCCTCGGGAACGCCCCACCTGCGGCGCGAAGCTGCCGCACCCACGAGCGGGGTGGGGAGATCCCGCCGGACACGCCAGGTGGGAGCACCCCGGACCCGCGGCGTGAAGCCGCTGCAGGCACGGGCGGAGTGGCCGCACGCGCCGCGCACAGCAGCAGCCCGGTGCGAAGCCGCCGCACCCGCCCCGGGTCGAGGGCTCGCCCCCGCCCAGACCGGGGGCGAGCCCCGGATCCGGCCGGTCGGGCCCGACGGGCCCCACGCCGCCAGGCGTGGGGTGGGGTCAACTCACCCGTCGCGCACGGTGCTTCGCCGCCGCCAGCCTTACCTCCGACGGCAGCGACTCCAGCCCCGCCGAGTCCCGTGCGTGCGCGATCGCCTCGTTGACGCACCCGGACAGTGTCTCGGCCGGGGCCGCGCGGGGCTCCAGGAGCAGGGACACCCGGGCCTCGGGGGTGCTGCGCCGGCCTGTCAGGGTGACGTGGGCGCGGGACACACCATCCATGGACTCCGCCTCGCCCACGAGGACACCTTCGAGCGCCCGGCCCCGCAGCAACGCCCCCTCACCGTCGCCGCTGTCCACGAGTACCTCCGCCAGCCGGGCGCGGCGCAGTTGGGCGAGCAGCCACCACAACGCCAGCAGGACCACTGCCGCCAGGACCGCGATGACCACCGGCCACCACCAGCCCTGGTCCCGCCATCCGGCCCGGTCCGCGTCGCTCAGCAGGACGTCGTCGGGCCCGTCGTAGGGCCACCAGGACGGCACCGGAAGACCCGTTCCCGCCGCCAGCACCGCGCCGCCCGCGCACACCAGGACCAGGCCGGCGAGGCCGAGCAGGACCCGGTTGACCACCCGTAGCATCCGCATCTCACCTCTTCTTGGCCGGGGGCCGGCCGACATGCACCGACAGCGCGGGCGGCCGCGCGAGGCCCAGCTCCTTCAGGCCGACGCCCAGCACCGAGTCCAGGTCCGCACGGACGTCGTCGAGTTCACGGAAGTGCGACTGCGCCCGCACCGACACCCTCGAGCGCCCCACCCGCACGCGTGCGGACTGCACTCCGGAGACCTCCATGGCCCGGTCGCGCAACACCAGCACAGCCGCCTGACGCTCGAGACCGGCCCGGACGTCGGCCTGATCCCGGCGCATCGGCAGCAGCGCGCGCAGCCCGGGCGTGGCCGCGAGGACGATCAGCCAGACACCGACGAGTGCCACGGCGCCCGCGACCGCCAGCACCGCCACCTCGTCGAGCTGCCAATGCGCGAGCTGGTCCGCTGTGGCACGGCGCCAGTGCATGGCCGGCCGGTCGGCCCGTACGGCCGCGATGTCGTACAGCAGCAGCGCCGAACCGGCGATGACCACCAGGGCTAGGATCGCGGCCGGTACCCGGCGTGCGGACCAGAACCGTCGGGCCTTCCCGCCGTCGCCCTCCTGGAGCTCCGCCGCCGGTTCGTAGGCGGCTGCGGACGCCGACTGGTCCAGTTCGAGCACCGGACGTGTGGGTTCTTCGGGCTCGGTCATCGGATCCTCCCCTGCGCCGCGCGCGAGTGGGCCGAGTGCAGTTGCTCCACCTGCACCGCGACCTCGGGCACCTCCATCCCCGCCAACGCCTCTACCCGCTCGATGACGCGGTGACGCACCGCGCCGCACTGCCTGCCGATGTCGGACGGGTAGTCGAGCTCCAGGACGATGCGTACATGAGCCACGTCATGGTGCACCGTGACCGTGGCGTGCGGCGGTGCGCCCCCCTGAGGTACGCGGCCGAGCCCTTCCCGCGCCGCCCGCGCGGCGATCTTCGAAACGACGCGGTCCGCGATCGTGGTCGCCCCGCGCTCGGCGGGGGCAACGGCCCTCCCCCTGCCTCCGGTGAGGGAATCCCCGGCGGCCACGGCGGTCACCGCCGCCCGTCGCCTCGGTCGCGGCTGCGGAAGAAGTCGCCGAGTTCGAGGTCGCCCTCGACGAAGCGTCCTGCGATGAAGCCGATCGCCCCCAAGGCGGCCACCAGCAGAAATGCCCCGAAGCCGCCGAAGTATCCGGCGAAGCCGAGCGCCATGCCGGCGATCAGGCCGACCACAGCCATGCTCATGAGCTCCTCCAATGGAGATCTACTGGATACGTGGCTCCGGCTCGTCCTCCTCCTCGTCGGGCAGCTTCACGTCGCTGACCGCGATGTTGACCTCGACGACCTCGAGGCCGGTCATCCGCTCGACGGCGGAGACGACGTTCTCGCGGACCGCGCGGGCGACATCGGAGATGGAGACGCCGTAATCGACGACGATCTCCAGGTCGAGGGCTGTCTGCACCTCGCCGACCTCGGCCTTCACCCCCCGCGTGGCGTTGGACCTGCTGCTGCCGGGCACCCGGTCGCGCACCGCGCCGAAGGTCCGGGACACTCCGCCACCCATGGCGTGGACACCGACGACATCCCGGGCCGCGAGCCCGGCGATCTTCTCCACGACGCCGTCGGCAATGGTGGTACGGCCGCGGGTTCCGGGATCGCCGTCGCGTTTGCCCATCGAGGTCCTGCGGGGCTGTTCGCCGGAACTGCCCGACGCTTCGGCTCCTTGGCTCTCGGACCGGTTGCGCTGCACGGTGTCGGTCATCGCCTCGTCCTTTCCGGACGGCTATGGGCTCTTTTGCTCACATTAAGTGCGCTTGCTCCGTCTCGCGCCGGGGATGCGGCAGGCTGGAGCAATGACCGGTGCGGATGCGGTGTGGCGGGTACGGCGGGCGATGGGCATGGGCAGGCTGGTTCCGCTGGGCGGACCCGCGGACGGGGCCTGGCTGACGGAGCAGGCGGCGGAACCGGTGCTGCGGCGTGCGGCTGCCGCGGTTCCGGGGGTGGCGCTGGGGCCTGTCCGGATCACGCTCGCCGACGCGGACACCGCGGCGGAACCGGCGGTGCAGCCTCCGCCGAGCGCCCTGCCCCCGGGGCCGCTGCGTCTGGATGCTCAGGTCTCGGTCTGGGGTCAGGAGCCGCTGCCCGCACTGGCCGCCGCGCTACGGGCGGCCCTGTTCGCGGCCGCGGCGGACCGGCTGGGGCTGGAGGTCACCAAGGTGGATCTGCAGGTGAGTGAACTGCTGGACGCGGCGCCGGAGTCGGAGTCGGCGCAGGAGTCGGACCCGCGCGGGGTGCGTGCGGCCGAGCCCACGGACGCGGCAGGGGCGGCAGCGGCGGCGACCACGGGGGTGGCACATCTGACAGCCACGATGGGCACGGCCGTGCATCTCGCGCCGGACCATGTCCGTGTCGAACTGGCGACGGCGCCGGACCATCACCCGCTGGACGTGGCCCGCGCGGTCCGCGCCGCGGTCTCCGCGGCCCTCGCCGACGACCGCGCGGTGACGGTTCTGGTCACGTCGGTGGCGTGACCGCGCGCAGCGCGTGTGCACTCGCGGACGGCAGTCGTACACGTGCTGGACCGCGCCGCGAGCAGGCCGTCCCGTACACGGGCAGGCTCGCGCAGCAGGAGGACGGCCTTCCCTGCAAGTGAGGGGCCGTCCCGTACACGGGCAGGCTCGCGCGGGCGCCCGCGCGAGGCCTCGTGCCCGGGCGCGCACCACGCGGCAGCGGCCCGGTGCTACACCGCCGCGCAGCCCGTGCGAGCAGGACCGGCGCCCGCGCAGCCCGCGTCCGCGTCCGCGTACCGAAGGAACCCGGCGCGTCCGATCCCTTCGTTCCGTTCGCGCCGGGTGCAGGCGTGGGCGGCCTCAGTCCGCGAGGCCGGCGAGGTCGCGCAGACGGCGGGCCTGGGCCGCGCGTTCCGCGATGCGCTGGTCCTCGTAGGAGCGGCCCGCCACTCCCCGCAGCAGTGCCTTCGTCTCGATCACCGCGTCCCGGGGCGCGGCGAGCAGCGCCGCGGCCAGGTCCTGGACCGCGCCGTCGAGCTCCTCCGGGGCCACGACCAGGTTGGCCAGGCCCGTGCGCTCGGCCTCCTCCGCGTGGACGAACCGGCCGGTCGCGCAGATCTCGAGCGCGCGGGCATAGCCGACGAGCGACACCAGGGGGTGTGTACCTGTGAGGTCGGGGACGAGACCAAGGCTGGTCTCGCGCATGGCGAACTGCACGTCCTGCGCAACGACCCGCAGGTCGCAGGCGAGGGCGAGCTGGAAGCCGGCCCCGATCGCATGGCCCTGGACGGCCGCGATCGTGACGATGTCACTGCGGCGCCACCAGGTGAACGCTTCCTGGTACTCGGCAATGACCGCGTCGAGCTCCGCGTCGGAGCCGCGTGCGAGGTCGATGAAGGACGGCTCGCCGTCGAAACCCTCGGGCGTGAACGCCTGCCGGTCGAGCCCCGCGGAGAAGGACTTGCCCTCGCCGCACAGCACCACGACCCGCACACTGCCCGGCAACGACCGTCCGGCCTGCGCCAACGCCCGCCACAGCGCGGGAGATTGGGCGTTGCGCTTGTCCGGATTGGTCAGGGTCACCGTGGCAACCGCGTCCTCGACGGTGAGCCGTACGCCGTCCTTGTCGAGCACAGAGTCGAGCGAAGTCATGAGGCGCCTCCGGTTCAGGTGCAGTCAGTGCAGATTAAGCTAAGCGACTGCACAGTAACCACCCGGCCGACCGTGCGACCGACCGGGTGGCCACCGCATGAAACCGGTTGGCCGAAGGAGCCTCGACTCCCTGAACGATTCGCCTTAAACGATTCGCCTTGATCGACTGAATCGTCAGGCCGAGGCAGCCTTCTTGCCTCGTGTCGCTCCGCCGCGTCCCCGCAGCGTGACTCCGGACTCGCTGAGCATCCGGTGGACGAATCCATAGGAGCGGCCGGTCTCTTCGGCCAACGCCCGGATGCTCGCACCGGAGTCGTACTTCTTCTTCAGGTCTGCCGCGAGCTTGTCGCGCGCGGCGCCGGTCACCCGGCTGCCCTTCTTCAGAGTCTCGGCCACCCGTGCCTCCTCATGGGAAGTGCGCTCTGGACTTCTCATGATCACCCCTCATGGGCATCCTGGCCACCCATTCGGCAAGGTCAGTGCAAAAGGCTTGGGAATGCGCTAGGAGCCCACCACGAACGGAATCTTTCGTTCCGGTCGACCGGAACGAACCTCTCGCTGTCGAGCACCGGGGAAAGTACCAGGTCAGCACCGCACCATGACACAAGGGAAGAGCACGGGAGCGGACGGACGCGATCCGCTCGGCGCCACGCCGCGATACGAGAGGCACTCACACAGATGATGGATCACGCGTAGGCCGAATGATCCATACGGAGTGGATCACCCGCCGGGTCCACGGGGGCCGGACCGTACCCGGTCGTCAGGCGAGCGCCACCAGGTCCGCGTAGTCCGCACCCCACAGGTCCTCCACGCCGTCCGGCAGCAGGATGATCCGCTCCGGCTCGAGCGCCTCGACCGCGCCCTCGTCGTGGGTGACGAGGATGACCGCGCCCTTGTACGTACGCAGCGCGCCCAGGATCTCCTCGCGGCTGGCCGGGTCCAGGTTGTTGGTGGGCTCGTCGAGCAGCAGGACGTTGGCGGACGAGACGACCAGGGTGGCCAGCGCCAGCCGGGTCTTTTCGCCGCCGGACAGGACACCGGCCGGCTTGTCGACGTCGTCGCCCGAGAAGAGGAACGAGCCGAGCGTCTTGCGCACCTGGACCAGGTCCAGGTCGGGCGCCGACGAGCGCATGTTCTCCAGCACGGTGCGGTCCGGGTCGAGGGTCTCGTGCTCCTGGGCGTAGTAGCCGAGCTTGAGGCCGTGGCCCGGGATCACCTCGCCCGTGTCCGGCTTCTCCGCTCCGGCGAGGAGCCGCAGCAGCGTCGTCTTGCCGGCACCGTTGAGGCCGAGGATGACGACCCGCGACCCCTTGTCGATCGCGAGGTCGACATCGGTGAAGATCTCCAGCGAGCCGTACGACTTGGACAGGCCGGCCGCGGTCAGCGGGGTCTTGCCGCAGGGCGCGGGTTCCGGGAAGCGGAGCTTGGCGACCTTGTCGGAGACCCTTACCTCGTCGAGCCCGGCGAGCAGCCGCTCGGCGCGCTTGGCCATGTTCTGGGCCGCCACGGTCTTGGTGGCCTTCGCGCGCATCTTGTCGGCCTGCGAGTTGAGGGCGGAGGCCTTCTTCTCGGCGTTCTGGCGCTCGCGCTTACGGCGCTTCTCGTCGGCCTCGCGCTGCTGCTGGTAGAGCTTCCAGCCCATGTTGTAGACGTCGATCTGGGCGCGGTTGGCATCCAGGTAGAAGACCTTGTTGACGACCGTCTCGACCAGGTCGACGTCGTGGGAGATCACGATGAAGCCGCCGCGGTAGGTCTTGAGGTAGTCGCGCAGCCAGACGATGGAGTCGGCGTCCAGGTGGTTGGTCGGCTCGTCGAGCAGCAGGGTGTCGGCGTCGGAGAACAGGATGCGCGCCAGCTCGACGCGGCGGCGCTGACCACCGGAGAGCGTATGGAGGGGCTGGCCGAGCACCCGGTCGGGCAGGCCGAGCGCGGCGGCGATGGTGGCGGCCTCGGCCTCGGCGGAGTAACCGCCCTTGGTGAGGAACTCCGTCTCCTGCCGCTCGTACTGCCGCATCGCCTTCTCACGGGTCGCGCCCTGGCCGGTGGCGATGCGCTCCTCGTTCAGGCGCATCTTGCGGATCAGGACGTCGAGGCCGCGGGCGGAGAGGATACGGTCGCGTGCGAGTACGTCGAGGTCGCCGGTGCGCGGGTCCTGCGGGAGGTAGCCGACCTCGCCGGAACGGGCGATGGCACCGGCGGCGGGGACACCTTCACCCGCGAGGCACTTGGTGAGGGTGGTCTTGCCCGCTCCGTTGCGGCCGACGAGGCCGATGCGGTCGCCCTTGGCGATGCGGAAGGAAGCGGACTCGATGAGAACGCGCGCGCCTGCGCGCAGCTCGATACCGGATGCGGTGATCACGGGGGAATTACTCCAGGGCGGTATGGACGGCGGAAGGGACGGGTGGTCGACGCTTCGACGCCGTCTAATGCACAAGGAGAATTGCCATAGGACCCAGTCTAACGGGGCCGGGCAAGTGGTTTTCCGTGGCGGCCGTCACGTCCGAGGGCCGCAACAAGGCCCCCAGGAGCGCTTGGGCGACGGCCCGTCGGCCGGTCCGGCCTCCGGTCCATCCGCCGGTCCGTCCCGTCCGTTCGACCGGTGACCCAAAGGGATGTATCGCCCAAGTGTGGCCGATACTCGGCGCAGAGTGGCTCGTCCCATGTGTCCCGCCCGAAGCGAGCGGGCGCGCCGCAACGCCTTCGCCGAACCGGTGGCGCCGGGCTGCCGCGCTGCGTCCGGGCGTTGTCGGTGGCGGGTGCCAGACTGAGTCCCGGATCTGAGACACAGATCACACGCGTGTCGTCGAGCAAGTTGAGGAGTGATCGGGATGACTCAGTCGCCGAGCATCTGTCCGACGCTGGTGTACGCGGACGCCAAGGCAGCGATCCGGCAGCTCACCGAGGCTTTCGGCTTCACCGAACACGCCGTGTACGAGGACGAGGACGGCGGGGTGATGCACGCCGAGCTCACCTATGGCAACGGGATGGTGATGCTGGGCAGCAAAGGCACGGGCAGCGAGTTCGACAAGCTGATGAAGGGGGCGGGGCCGACGGGCGTGTTCGTCCATGTCGACGACGTGGACGCGCACCACAGCCGGGCGGTGGAGTACGGGGCGGAGATCGTGATGCCGCCGACCGACCAGGACTACGGGGCACGCGACTACATGACCCGCGACCTCGAGGGCAACATCTGGAGCTTCGGGACGTACACCCCTGGAGCGGCGGAGTCCTTGTAGGTTCCCCCGCCCCGGCTCAGGCGCCTCCGGTGTGCACCTGGAACGCCGCCCGGCGCACGGCCTTGGCCAGCGCGGGGTCCGGGTGCGCGGCAGCCAGGGCCACCAGCACCTGGACGGTGCGGGGGTGGCCGCCGGCCCGGACCTCCTCGATGAGTGCCGGGACCGTGCCCTGGACCGCGGAGTCGAGGTGGCGCAACAGCAGCTGCGGCTCACCGTGGTCGGCGACGGCCGCCGCGGTGTCCACCCACAGCCAGGTGGCTTCCTCGCGGGTGAGGATGTCGGCGGCGTCCTCGGCGTCGGCGCCTTCGTACTCGGCGAGCCAGAGCAGCGCGTAGGGGCGCAGGGAGGGCTCGGTGGCGGCGGCGCGGACCTCGCTCTCGGCGGGGGCGCCGACGACGCGCAGCGCCTCGAAGGCGAGTCCGCGCAGCAGGGCGTCCTCGCCGCGGGCGACGACGAGGAGTTCGCCGACGGCGCCGGAGACGGTGCGTGCGGCGAGCCAGGCACGGTATTCGGCGCGGGCCGGGCCGGGGGTGAGGCGGGCACAGCCGCGCAGCATGTCCTCGGCGGACTGCTCGATGTTGCCCGCGGGACTCTGGGCGGCGACGCAGATCTGCTCGAGTTTGACCCAGACCGCCCAGTTGCCGAGCGGGGTGAGGGTGGCCGCCTGGCCGCGCTCCAGGGTCAGGGCGCCGACGGCGGACAGTCCCTCGAGGGCCCAGTCGAGCAGGACGGAGACGGGGACGCCGTCGCCGGCTCCGGGGGGCCGGGCCCCTTCGGACCCGGCGGGGGCCGTCCCGGAGGCGGCGGGCACGGCCGGGTGCGCGTCGCCGGGCGCGGTGTAGGGGACTTCGCAGCGTTCCTCGCGCAGCTCGGCGACCCGCTGCTGCAGCAGATCGAGCAGAGCCGGTACAGGTACGGGGCCGGCCGAGAGCTGAAGGAGGGAGAGCACCTGGGGCACGGCCTCGACGACCTCGGCCACCGCGGTCGGGGCGATGTCCCCGGGGGCCGGATGGACCAGTGACCAGGCATCGAAGAGAGCGACCCAGCCCCGCAGGACTGCCATGTCGTCGCGGTCCCAGGCGCGCAGCCGCCAGCCGGGGCGGGCGGTGTCGCCGTGCAGCTCGACCAGGCCGGCGAGGCGGGCGCGGTCCCAGCCGGCGCGGACCTGGTCGGGTGTCAGTTCCAGAGCGGCGGCGACGCGTTCCCGGGCGCGGGCGGTGAGCGGGGCGGTGCTGGGGTCGTGCTCGACGCAGGCCCAGCGGGCGATGCGTACGGCGTCGGCGAGGAGCGCCCTGGCCTGGCGGGCCAGCTCTGCCGGGGAGGGAGTGCCCTCGGGCGGCCTGGGCGCCGTCCGGGTGCGCCGGGTCGTCACGGCCCGTCGTGCGGTGGCCAGGGATCGCGGGCGGACAAGACGGAGTCTGGAGTTGCGCGCCAATTGCTCATCAGGCTTTCGGGACGTCACGGGGTGCAGTCTTCCCGTTGACGGCCCGAAAGCCCAAACGGAACCTGTCCGGCCGGGCCCGGCGGTCGCCCCACCGGGGGCCACAGGCACTACATCAAGGGGGTGAGGAAGCGACGGAGGGCCTCTTCGTAGCGGGCCGGTCCGGCGTTCCACATGGCGCCGTGCGGGGCGTTCGGGACGGGGTGGAGGCTGACCAGTTCGGGTCGCCGGGCCGCCAGCTCACGGGAGGGCTGCCACGGGGCGAGGGTGTCGTGCGGGCCGTGGAAGATCAGGGTCGGCACCCTCAGGGCGGCGGGGTCGGCGGCCTGGAGCAGGCGGTCGCCGTGCAGTCCGGTCCTGCCCTGTGCCGCTCTGACGGCCAGGGGCAGCAGCGGTGCGGGGGTGCCCCTCGCGGCGGCCAGGGAGCGCAGGGTGACCTGCCAGTCGAGCACCGGCGAGTCCAGGACGAGTCCGCTGATCCGGTCGCGCAGCGCCGAGTTGGCGGCGGCGTGCAGGGCCATCGAGGCACCGATGGACCAGCCGTGGATGACGACGCGCTGGGCGCCGTGCCGCACCGCATGGCGGACGGCCGCGTCCAGGTCGCGCCATTCGGAGTCGCCGAGGTGGCCGAGCCCGTCGGGGGGCCGGGGTGCGCCGGCGTCGCCACGGTAGGCCAGATCGAGGACCGGGAACTGCTGGCCGTGCAGGAACTCGAGCACGTTCAGAGGGTGTTCCCAGGTCGTGCCCAGGCCGTGCACGGTGATGACCCAGGTGGCACGTGGGCCGGGCACGAACCAGGCGGGCAGTGCGCCCAGTTCGCCGGCGACGAAGACCTCGGTGCAGTCGATACCGAGCGCCTCGGACGGAGTGCCGTTGTACACCTGGGGCGTGAGCCGAACCCGGGTGCCGGGTTCCAGGCGGCCACGGGCGACGCGTTCCAGGCGGCGTACCACGGTGTCGGCGGAGTGCGGGACCTCTTCGAGGACGGGACCGACGACGGCATGGACGCCGGAGCCCTCGAGTCCGTAGGTGCCGGGGCGCAGGGAGGCCAGACTGCGGGTCAGGATGATGCGGTCGCCGACGGTCTCGTGCACGGTGAGCGGGGGGTCGCCGGGCAGAGGCCGCCCTGCCGGTGCCTTGAGCGCGGCGCTGCTCGCGTAGCGGCCGGCAGCTACTGCGGCCGCACCGACGCCGATCAGAGTGGTGACGGCGGCTGCCGTCGCTTTAGCCAGGCGCACCCGTCCAGTGTGGCAGCCGCAGGCCCCGCTGCCAGTGCAGGACCCGGCCGACATGCGCCGGTGATCGGGGCACGGGGTGGACCGGGTGACCGGGGGTGCGGGGACAGGGTCGAAAAGCAGGACGCACCGGGCCGGGCAGGAAGGTCCGCGGGCCGTACAGGCGGACCGAGGCCGCGGGCGGGCCCGCGGGGACAAGGCGGGAGGACCGGGCAGGAAGGCCGGTGGCCGCACAGGCGGACCGAGGCGCGGGCCGGGCGGGGGCGGCGTCAGCGGGACTGGCCGTAACCCCGAAGTTGCTCGGCCACGTCGCGCAACTGGGCCCCGGACAGCAGGGTGGGCGTGTGTCCCGGCACGGACGAGGCGGTCAGCCAGAGCCGGCACATCCACTCCAGCTGGGCGGTGCGGTCGTAGGCCTGGTCGAGGGAGTCCCCGTAGGTGACCGTGCCGTGGTTCCGCAGCAGGCATGCGGTGCGGTCGCGCAGGGCCTCCCGCATGTTCGCGGCGAGTTCGTCGGTGCCGTAGAGGGCGTAGGGGGCGACGCGTACCGGGCCTCCGAGCGCGGCCGTCATGTAGTGGACAGGGGGGAGCTCGGGGACGAGGGTGGAGACGGCGGTGGCATGCACGGCGTGGGTGTGCACCACGGCCCCGGCGGAGGTGCTGCGGTAGACCTCGAGGTGCAGCGGCAGCTCACTGGTGGGGGCGAGGGCGCCGAAGAGCCGGACGCCGTCGAGGTCGACGCCGACGGCGTCCTCGGGGGTGAGGCGGTCGTAGGGAACCCCGCTGGGGGTGACCAGGACGGTCTCACCGACCCGTACCGAGACATTGCCGGATGTGCCGACCACCAGTCCCTCGGAGGCCGTCCTGCGTGCCGTCGCCACGAGGTCCTGCCATGCCCGTTCCATCGCGTCCCGCCCCTGCTCCGTCATGTGGCGATTCTCTCAGTCACGGGCGGCGAGTCGCGGCCGGGGGACGAGCCGTCGCAGCCGTCCCCGGGGGCGGCTCGAACAGACTCCACAGGCCTTCCGAGGCCTCGGTGAAGCCTCCGCTTCGCAAGCGGAGTTGCGTTTCCTCACTTGTAGACACCACAACGCCGGACTCAGTTCATCTTCCGTTCACTCAGGTTGCCTACGTTCGTCCAGCCACTGACGTCGAACGATTGCCTGGGTAAATGGAACACATCACGCTGCTGCTCGCGATTGTGATCGTGACAGCTCTCGTGTTCGATTTCACGAACGGTTTCCACGACACCGCCAACGCGATGGCGACGACCATCTCGACCGGCGCACTGAAGCCCAAGACGGCGGTCGCCATGTCCGCCGTTCTGAACCTGGTCGGCGCTTTCATGTCCGTGGAGGTCGCCAAGACGATCTCCAGCGGCCTCGTCGACGATTCAGGCATCACACCCGAGGTCATCTTCGCGGCGCTCGTCGGCGCCATCCTCTGGAACCTGCTGACGTGGCTCATCGGCCTGCCGTCCAGCTCCTCGCACGCCCTCATGGGCGGCCTCATCGGCGCCACCGTCGCCTCGGTCGGCCTCGGCGGCGTCAACGGCCCGGTCGTGGTCACCAAGGTGCTGATCCCCGCGATCGCCGCGCCCCTGGTGGCCGGTATCGCCGCTTTCCTCGCCGCCCGGCTGACGTACAGGCTCGGCAGGAACGCCGACTCGAAGGCCACCGCGAAGGGCTACCGCTCCGGCCAGATCGCTTCCGCGGGCCTCGTCTCGCTGGCACACGGCACCAACGACGCCCAGAAGACGATGGGCATCATCACGCTGGCGCTCGTCGCCGGCGGTGTGCTCGCCCCGGGCTCGAACCCTCCGCTGTGGGTCATCCTGACCGCCGGTCTGGCGATCTCCCTCGGTACCTACCTGGGCGGCTGGCGCATCATCCGCACCATGGGCAAGGGCCTGACCGACCTCCAGCCGCAGCAGGGCTTCGCCGCCCAGACCAGCGCGGCCAGCGTCATCCTCGCCTCCTCCAACCTCGGCTTCTCCCTGTCCACCACGCACTCGTGCTCCGGCGCGGTGATGGGCGCGGGCCTCGGCCGCAAGGGCGGAGTCGTCCGCTGGTCGACCGCGACCCGGATGTTCGTCGCCTGGGGTCTGACCCTGCCGGCGGCGGGCCTCGTCGCGGCGGGTGCGGAGTTCGTCACCCAGCAGGGTGACTGGGGTGTCGCGGCCGTCGCCGTCTTCCTGGTCGCCTCCTGCATCGCGATCTGGTTCATCTCCCGCCGCCAGGTCATCGACCACACCAACGTCAACGACACCGGGGCCGAGGAGCCCGCGGGCGTTGTCACGACCGCCATCGCGGCCGTCACCCCGCCGCCGGCGGGCACCCCCGCGCAGGACCTCAAGACCACCATCCCCGCCCCGGCCGCTCCCCCGGCCGAGCCGGTCGACAGCCCGGCCACGGTGTAAGGAAGCAGCAGCATGAAAATCGACTGGGCAGCTCTCGGCTCCGTCTTCGGCGTGAGCCTCGTCGCCACCGTCGCCCTGGTGGGCCTGTTCACCCTGGGCGTCGTGGGCCTGACCAAGCACGAGGCGGCAGCATCGGGCGGCGGCTCCGCGGCACTGGCCCGCACCGGCGCGTACGCCTCCTTCGCGCTGTGCGCGGCGGCCGTGGCGTACGGGATCTACCTGATCGTCAGCTGACGGCCGGAAGCACCGCACGAGCCTCACAGGCCGGTTCCCGTCCATCCTCCGGTGGACCGGGACCGGCCTTCGCGCGTCCCCGGGTACGGGCCCCTGTGTGGGGCTCGGCACACTGTCCCGCCGCAGGTCAAGGGTGAGTTGACGGGCGTTCGCGCGCGTGGTGGACTGCCGGGGCCATCTACGGCGGCAGAAGAGGAAGTCCGGTGCAAATCCGGCGCGGTCCCGCCACTGTCACCCGAGGAGCAGTCCCCGGGGAGCCAGGAACTCTCACCGCCGGTCACGTCGAACCAGGGCGCGGACCCTGAGTGAGGACTCATCGCCATGCCTGGCTGCGGTTCAGCCGTGTCTGCTCAGCCCCCCTGCGGGCGGGCCGAAAGCGCAAGGGGTCGCTGAATCCATGCGTGCCGACCGTGTATTCGTGTACGGCGCCGCCGCCGGTCTCGTCATCGACTCGCTGCTCGGCGACCCTCGCCGCGGTCATCCGGTCGCCGTTTTCGGCCGGGCGGCGGGCGCCGTCGAGCGTGTGCTGTGGCGTGACCACCGCGGCCGGGGCGCCCTGCACACCGCCGTGTGCGCCGGTGGCGCGGTGGCCGCGGGCGCGCTGGCGGCCCGGGCCGCGCTCCGTTCCCGTACCGCATCGCTCGCCCTGACCGCCGCCGCCACCTGGTCCGTCGTCGGGGGCACCACCCTCGGCCGCGAGGCCCGGGCCATCGGCGACGCGCTGGCCGCCGGTGACACCGAGCTGGCGCGCGAGCGGCTGCCGCATCTGTGCGGACGCGACCCTCAGTCCCTCGACGAGCAGCAGATCGCCCGTGCCGTCGTCGAGTCCGTCGCCGAGAACACCTCCGACGCGGTCGTCGGCGCTCTCGTGTGGGGCTCACTCGCCGGAGTGCCGGGTCTGGTGGGCTTCCGGGCGGTCAACACCCTGGACGCGATGGTCGGGCACAAGTCGCCCCGTTACCGCCGGTTCGGGTGGGCCTCGGCTCGCCTGGACGATCTGGCCGGCTGGCCGGGCGCCCGGCTCACTGCCGCTCTCGCGGTGCTCGCGGGCGACGATCCGCGGGGCGCCGTACGGGCGTGGCGGGCCGACGCGAAGAAGCATCCGAGCCCCAACGCGGGCCCGGTGGAAGCGGCGTTCGCGGGCGCGCTCGGCGTACGGCTGGGCGGGACCCTCTCCTACGGCGGCCGCATCGAGCACCGCCCGGTGCTGGGCGGCTCGGGCCGGCCGGTCCGGCTCACGGACATCGAACGGGCCGTGCGGCTGTCGCGGCGCGTCGGCGTGCTGGCCCTCGCGGTCGGAGCGGGCGCCCGACTGGCGTACGGAGCGGTGCGGGCGGGACGGCCGGCCCGTACCGCGGTGGCGGCGGGCCCAGGGGCGGGGACACGGCGCCGCGGCGCCGGAAAGGGGCGGGGATGAGCGGGAGCGGACGCAGCGGCGGGGGACTGCTGGTCGCCGGCACCACGTCGGACGCGGGCAAGAGCGTCGTCACCGCCGGCATCTGCCGGTGGCTGGTACGGCAGGGAGTGAAGGTCGCGCCCTTCAAGGGCCAGAACATGTCGCTCAACTCGTTCGTGACCCGCGAGGGCGCGGAGATCGGGCGAGCCCAGGCGATGCAGGCGCAGGCCGCCCGGGTGGAGCCCAGCGCGCTGATGAATCCGGTGCTGCTCAAGCCCGGCAGCGACCGCTCCAGCCAAGTGGTGCTGATGGGCAGGCCGGTGGGCGAGCTCAGCGCGCGCGGCTACCACGGAGGGCGGCAGCGGGAGCTGTTCGAGCCGGTCCTGGCGTGCCTGGAGGAGCTGCGGGGCACGTATGACGCCGTGATCTGCGAGGGGGCGGGCAGTCCTGCCGAGATCAATCTGCGGCGCACGGACATCGTGAACATGGGCATCGCACGGGCGGCCCGGCTGCCGGTGCTCGTGGTCGGCGACATCGACCGGGGCGGGGTGTTCGCGCAGTTCTTCGGTACGACGGCGCTGCTGGCCCCCGAGGACCAGGAGCTGATCGCCGGGTACCTCGTCAACAAGTTCCGCGGCGATGTGACGCTTCTTGAACCGGGTCTGGACATGCTCCTCGGGCTCACCGGGCGGCGCACGTTCGGTGTGCTGCCGTACGCCCACGGGCTCGGCATCGACGAGGAGGACGGGCTGCGGGTGTCCCTGCGCGGTGCCGTACGGGAGTCGGTGGTCGCGCCGCCGGTCGGCGAGGACGTGCTGCGGGTCGCCGTGTGCGCCGTGCCGCTGATGTCCAACTTCACCGATGTGGACGCGCTGGCCGCCGAGCCGGGCGTGGTGGTGCGGTTCGTGGACCGTGCCGAAGAACTCGTCGACGCCGACCTGGTGGTGGTGCCCGGCACCCGTGGGACGGTCAGGGCACTCGCCTGGCTGCGTGAGCGCGGTCTCGCGGACGCGATCGTGCGGCGGGCGGCGGAGGGCCGGCCGGTGCTCGGCGTCTGCGGTGGCTACCAGGCGCTGGGCGAGCGCATCGAGGACGACGTCGAGTCGAGGGCCGGGGAGGTCGACGGTCTCGGACTGCTGCCGGTACGGGTGCGGTTCGCCCGAGAGAAGACCCTCGCAAGGCCGGTGGGCCAGGCGCTGGGCGAGCGCGTCGAGGGGTACGAGATCCATCACGGCATCGCCGAGGTCCTGGGCGGCGAAGGGTTCATCTCCGATGACGACGGACACAGCCTGGACGGCTGCCGGGTCGGCTCGGTGTGGGGCACGCACTGGCACGGGTCCCTCGAGAGCGACGGCTTCCGGCGGGCCTTCCTGCGGGAGGTCGCCACGGCGGCGGGGCGACGGTTCGTGCCCGCTCCCGACACGAGCTTCGGCGCGCTGCGCGAGCAGCAGCTGGACCGGCTCGGCGACCTGATCGAGGAGTACGCCGACACGGACGCGCTGCTGCGGCTGATCGAGCAGGGGCCGCCGGCCGGGCTGCCGTTCATCCCGCCGGGTGCGCCGTGAGGCGGGGGCGGGGGGCATGTGGCGCCAGGGGCGCCCGGGACCGCGTTGTCCCCGCATGCGCCGGGAGCACAGTAAGCGCTCGACCCAGTAGTCGCGCGGCAACGGGCCGTCCCCGCATCGGCGGGGACAAGATCTTCGCCATGCCAGGCAGCCCGCAAGGCTTCGCATACGTGGCCCGACAGCCACTCGAAGGAGTGATCACCCCATGAGCAGCACCCGTTATCCGTTCACCGCGGTCGTCGGCATGGACGACCTGCGGCTGGCGTTGCTGCTCAACGCCGTGAGCCCCGCGGTGGGCGGTGTGCTGGTCCGTGGCGAAAAGGGAACCGCCAAGAGCACTGCCGTGCGCGCCCTGGCCGATCTGCTGCCCGAGGTGCCGGTGGTGGCGGGCTGCCGCTTCTCCTGCGACCCCGCCGCGCCCGATCCGCAGTGCCCGGACGGGCCGCACGAGACCGGCCCCGGGACCGCCCGTCCGGCCCGGATGGTCGAGCTGCCCGTCGGCGCCTCGGAGGACCGGCTCGTCGGAGCGCTCGACATCGAGCGGGCGCTGGCGGACGGCGTCAAGTCCTTCGAACCGGGCCTGTTGGCCGACGCGCACCGCGGAATCCTGTACGTCGACGAGGTCAACCTTCTGCATGACCACCTGGTCGACCTCCTGTTGGACGCGGCCGCGATGGGCGCCTCGTACGTCGAGCGCGAAGGTGTCTCGGTACGGCACGCCTCGCGCTTTCTGCTCGTCGGGACCATGAACCCCGAAGAGGGCGAACTGCGGCCGCAGTTGCTGGACCGCTTCGGCCTGACGGTGGAGGTCGCCGCGTCGCGGGACCCCGACCGGCGGGTGGAGGTCGTACGGCGCCGGCTCGCGTACGACGACGATCCGGCCGGCTTCGCGGCTCGCTGGGCGGACGAGGAGGCAGCGCTACGGGCCCGCATCGTGGCCGCGCGCGAACTGCTGCCGGCCGTGGAGCTCGGTGATGTGGTGCTGCGTCAGATCGCCGCGACCTGCGCGGCGTTCGAGGTGGACGGCATGCGTGCGGACATCGTGATGGCGCGGACGGCGACCGCTCTGGCCGCGTGGGCGGGGCGTACCGAGGTCGCCGAGGAGGACGTGCGGCAGGCCGCGCTGCTGGCGCTGCCGCACCGCAGGCGGCGCAATCCTTTCGATGCGCCGGGCCTCGACGAGGACAAGCTCGACGAGACGCTGGAGGAGTTCGGCGAGGACGAGCCCGACCCGGACCCGGACCCCGGCCCGGACGGCGGTGGCGGCCCCGGCGACGGCGGTGGCGGTGGAGTGCCCCCGCAGAGCAGCGGCCCCGACGCCCCGGAGGCGTCCTCACCGCCCCCGTCCGGGGACGACGCCCCCGCCCCTCCGGCCGGTCCCGGAGGCAGTGAGCAGCAGCCCGTACGAGCCGCCGAGCCGTTTCGTACGAAGATGCTGAGCGTGCCGGGTCTCGGCGAGGGCGCGGCCGGGCGCCGCTCCCGCGCGCGTACCGAGCACGGACGGACGACCGGTGCCAGGCGCCCCCGGGGCGCGCTCACCAAGCTGCACTTGACGGCCACCGTCCTGGCCGCCGCGCCCCATCAGCGGGCGCGCGGCCGCAGCGGGCCCGGCCTGGTGGTCCGCCGCGACGATCTGCGGCAGGCGACCCGCGAGGGGCGCGAGGGAAACCTCGTGCTGTTCGTGGTGGACGCCTCGGGATCGATGGCGGCCCGGCAGCGGATGAGCGCGGTGAAGGGCGCGGTGCTCTCGCTGCTGCTGGACGCGTACCAGCGGCGCGACAAGGTCGGGCTGATCACTTTCCGCGGCAAGGACGCGGAGCTGGCTCTCCCGCCCACGTCGTCGGTGGACGCGGCGGCGGCGCGGCTGGAGTTGCTGCCGACGGGCGGCCGCACCCCGCTGGCGGCGGGCCTGCTGAAGGCCCATGACGTGCTGCGCATCGAGCGCCTGCGTGATCCGTCGCGCCGCCCCCTGCTGGTGGTGGTGACGGACGGCCGCGCGACGGCGTCGGCCGCCGCGGGTGCCGGGCGCCCCGGCAGGGACCGGGCGTCCGTTGCGGTCCCTGCCGTTGCGGGTCCCGCGGCCGGACCAGCGGGCCGGGCTCCCGGCGGACCGGGGGGCATGGACCCGCTCGCGGCTGGGGCCGGCGCACTCACGCATGCACCGGGCGGTATGCCCGGCCGTGCCCCAGGCGCCCGGCGGGGCGCTGCCGGTGCCGGCGGCGGGCAGCACGGTGACGCCTTCGCGCTCGCCCTGCGCGCCGCGCGGCTGCACGCCGCCGAGGGGACCGCGGCCGTCGTCGTGGACTGTGAGGCCGGGCCCGTACGGCTCGGTCTGGCCGGTTCCCTCGCCGGTGAACTCGGCGGCACCGCCGTCACGCTCGACGAGCTGCGCGCCGACTCGATCGCCGGGCTCGTCAAAGACGTTCGAGACGTATCTGCCATCAGCAGGAGGGCCGCCTAATGCCACAGGGACAGCCGTCAGTCGTACCGGACGACGGGCTCACCACCCGCCAGCGCCGCAACCGTCCGCTCGTGTTCGTCCACACGGGCATCGGCAAGGGCAAGTCAACCGCCGCGTTCGGGCTCGCGCTGCGGGCCTGGAACCAGGGATGGCCGGTCGGGGTCTTCCAGTTCGTCAAGTCCGCGAAGTGGAAGGTCGGCGAGGAGAACGCGCTGAAGGTGCTCGGCGCGAGCGGCGAGGGCGGCACCGTCGCCTGGCACAAGATGGGCGAGGGCTGGTCGTGGATCCAGCGCGCCCCCGCCGAGGGCGAACAGTCCAACGAGGACAAGGCCCGTGAGGGCTGGGAGCAGGTCAAGCGGGACCTGGCGGCCGAGACGCACAAGCTGTACGTGCTCGACGAGTTCGCGTACCCGCTGCACTGGGGATGGATCGACACCGACGAGGTGATCGACGTCCTGCGCAGCCGCCCCGGCACCCAGCATGTGGTGATCACCGGCCGCAACGCACCGCAGAAGCTGATCGACTTCGCCGATCTGGTCACCGACATGTCCAAGGTCAAGCACCCGATGGACGCCGGTCAGAAGGGCCAGCGGGGCATCGAGTGGTAGCACGTCTCGTCATCGCCGCACCCTCGTCGGGCAGCGGCAAGACCACCGTCGCGACGGGCCTGATGGCGGCGTTCGTCGAGGCTGGTCTTGCCGTGTCCCCGCACAAGGTCGGCCCCGACTACATCGATCCGGGCTACCACACGCTCGCGGCCGGACGGCCGGGCCGCAATCTCGACTCCTATCTGTGCGGCACGGACCTGATCGCCCCGCTGTTCGCCCATGGCGCCGCGGGTTGTGATGTCGCCGTGGTCGAGGGGGTGATGGGCCTGTACGACGGCGCTTCGGGCCAGGGCGAACTGGCCTCGACGGCACAGATCGCCAAGCTGCTGCGGGCGCCCGTCGTACTGGTCGTGGACGCCTCCTCGCAGTCCCGCTCGGTGGCGGCGCTGGTGCACGGGTTCGCTTCCTGGGACCCGCAGGTGCGGCTCGGCGGGGTCATCCTCAACAAGGTGGGTTCCGACCGGCACGAGTCGCTGCTGCGCGAGGCACTGGCGGAGTCGGGCGTGCCGGTGCTCGGTGCGCTGCGGCGCGAGGACCGGGTCGGCACTCCGTCCCGTCATCTGGGTCTGGTGCCGGTCGCCGAGCGCCGCGTCGAGGCTCTCGACGCGGTCGCGGCTATGGCGCAGCAGGTGCGGGCGGGCTGTGACATGGAGGGGCTGCTGGCTCTGGCGCGCTCCGCTCCCCCGCTGCCGGACGCCCCGTGGGAGCCGGTGGCCGAGCGGGCGCACGGCGGGCGCCGGCCGGTGGTCGCGGTGGCCGGCGGGGCTGCGTTCACGTTTTCGTACGCGGAGCATGTCGAGCTGCTCGCCGCCGCGGGCGCCGACGTGGTGACGTTCGACCCACTGCGGGACGAGCAGCTCCCGGACGGGACGGCCGGCCTCGTCATAGGCGGCGGCTTTCCCGAGGTGTACGCGCCCGAGCTGTCCGCCAACGAGCCGCTGCGCAAGGCGGTCGCGGCTCTGGCCCGCTCCGGTGCGCCCGTCGCCGCCGAGTGCGCGGGACTGCTGTATCTGGCGCGCTCGCTGGACGGAAAGCCGATGTGCGGGGTCCTGGACGCCGATGCGCGCATGTCGGGGCGGCTGACGCTGGGGTACCGGGAGGCCGTCGCGGTGGGCGACAGTCCGCTGGCCGCGGCGGGGACCAGGCTGCGCGGCCATGAGTTCCACCGGACCGTGCTGGAGCCGGGCGCCGGGCCGACACCTGCGTGGGGCATGGTGCGCCCGGAGCGCCGGGTCGAAGGCTTTGTGCAGCAGGGCGTGCACGCGAGCTATCTGCATACGCACTGGGCCTCGCGGCCGGAGGTCGTCGCCCGGTTCGTCGCGGCCTGCGCCCCGTGAGACGGACAAGGGGCCACACCGCGTTCTCACTCGGCAAGGCCGACCGTGCACAGCACCATGGAGGCCGCGCCCAGGACGGGGGCGAGTGCGTCGGCGATCGGCATCACGACGCCCTTGCGCCGGGTGTTCCCGTACAGGCCGGTGTACGTCACATCACCGGTACCGACCGGTCCGCATCACCTCGTTGACCCGGGAGCTCGCAGATCGCCCGGCACGAGAACAGATCGCTCGACACGAGAGGAGCCCCGCTCATGGCCGGTGCCGCCGTCCATGTCGTCGGGGTCGGCGCGTCCAGGGGCGTGTCCGTCGGCGAGGTGCTGGAACTGGTCGTCGGGATTCTGGCCGAGGCCGGCCTTTCGGCCGCGGACGTCGTGGAGCTGGCGAGTGTCGACACGAAGGGGCGGGAGCCGGGGATCGTGGGCGCCGCCGAGCGGCTGGGCGTGCCGCTGGTGACGTACAGCGCCGCACGGCTGGCGGCGGTCGAGGTGCCGAACCCCTCGGAGGCGGTGCTGGGGGCAGTGGGGACGCCGTCGGTCGCCGAGGCAGCGGCGCTCGCGGGCGGCGGCGAACTGCTGGTGCCCAAGCGGAGGTCGAGCCCGGCGAGGGGACCGGCCGGGGCGACATGCGCGGTGGCGCGCCGCAGGGAGCAGGGTGAGCCGGGGACGCCGGCGACCACGCCCCCGGAGTCGTACGACGTCGTGCAGCCGTCCCGTCCCGCGCGGCCCGGCCGTCCCTCCGATCCGGGGACCACGCCGCGGACATGTGGTCCCGCGAACCCGTACGGCGCGCCGGGAACGAACGGCCCCTCGGATCCGTACGACCCAATGGAACTGTTCGAATCCGGCCGGGGCCCTGTACTCGCCGGACTCGATCAAGCCGCACCGGACATGATGACCGTCGTGAGGGCCGGCCGTGCCGCCGGACCGCCCTCATCCGGCGCGGTTTCCCGCCGTATGTGCTCCGTGCCTGCCCGCCCCCACACCCAGGAGTCCCCCATGACCCGCCCGCCCGGCCCACCCAGACCCGTCGTCACCGACGGACACGATCTGCGCCACCACGGCGACGCCGAGGTACGGGACGGAGCGCTGGGCCTGATCGATCTCGCCGTCAATGTGCGAACCGGCACGCCGCCCGCCTGGCTGCGCGATCGCATCGCGGGATCCCTGGCCGTGCTCGCGGCCTATCCGGACGGCCGCGCGGCGCGGGCCGCGGTCGCCGAGCGTCACGGGCTGCCCGTGGAGCGGGTGCTGTTGACGGCCGGTGCCGCGGAGGCCTTCGTGCTGCTCGCTCGGGGGCTCGAGGTACGCCGGCCCCTTGTCGTGCATCCGCAGTTCACCGAGCCGGAGGCGGCGTTGCGGGACGCGGGGCACGAGGTGGCGCGGCTGCTGCTGCGCGAGGAGGACGGGTTCCGGCTGGATCCGAAGGCCGTGCCCGAGGAGGCGGACCTGGTGGTGGTCGGCAATCCGACCAATCCCACCTCCGTGCTGCATCCGGCCGACGACATCGCCCGGCTGGCCCGGCCCGGGCGGGTGCTGGTGGTGGACGAGGCGTTCATGGACGCCGTGCCGGGCGAGCGCGAGACGCTGGCGGGGCGTACGGATGTGCCGGGCCTGGTGGTGTTGCGCAGTCTCACCAAGACCTGGGGACTCGCGGGTCTGCGCATCGGCTATGTGCTCGCCGAACCGGAGACGAACGCGGCGCTGGAGCAGGCGCAGCCGCTGTGGCCTGTCTCCACACCCGCGCTGGCCGCGGCCGAGGCCTGTATGGGGCACGATGCGCTGGCGGAGGCCGAGCTGGCCGCGCACTGCATCGCGACGGAGCGGGCCCATCTGCTGGCGGGGCTGGCCGAGTTCGACGAGGTACGGGCGGTGGAGACGGCTCAGGGGCCGTTCGTGCTCGTACGGGTGCGGCGCGGCGCGGAGGTGCGCGAGCGGCTGCGGGGGCTCGGGTTCGCGGCCCGGCGCGGAGACACCTTCCCGGGGCTGGACACCGACTGGCTGCGGCTCGCGGTGCGCGACCGGGTGACGACCAACCGCTTTCTGC
The DNA here is from genome assembly GCF_042888425.1 of Streptomyces sp. NPDC002889. Lineage (NCBI taxonomy): Bacteria > Bacillati > Actinomycetota > Actinomycetes > Kitasatosporales > Streptomycetaceae > Streptomyces > Streptomyces sp. NPDC002889. The sequence goes on from NZ_JBIAPT010000003.1 coordinate 69,273, forward strand.
AGGCGCTCGACCAGGCGCTGTCGATGGTCGGCCCACTGAGGTGACCCGGGTAGCCGGCGGGGGCACGGGTACCGGGGCGACCGAGGTGACCCGGGAAGGCGGGTGAACCTGGGCCCTCCCCCGCCGGAGGGGCCCAGGTGGCAGGTCAGCCCCGGGAGCGGACGTGGCTCAGCACCATCGCGGTGCCTCCGGCCGCGAGGAGCAGGGCCGCACCACCCGCGATGTACCAGGTCGCCGAACTGCCCCCGGTCTCCGCGAGGTTGTCCTTGGCCGGCTCCTCGCCCGACTGTGCCCGCACACCGTCGCCGGGATCGGTGGCCGGCTTCTCCTCGGCGGCCTTCGCGGGCACGGCGGGCGACTCGCAGGTCGCCTCGGCAAGGGTGACCGTGCCGGTGACCTCGGCGACGTTCAGCGTGAGGGGGTTCACCGACACCTTCAGCGCGAGGGCGGTGGCGGCGGCCGTACGGGAGGTGGTCTGCGTCCGGGACAGATCGAGGCTCACCTCGCCGACACCCGGTGCCTCGACCCGGGTCGGGCCGCCCGTCGAGAGCGTGACCTTCTTGCCGAGCACGGTCACCTTCCCGAGCAGGTTCGACGTGGCCACCGGCTCGCGGCCCGCCTCGCAGATCGCGGTGGAGGTGACCTTCTCGACCTCGATCAGGGAGAGCAGCGGCAGACCGGGCACATGCAGCGTGGCGTGGGCCAGATTGCTGTGCGCCTCGGCCACCTGCCGGTCGGCGCTCGCCTTGGCGGTGGCCACGTCCGCCCGCAGCACCTGGACGGGCCGGTCCTGGTCGACACCGTCCACCCGCACGCTCAGCGCGGTCTTCTCGGCGCTCTCGGGGGCGTGCACCTCGTTGAGCGTCGCCTTGAGCGGGACATCGACGCTCTTGTCGAGCAGGGACACGTCGAGGCCGGCGCGGAGCACGACCGCACCGGCCCGGCCCTCGGCTCCGGTGGCGTGCGCGGGGGTGGCGACGACCACGGGTCCGATGGCCAGCGCGGCGGCGGCCGCGGAGGCGGCGACACGGCGGCCGGGTGTGCGGAAGGTGTTGCTGTTCACGGTGGTGGTACCCCCACAGGAGACATGACGTCGCCGCCGCCCCACAGGGACGTGTGAGGCGGCGGTGACCGGGACACCGAATCTTTACGCACAGAGAGTGAACCGACAGATACCTGACGTGAGTTCACCTTAAAGTGGGGTTTCGGCACTCACATTCGATTCTTGCGGCACGCGTGTTCCCCTGAGTGCGCTCCGTCGCGGGGTATGGACGGCGAACCGGCGGTCCGCCCGGGTCGCACGCCGCGGGCGAACCCCGCGTCGAAAGGTGCTTCAACGAGCGGCGCCGCGTCAGGGTCACGCCCGGTCAACACGATGGATCCCCAGTCGGCCGGCCTCCCGGGGCCGCCCGCCGCCACGGCAGTCGACGGCACGGCCGGTCGGGCTGCCCCGGTCAGTCGATCACTCTGCCGTTGAGGACCACCCGCCGCGGCCCGGCCAGTGCCCTGACGTCCGCCCGCGGGTCCTCGTCGTACACCACCAGGTCCGCCGGAGCGCCCTCCTCCAGCGCCGGGCGGCCCAGCCACTTCCGCGCTCCCCAGGTGGTCGCCGACAGCGCCTGGATCGGGGGGATGCCGGCCCTCACGAGCTCCGCCACCTCGGCGGCCACGAGACCGTGGGCCAGCGAACCGCCCGCGTCCGTACCGACGAAGACGGGCACCCCGGCGTCGTAGGCGGCACGCACGGTGTCGTAGCGGCGCTCGTACAGCCGGTTCAAATGGGCGGACCACTTGGGGAACTTGTCCCGGCCGCCCTTCGCGAGGTCCGGGAAGGTTGCGATGTTGACCAGCGTCGGCACGATGGCGACACCACGCTCCGCGAAGAGCGGGATCGTGTCCTCGGTGAGGCCCGTCGCATGCTCGATGCAGTCGATGCCCGCCTCGACGAGGTCACGCAGCGAGTCCTCGGCGAAGCAGTGCGCGGTCACCCGCGCACCCAGCCGGTGTGCCTCGGCAATCGCGGCCTCGACCGCGCCACGCGGCCAGCACGGGGCCAGATCCCCCGCCTCGCGGTCGATCCAGTCGCCGACCAGCTTCACCCAGCCGTCACCGCGCCCGGCCTCGTGCGCGACATAGGCGACCAGGTCGTCGGGCTCGATCTCGTGCGCGTAGTTGCGGATGTAGCGGCGGGTGCGGGCGATGTGCCGGCCCGCCCTGATGATCTTCGGCAGGTCCTCACGGTCGTCGACCCACCGGGTGTCGGAAGGGGAGCCCGCGTCGCGCAGCAGCAGCGTGCCGGCGTCCCTGTCGGTGACCGCCTGCTTCTCGCTGGTCGCCGCGTCGACCGCGCCGTGTCGGTCGAGTCCCACGTGGCAGTGCGCGTCCACCAGTCCGGGCAGCGCCCAGCCGTGCACGGTGACCGCTTCGGCGCGCGGGCGGTCGTAGGAGATCCGGCCGTCCACCACCCACAGCTCGTCCCGTGCCTCGTCGGGTCCGACGAGCACCCGCCCCTTCACATGCAGCACCGTGTGATCGCTCATATCGAGCACTGTACGAGGCGCTCGAGGGGCTCGGCCGGGGGCCCGAACACCCGCTCCGGCGCCGTGCCGAAGCGGGCCCCACCGTGATGGCCCCCTGCCGGACCCTTGCGGCGCGCGCCACAGGCTCGACACCCGGCCGGGATCAACCGGAATTTCTGCCGGATTCGTTGCGTGATTCGATGCCCGAACGAGTCCGGCACGGATTCGAATCGAGTAATCTCGAGAAACGCGGAGAGCAAATTTCCGTGAACAGCTCCCCGCATTCTGCTGCCCCCGTTTCCGGGCTCTAAACGTAGGGATTCGCACCGGATCCAGATGTGATTCGGGCGGGTCTCCAGTAGGTTACTCGGGTGTGACAGACGACACATGAAGTCCACTTTGGACATATATATCCGGGCAAAACGGTGCGATCAAGCGGCATTTCGCGCGGCGCCCCCGCTCGCGCGATAACACAGAACACTCGTTCACCCAACCCCCCTCCCCGATGCAATTTCTGAATTTGCTCGGTAAATTCAAGCCGCATGACCACAGCACAAGCAGCCATTGTTCTGGACAGCCCGCGCGTGGAGGACGGAGCCGCGATTTGGCGCATCGCCCGCGACTCCGAGGTCCTGGACCTCAACTCCTCGTACAGCTATCTGCTGTGGTGCCGTGATTTCGCCGCGACCTCCGTGGTGGCTCGTGGCACCGACGGGGAGCCGATCGCCTTCGTCACCGGGTACGTCAGGCCGGAGCGCCCGCACACCCTGCTCGTCTGGCAGGTCGCCGTTGACCATGCACACCGCGGCCAGGGCCTGGCCGGGGTCCTGCTGGACGCCCTCACCGCGCGTGTCGCGGGCGGGGGCATCCACACGGTCGAGACGACCGTCACCCCGGACAACACCGCGTCCGACCGGCTGTTCAGCTCCTACGCAGAGCGCCACAGGGCCTCGCTGACCCGCGAAGTCCTCTTCGACGGCGGGCTGTTCCCCGAGGGCACGCACCAGCCGGAAGTGCTGTACCGCATCAGCCCGATCACCGCCTGAACCCGGATCTGACACCCCCACCCAGGAGAGAACGCTGTGACGATCACCCCGCCCGCTCTGAGTGTCTTCGAGACCCTTGAGTCGGAGGTGCGCAGCTACTGCCGCGGCTGGCCGGCCGTGTTCGACCGCGCGCAGGGCAGCTACCTCCACGACGAGGACGGACACACCTACCTCGACTTCTTCGCCGGTGCCGGATCACTCAACTACGGGCACAACAACCCCGTACTGAAACGCGCGCTGATCGACTACATCGAGCGCGACGGCATCACCCACGGCCTGGACATGGCCACCACCGCGAAGCGCGCGTTCCTGGAGTCGTTCCAGAACGTGATCCTGCGTCCGCGCGACCTGCCTTACAAGGTCATGTTCCCCGGCCCGACCGGCACCAACGCGGTCGAGTCGGCGCTGAAACTGGCCCGCAAGGTGAAGGGCCGCGAGTCCGTCGTGTCGTTCACCAACGCCTTCCACGGCATGTCGCTCGGCTCGCTCGCCGTGACCGGCAACGCCTTCAAGCGGGCAGGCGCCGGTATCCCGCTGGTGCACGGCACCCCGATGCCGTTCGACAACTACTTCGACGGCCAGGTCCCGGACTTCCTGTGGTTCGAGCGCCTCCTCGAGGACCAGGGCTCCGGGCTCAACAAACCGGCCGCCGTGATCGTCGAGACGGTCCAGGGCGAGGGCGGCATCAATGTCGCCCGTGCCGAGTGGCTGCGCGCGCTCCAGGAGCTGTGCCACCGCCAGGACATGCTGCTGATCGTCGACGACATCCAGATGGGCTGCGGCCGCACCGGCGGATTCTTCTCCTTCGAGGAGGCGGGCATCGTCCCGGACATCGTCACGCTGTCCAAGTCCATCAGCGGCTACGGAATGCCCATGTCGCTGTGCCTGTTCAAGCCGGAGCTCGACATATGGGAGCCGGGCGAGCACAACGGCACCTTCCGCGGCAACAACCCGGCCTTCGTCACGGCCGCCGCCGCGCTCAACACCTACTGGACCGACGGCCAGATGGAGAAGCAGACCCTCGCCCGGGGCGAGGAGGTCGAGCGGGCGCTGCTCGCGATCGTCGACGAAACGGGCGGCGAGGGCGTGAGCTTCCGCGGCCGGGGTCTGGTGTGGGGCATGGAGTTCGCGGACAAGAAGCGCGCTTCGGCTGTCTGCGCCCGCGCCTTCGAGCTGAGTCTGCTGCTGGAGACCTCCGGCCCGGAGAGCGAGGTCGTCAAGCTGCTGCCGCCGCTGACCGTATCTCCCGACGAGCTGGACAACGGTCTGCGCATCCTGGCGCGTTCGGTCCGCGAAACCGCCTGACACCCCCGTACACGAAGGAAAGGCACCGACTCACCGTGATCGTCCGATCGTTCAAGGACATCGAGAACACCGAGCGCCATGTGAAGGCCGCTTCCGGCACCTGGGAGAGCAAGCGCATCGTGCTCGCCAAGGAGAAGGTCGGCTTCTCGCTGCACGAGACCGTTCTGTACGCGGGCACGGAGACGTCGATGTGGTACGCGAACCACATCGAGGCCGTGCTCTGCGTGGAGGGCGAGGCCGAGCTGACCAACGACGAGACGGGCGAGACCCACTGGATCGAGCCCGGAACGATGTATCTGCTGGACGGCCACGAGCGCCACACCATGCGCCCCAAGACCGACTTCCGCTGCGTCTGCGTCTTCAATCCGCCCGTCACCGGACGGGAGGACCATGACGAGAACGGCGTGTACCCGCTGCTGACCGAGGAGGGCTGAGAGATGACCACCGCCCCTGTACGCACCGACCTGTACCCGACCCGCGGCCCGCAGGAGGTGACGACCCCCCGCCAGGACCCCGTCGTATGGTCGGCGCCCGGTGCCCCGGGACCGATCGTCACCTCCGACCTGATGGCCTTCGAGCGGGACGGTTTTCTGACCGTCGACCAGCTCATCGGCGACGACGAGGTCGCGCTCTACCGCGCCGAACTCGACCGGCTGGTCAGCGATCCCGCCGTACGCGCGGATGAGCGCTCGATCATCGAGCCCACGTCCCAGGATGTGCGGTCGGTCTTCGAGGTGCACAAGCTCAGCGAGATCTTCGCCGCGCTGGTGCGCGACGAGCGGGTGGTGGGCAGAGCCCGGCAGATCCTCGGCTCCGACGTGTACGTCCACCAGTCCCGGATCAATGTGAAGCCGGGCTTCGGCGCAACCGGGTTCTACTGGCACTCGGACTTCGAGACCTGGCACGCGGAGGACGGACTGCCGAACATGCGCACCGTGTCCGTCTCGATCGCGCTGACCGAGAACCGCGACACCAACGGCGGGCTGATGATCATGCCCGGTTCGCACAAGTCCTTCCTGGGCTGCGCGGGCGAGACGCCGAAGGACAACTACAAGAAGTCGCTGCAGATGCAGGACGCCGGCACACCGTCGGACGCGGCGCTGACCCGCTTCGCCGACGCGCACGGGATCCGGCTGTTCACCGGCCGGGCCGGGTCGGCGACCTGGTTCGACTGCAACTGCATCCACGGGTCGGGCGACAACATCACGCCGTATCCGCGCAGCAATGTCTTCATCGTGTTCAACAGCGTGGAGAACGCGGCGGTCGAGCCGTTCGCCGCACCGGTGCCGCGCCCCGAGTTCATCGGGGCGAGGGACTTCACACCCGTGCGGTAGCGGGCGTTCGTGCATGCAGGTGGGGCCGGTCTCTCCCCCGGGGAGACCGGCCCCCGCGCATGCGCCGGGCCTCGGGCCGTGCGTCAGGCGGTCAGCGCCGGGTAGTCGATGTACCCCTTGTCGTCACCGCCGAAGAACGTGGCCGGGTCCGGCGTGTTGTACGGGCCGCCGGCCTTCAGCCTCGCCGGAAGGTCCGGGTTGGCGAGGAACAGGACGCCGTAGGAGACCAGATCGGCGATGCCGTCCTCGATCAGGGCGAGCTCGCCGGGGCCGGTGGGCCCGTCGGTCGCCGCGTTGAGGACGATCGTCCCGGAGAAGCCCTTGCGCAACGTGAGGGTGAGCTCCCGCAGCCCGGGGGCGGCCTCGAGGACATGCAGATAGGCGAGGCCGAGCGGCTCGAGCTGCGCGACGAGGGCGGTGTACACGGCCTCCGGCTCGGGCTCGTCGATGTCGTTGTACGAGTTGGACGGCGAGATCCGGATGGCGGTGCGCTCCGGGCCGATCTCCGCGACGACGGCCTTGGTGACCTCGACGGCGAAGCGGATACGGCCCTCGGCCGAGCCGCCCCACTCGTCGGTGCGGGTGTTGGTGTTGGGCGCCAGGAACTGGTGGATGAGGTAGCCGTTTGCGCCGTGCAGCTCGACACCGTCGAAACCGGCTTCCACGGCGTTGCGGGCCGCGGCGGCGAAGTCGGCGATCGTCGCCCGTACGTCCTCGTCGGTCAGTTCTTTGGGCGTGATGAAGTCCTTGGGGCCCTCGTGGGTGTAGACCTGCCCCTCGGCCGCGACGGCGGAGGCGCCGACGGGGACGAGTCCGTCCGGCAGCAGCACCGGGTGGCCGATCCGGCCGGCGTGCATGAGCTGCGCGAAGATCGCGCCGCCGGCGGCGTGCACGGCGTCGGTGACCTTGCGCCAGGCGGCGATCTGCTCGTCACTGTGCAGCCCCGGGGTATCGGGGTAGCCCTGGCCGACGACGGAGGGCTGGATGCCCTCGGTGATGATCAGGCCGGCCGACGCGCGCTGCGCGTAGTACTCCACGACCGACGGAGTCGGCGACAGGCCGGGGCCGTGAGCACGACTGCGGGTCATCGGGGCCATGGCTATGCGGTTCGCGAGCTTCCTGCCGGCGAGCTGGATCGGGTCGAATGCGGTGGTCATGGGAACCCCCAGAGAAACTATGTGGTCGGCCAAGTAATAGGCCAGGAGTCACTGTAACCCATTCATTGGCCGACCAAGGTAAAATGTGTCCATGACGTCTTCGCAGTAGCTTGTGCTACGGCCGCAGCACACGATCCACCTGTTCCGCAGGACCGAGGAGGTCCAGATGACCGCCGTACCCCAGGCCAAGGGCGATCCCGTCTGTAGCGATCTGCCCCGGGCCGCCCGTGGCGGCCCGGTCAGCCATGCCCTGTCCCGGGTGGCGCGGCTCCACCGGATCGCGGCCGGAAAGGTGCTCAAGGACCTTGGCCTCTACCCCGGGCAGGAGTTCCTGATGATGCGGCTGTGGGGCGCGGGTCCGGTACGGCAGTCGGAACTGATCAAGGCCGTGGACCTCGATCCCTCGACGGTCACCAAGATGCTCCAGCGCCTGGAACAGACCGGTCACGTCACCCGCTGCCCGGACCCGGCGGACCGCCGCGCCGTGGTGGTCGAGGCGACGGACCGCAGCTGCGCGCTGCTCGCGGACGTGTCGGCGGCGTGGACCGAGCTGGAACGACACACCCTCGCCGGCCTCGACGAGGAGGAACGCCAGGAACTGGCCCGCCTGCTGGGCAAGGTCGAGGCGAATCTGTGCACCGAGACGGCGGGCTGCCCCGACGCGCGCCCGTAGGTCGTCTCCGGGCGTGCACCGGGGAATCGGGTGGGCAGACGGCGTCCCGGGCGCCGGTACAGACGTCACCGCCCAGGCGAACAGGGGCTGCACCAGTTTCGGGACCGGTTCCGTCCCGTCCGTAACGGTGTGCGGACCGGTTTGCGCAGGTGGCTCCGGATGCGGTGCCGGCTTGCCTCCGTAACGGATTCTCCCGGCGCAGATCCCACGAGCTCAGCTCTTGGTCCACACGATGAGCCGCCCGCCTGCAACGGGGGTGTCCTCGTTGCTCAGGTCATCGATCAGCGCCATGGCGACGGATCCCTGGTCCGTGACGGAGCACACGGCGGCGCCCCGGACAAAGCCGCGTGTTTCTTCGCCGCTGCCGAAGAAGGACATGGGGCCGAATCCGGTCCCCGCCGCTGCCCGGCAGTTCTCGAACGTCCGGGGCTGCCCCTCGCGGATCATTCCGACGTGGCTGCCCGTGGCCGACCGCAACTCCATGGCGATCGGCTGGGTTCCGTTGTCCGTGCAGGGCCACTCGGTATCAGCCCGGTACTCCAGCTCGGCACCGGCGGTCCGGGCCGCAGGTGAAGGCGTCCCGCCGGTGACCTTCAGGGTCGTGGACACCCCGGTGTCAAGATCGGTGAACTGCTGCTCGTCACAGCGGGTTGGCGCGACTCCCCACCTCCCTTGATGTGCCTTGTAGCCGGCTGGGGCTGTCAGGTCCGGAGTCCCTTCCGGAGTCGCGGACGCCTCGGCCGACGACGGGGACGGACTGGGCGCGGGGGCGATCGGGTCAACGGTCGGCGACTGCGTGCCGGGCGCCGGCTCCGAGACCCCGGGACCCGTGACGGTCGGAGCCGGCGGCTGAGACACGCTGTCTCTCTCCGACGCGGCGAGCAGCGTGACCACGGTGCCGAGAAGGGGAATGACGATCCCGATCACCCACCACGACCATCGCGGCGGCTGGCCCGATGGTCCGCCCGGCCCCGGCCCTACGCTCGGCGGCACGTCCGGCCGTGGAGGGAGTCTCCCCGGATCCGGCTGCCCGGCTGCCTCCCCCACTGCCCAACTCCCTTGGTATCCACGGACGTTGCGACCCTACCGGCAGCGGCATCCGTGAAGCCATTGATCTTTCTGTGACGGCCGTCCCAGGTCGTGTCCGACGGGTCACGCCTGCAGCGAATCACATGGCATTCGAGGGGATGGTGCGACGATGATACGGGGGTGTTTTACGAAGATCACACCACATGCTGTGTCGCCCCTGGCCCGGGGGGCACGTCGTGTACGCGGATTCCGGTGAGACCGGAATCCGCGTACACGAGCTAGTCGGCGAGGCGGTCCAGCACCCGTTCCACATCGGCAACCGAGTTGTAGAGGTGGAACGCAGCCCGCAGGTTGCCCGCGCGACCCGACACGGTGATGTCCGCGCGGGCAAGTTCCGGTACGCGGTCGCCGAGCCCGGGTACGGCGACGACCGCCGAGTCGCCCGGGAGCGGCTCGTACCCCAGATCCGCAAGTCCCGCCCTGAACTGCCCGGCGAGCTCGGTGTCATGGGCGTGCACCGCCTCGATCCCGATCTCCTCCAAGAGGGCCAGGGACTGTTCGGCCGCGTGGTACGAGAGGTAGGACGGAGGTTCGTCGTAGCGGCGGGCCGAGCGTGCCAGCTCCTCGATCGGGCCGTACAACGTCTCGGTCCCGGCGGCGAAGGGGCCGGCGTGCAGGGGCGGCACCGACTCCTGTGCCTCTTCCGTCAGGGTGAGGAAGGAGACTCCGCGCGGGCAGAGCAGGAACTTGAATGCGCCGGTGACCGTGAAGTCCCAGGCGCCCGCGTCCAGCGGCAGCCAGCCCGCGGCCTGGCTGGCGTCGAGGAGCGTACGGGCCCCGTGCGCGGCCGCCGCGGCCCGCACCGCCGCAAGATCGGCGACCCGGCCGTCGGCTGACTGCACCGCGGAGAAGGCCACCAGCGCGGTGCCCGGCCGTACCGCGTCGGCAAGCGCGTCCAGTGGCGCGTAGCGCAGCTTGAGGTCGCCGCGCACGGTGAAGGGCGTGACGACGGACGTGAACTCGCCCTCCGGCAAAAGGACTTCGGCCCCCGGCGGCAGCGACGCCGCGATCAGCCCGACATGGACCGAGACCGATCCGCCTGCTGCGACCCGCTCCTCGTCCACGCCGCTGAGCCGGGCGAAGGACCGGCGGGCGGCGTTCATCGCGGAGTAGTCCCCGGCGCCACCGGGTCGCCCGGCGGCCAATTCGTCGACGAGCGTCTTCACCGCCCGGACCGCCCGGCGCGGCAGCCGCCCACAGCTCGAGGTGTTCAGATACGTCGTCCTGGGCGCGAACTCGGCGTCGACCAGCGTGCGAAGGATCTCCATGGGATCACCCTCCGACGCCCCGCAGCTGTGGTCAATCACGAATTGCTGCGGGGCACTGTTCAGGTGCGCTCAACAGTCGGGTGTGCGGTCAGGACGCGGTCTGCGGGACCTCGCAGGAGCCGTCGGCGTCACAGGCGGCCGCGTCGGTGCCGATCGGGGTGATCGCCCGGCCCTGCCAGGCCTGCTCCAGCGCCTGCGTGAAGACCTCGGCGGGCTGGCCGCCGGAGACCCCGTAGCGGCGGTCGAGCACGAAGAAGGGCACCCCGGTCGCGCCGAGCTCGGCGGCCTCGCGCTCGTCGGCGCGTACCGCGTCGGCGTACGCCGTCTCGTCGGCGAGGACCTCGCGGGCCTCCTGCTCGTCCAGGCCCGCCTCCACCGCGAGCGCGATCAGCACGTGGCGGTCGAAGACGGACCGCTCCTCGGCGAAGTTCGCCCGGTAGGCGAGGTCCAGCAGCCGGTCCTGGCGGCCCCGGGCGTTGGCCAGGTGCAGCAGCCGGTGGATGTCGAAGGTGTTGCCGTGATCACGGCCCTCGGTCCGGTACTCGAGCCCCTCGGAACGCGCGTTGGTGGCGACGTGCTCCTCCATGGCCCGGGCCTCCTCGAGGGTGCGGCCGTACTTCTTCGCCAGCATCTCGACCACGGGTGCGGTGTCGTGCCCGGCCCGGTTCGGGTCGAGCTCGAAGGAGCGGTGGACCACCTCGATCTCGTCGCGGTGAGCGAAGGCCGCGAGCCCCTTCTCGAAGCGTGCCTTGCCGATGTAGCACCAGGGGCAGGCGATGTCGCTCCAGATCTCGACGCGCATCTTCTTCATCACTCCAGGGTCGTACGGTGCACGGAGGCCGCCTCCGCCTCGAGGTGAACGCACACCGGGACCGCCTCATTCCGCGGCGGACGGCAGTGTGAGGTGCGGCACGAACCGGGCCCAGACGTCGGGCGCGAGGGCGAGCCGGGGGCCGTCGGGGGCCTTGGAGTCGCGGACGTGGACGGTGCGGGGGGTGGCGGCGACCTCGACGCAATCGGGGCCGTCGTTGGTGCTGTAGCTGCTCTTGATCCAGGCGACCTCGACACAGTCGTTGTTGTCGCTCCCGCTGTAGCTGCTCTTGATCCACACGAGCGTCATGTCTCTCCCCGCACTTTCTCGATGAAGGCCAGTGACTCCCGTGGGCTGAGAGCCTGGGACCGGATGATTCCATAGCGCAATTCCAGGACCTGCACTTCTTTCGGATCGGCGACAAGACGCGTGGTGAGCTGTGCCTCGGAATACCCAACCGCCGAGTCGTCCCTGAGCTTCAGCAGTTGGAGCTGCCCGCTCATCCCTGCATGGTCCTCGCGGTCCGTCGGCATCACCTGAATCTCCACGTGCCGTAACTGCCCTACCTCCAGCAGGCGTTCGAGCTGGCGACGCAGGACCATTCTGCCTCCGATGGGCCGCCGCAGCGTGACCTCTTCCTGGACGAAGGTAAGCGTGGTCAGCGGTGTCGCGTCGAAGATCGCCTGCCGTGAGAGGCGGGCCGCCACATACCGTTCGAGATCGTCCGTGCGGAGAGCAGGACGCCGGACGCCGAACAGCGCCCGCGCGTACTCCTCGGTCTGCAACAGACCGTGCATGTTGTGGTTTCCGTACGCGCCGATCTCGACGGCCTCCCGCTCCAGCTTCGCCAGGTCCCGGACCTTCTTCGGATACCTGGCCTCCGCCACGTCCTTCTTCATCGCGGAGATCCTGCCGCCCGCGCCCAGGACCTTGTCCGCCCCGTCCAGGTACTCCGGGCGGGGGATGCGCTTGCCGGCCTCGACCTTGTAGATCAGGTTCTCCCCGTACCCGATGGCCGAGCCGAACTCCGCGTGCTTGAAGCCTGCCGCCTCACGCCAGAGCTTGAGCTGGCGACCGACGGTGGCGATCACCGCCCCCGAGTCGTCTTCGAGATCGAGCACCCCGTCGCGCTCGTCCGTCTCGTCGTTCACCCGCACCCACCTCCTATGGACCGCTCTGGACAGGCCTGGACAACGCCGGGACAGTGACCGTCCGTACAGGCATCATGACTGTTCAGGCTACGTACGGGCGGCCACGCTCAGTGACGTGAACCGAGAAATCACCCGAACCGAACCTTCCGCTCCTGCGCTTCAGTTCAGCCTCCAGCTCTCCTCCACCCGCCGAGGCGCCCGGCTCGCCCGGCTGCTCGCGACCGAGCAACTGCGCTCGCGGGGGCTGCCCTTCGGCACGGCGGCCCAGATCGTCGCCGAGCTGGCCGCGAACGCCGCGCTGCACGGCCGCGTACCCGGCAGGGACTTCCGGCTGACGCTCACCGTCACCGTCACCGTCACCGTCACCGTCACCGGGACGAAGGTGCTCCGCATCGAAGCGACGGACACGCGCGGTGACCGGATCCCGGTTCTCCAGGATCCGGCGGGCGGAGAGTCGGGGCGCGGGCTGCTGCTCGTCGAGGCGCTGGCGGACCGGTGGGGTGTGGACGACGGGCCCGCGCCCGGCAAGACGGTCTGGGCGGAGCTCAGCCTGAAGGCCCTGTGACCGGCTCCCGGCATTCCGGGATCCGGGAGATCCCAACCAAAGAACCCTCGGGAGAGAACCAACCAACCGGACCAAACCCGCTCGAGTCACCCTCACGAGTGATCCGCCCCAACTTGGCTGGCGCATATGCCACTTCACGGTGCAGGCTCGGCACCGACAACCCCATACATGTGACGGCCCCCGGCCGGGACTCGCAATCCCGATCGAGGGCCTGACCACCGAGGAAGAAGAGAGCTTCCCGATGGCTGAGCAGCAGCTTAACGCGCCCCCGCGCGCGCTTTCCGTCGTTCATGAAACGACCACCGGCGTGATCCAGGTGCGGGAGCACCAGCCCGACCGGTACACGATCGTCGGCAACCACCTTGCGCAGCACGCCGAGTTGTCGCTGACCGCGATCGGACTCGCGACGTACGTCCTGTCGCTGCCCAACGGGACGCAGGTGGACATCATGACGCTGGCGGAGCGGTTCCCCGAAGGCAGGGACCGGATCACGGCGGCACTGCGGGAGCTCGAGGAGCACGGCTATGTGCAGCGAGTCCTGGTGCGTACGGCCAAAGGGCGGTTGGTGACGCGGACATACGCGTTCAACGACCCCGCGGCGACCCGATCCCGCCTCGCCGCCGAGGCCGAACAGGGGTCACAGCCGGGGCCGGAACCAGTACCGGACCCACCCGCCCTTGAGCCGCATCCTGAAGCCGAGCCCGTAGGGCCGAGCGCCGCCTCCGCGCTCCTCACCGACCTGCGCCGCCACGACCCCCGGCTGCTGCTGTCCGAACGGGACGTACGCGGACTCGCCCCACTCGTGGGCGCCTGGCTGGAGTGCGGCATCGCGGCCGACGATGTACGCCGCGCCATCACGGCGAGCCTGCCTCCGGACCTGCGTAACCCGGCCGGCCTCCTGCGCCACCGCCTCATCGCGCTGCTCCCGCCCCCGCTCGCGGCGGCTGCGGCGACGGCCCGTCCGGCCCCGCTCCAGAACTGCGACCACTGCGACCGAGCCTTCCGCGCCCCGGAACCGGGCCCCTGCCACGACTGCCGCTCAGCCCCCGAAGCCGCCTAGCGTGAGAGCGAGCGCCATGCCCATCGCCCTGACGAGCCGGATCGGGAACACGAGGCTCCGTTCTCCGCTCTGTCCGGTTTCACGCTCCGCACCGATCTTCCGCCGCTGCGGTCGTATCCGTAGCGGGAGCTAGCCGGCGACGGACGGGACCTCGAGGCGCAGTACCAGGTGGTTCCCCGAGCGTGGCTCGTCCGGGTCCGGAAGCCAGCCGTGACGGGCGTAGAAGGCCTGGGCCCGGGTGTTGTGTTCGAAGACCTCGAGGCGTACCTCGCCGACTCCCGCGCGCTGCCAGCCCTCCACGCACGCGGCGTGCAGGGCGGTGCCGACGCCGGAGCGCCAGCGCCCCGGATCGACGTGGAACTGGGCGAGGGTCATGACACCGTCCACCTCCCGGGAGGCGGCGATCCCCGCGACCACCCCGTCCCGTACGGCGCACAGCACCACGCCGCGCTCGATCGCATCGGCCCAGCGTGCGCGGGTGCGGGCGTGCTCGGCGGGGCTGTCGAAGTCCTCGTCGGGGATGTGGCCGCGGTAGTAGCCGGCGCGCGCCTCGGCGTGGAGAACGGCGATGGCGTCGAGGTCGTCGGGAGTGGCAATTCTGAGCATGATCACGGTGACGCGGTGGGGCCGGATCACGGTTCCGGCTGATGTCGCGCAGGTCGTGTACGCGGATTCCGGTGTGACCGGAATCCGCGTACAGGAAGCGGAGGACGGCCATGGGACATGCGCAGGCCCCGCCAACCGGGCGGGGCTTTCCGGCCCGGCCCGGCATGGTGCGGATCCGGCGCTGAGATGTGCCCGGACACTGGTGGCCTCGGAACCAGGCAGGAGAGACCGTGGACGACATCAGCCCTCAAGGACTCAGGAAACCGGCACCCCCCGGCGCGGGCCCTGGCACCGCCGGTCAGCCGGGGGTCATCGGCATCGCGTTCGCCGCCGTGCTGACGGTCTCTTTCGCAAGCGGTTCCTGGCAGTGGTTCGCCACTTGCATCTGAGCAACACTTCTCGCGGTGCTCTTCTGCTTCTACCGCGTGCCGGTGTGGATGCCCCGCGGGTCTGCGTATGTGCGGAGTCTGGCAGCCTATTCGCTGATCGTGGGCCTGTGCGTCGCGATCACACTGGCCCCGGTGCTGCAACGCTGGGCATGGCTGTTTCCGATGCCGGGCACTCGCAGTGAGTGTCGTGAGCTGGGCCGGTACGAGGGCCTCCGTGTGGAGGCCGCGCTGGCGAACCTGGCTGATCGCGACAGTGCTGCCCTGGCCCGCGCGCAGCACGTCCGGAGCCACGACGTCGTTGCCGAATGCCTGGCAGCCACGACGACCCTCTGGCTTCCGGTGTACGCGGCCGGGGCGGCCGTGCTGGTAGGCCTCGGCGTGTGGTCCTTTGAGCGAGCCCGGGGCAGGACGGAGCCGGCCGTAGCCGACCGGAGTCCTCGTCGTCAGGGCTGAACCGGCCGGGCGGGCATCCCGCCCGCTGAGGCTCCGCTCACGGTCGGCCGGACAGAACCTGGTCGGCCCCGCCCGCGGTACCGGCCCGCGCCACCCCGTACTTCCTCCTGAACGCTTGAACGCTCGCCGGCTTGAACGCCTGGGCGAAGGCGAACCGCGAGACATGGACCGCCCGGCCGGCGCGCACGAGCCCCGCGTTCACGAGCCGTCGCGCAGGCCCGCCGGCCAGCTCGGGCGGTACTCGATCCGGTCGAAGGTGACCACGCACCCCTCCCCCACCGGCGACTGGGCCATGAACCCGACCAGTGCCGCCCCTGCCTTTTCCTCGTCGCCCAGCGCGAAGATCCGGACGAAGGTCCAGTGCTGTCCGTCCGCCGACGCGTGGAACGCGAACGCCTTGCCCGTGCGGCTGACCCGCAGCCACACGCTGTCGCCGTCCACCGCGAAGGAGTTGGCGTCGTCGGAGTGGCCACGGGTGACGACCGTGCAGACGGTGGGCCTGTCCGGGGAGAGCTCCAGGCACAGCTTGGCCCACTTCCGCTCGCCGACGTGCACATAGAGCACCCCGGCGTCGAAGGCGGCGGCGAAGGTCACCTTGACCCGGGCGATCAGCTGGAAGTCGCCCTCCGGCGCGCCGAGCAGACGCGGAGCGTCGGATGTCGGGTCCAGGGCGTCGCCCGTGGGAGGGACGAAACGGTCCTGGCGCGGCCCGGCCCAGGCGGTCAGGAGGCCGTCCTCGTGCGTCCAGTCGCCCTCGGGCCCGTACGCCCGCAGCGGGAAAGGAAGTTCGGGCAGTTTCACATCCATGCGGATCAGTGTTCCAGGCGCCCGTCCACGCGGCGGGCAAGTCCGAGCGGATTGTCGTCGCGCAGCTCGGGCGGGAGCAGTGCCCCGGGGGTGGTCTGGTACGTGACCGGGCGCAGCCAGCGTTCGATCGCGGTGGCGCCGACCGATGTGGAGGTGGAGGTGGCCGCCGGGTAGGGGCCGCCGTGGTGCTGGGCGGGTGCGACGGCGACGCCGGTGGGCCAGCCGCCGACAAGGACACGTCCGGCGAGCGGGGTGAGTTCGGCCAGCAGTTCGGCGCCACGGCCCTCGCCCGCGGCCTCGCCGTCGGAGAGGTGCAGGGTGGCGGTGAGATTGCCGGGCAGCCGGCTCAGTACGGCGGTGACCTCGGCGTCGCTGTCGTAGCGCGCGACCACGGTGACCGGGCCGAAGCACTCCTGAAGGAGCAGGTCGTGGGCCCCTTCGGCGGCCAGCAGCCGGGCAGGGACGGTGAGGAAGCCGGCGCTGACGGACTGTCCCCCTGCGGCTTGGGGGTGGGAGGACTCCCGGCCCGCGCCGGGGGCGACAGGCGTCTCGACGTCCGCGAGCGCGGCGCGTTCGCGGACGCCCGCTACAAAGGCGTCGCGCATCCGCGGGTCGAGCATCACACCGGGCTCGCTCTCGCTGACTGCTGCACTCAGGGCTTTGACGAGCCGGTCGCCCGCGTCGCCCGCCGGGGCGAGGACGAATCCGGGCTTGGTGCAGAACTGGCCCTTGCCGAGGATCATCGAACCGGCGAGGCCCGCTCCGAGCTGCTCGGCCTGTTCCTCGGCGGCGGCCGCGGTGATCACGACCGGGTTGAGCGAGCCCAGTTCGCCGTGGAAGGGGATGGGGACGGGGCGGGCAGCCGCTGCGTCGAACAGTGCCCGGCCGCCGCGTACGGAGCCGGTGAAGCCGGCCGCCGCGACCAGCGCGTGCCGGACGAGTTCGACGCCCGCCTCGAAGCCGTGGACGAGGATCACCACGTCCTCGGGCAGCCCGACCCGGCAGGCGGCTGTGCGCAGGACCGAGGCGCACCGTTGTGAGGTGGCGGGGTGGTCGGGGTGGGCCTTGACCACGACGGGGCAGCCGGCCGCGAGGGCACTGGCTGTGTCGCCGCCGGGCACCGAGAAGGCGAGTGGGAAGTTGCTCGCGGCGTAGACCGCGACCACGCCCAGGGGGATCTTGTAACGGCGCAGGTCGGGCCATGGCGGCGTACGGCCGGCGTCTGCGTGGTCGATGCGGATGTCGAGGTAGGCGCCCTCGTCGACGACGTCGGCGAATGCGCGCAACTGGGCGGTGGTGCGGGCGAGTTCACCGGTCAGTCGGACCGGTCCGAGGGCGGTCTCGGCGTCGGCCTCCTGAACGATGCGCTCGGCGGCCTCGTCGAGCAGTTCGGCGGCAGTGCGCAGCAGGCGCGCGCGTAAGCCGCGGTCGGCGAGCGCAGGGCGGGTGGCGTGTGCCGCGCGGACCGCCTGGTCGATCTCCTGTGACGTGGACTCCACCGCGACCTGCGCCCGCGGGTTCCCGGTACGGGGATCGACACTCCAGACTGATGCTGCTGCCACCGCGGCTTCCCTCCAGGTCGACTGCCACCCACCGACCCGCGTTCGGTATTCTGAACAGCGTTCCCGGTGGTGAATGTGTGGGGACTCTATTTCCGCGCGTTCCGCACGGTCAAGAAGGGGCGAAGGCAATGTCAGCTGTCGATTCCGGTGGGGCACAGGTCAAGTCCGCTGTGCGGACGGTGGAGTTGCTCGAGTACTTCGCCGGACGCCCCGGTATGCACTCGCTCGCCTCGGTCCAGGAGGCGGTCGGCTACCCCAAGTCCAGCCTCTACATGCTGCTGCGCACCCTGGTCGAGCTCGGCTGGGTGGAGACCGATGCCACCGGCACCCGGTACGGCATCGGCGTGCGCGCACTGCTGGTGGGCACCTCGTACATCGACGGCGACGAGGTCGTCGCAGCCGCCAGGCCCACCCTGGACCGGCTCTCCGACGACACCACCGAGACCATCCACCTCGCCCGGCTCGACGGCACCAACGTGGTCTATCTGGCCACCCGTCAGTCGCAGCACTATCTGCGTCCTTTCACCCGCGTCGGCCGCCGACTGCCCGCCCACTCCACGTCGCTGGGCAAGGCGCTGCTGGCCACCCACAGCGACGAGCAGGTACGCAAGATGCTGCCCGAGACGCTCGCGCCGCTGACCGAGCACACCATCACCGACCGGGAGAGGCTCATCGAGGAGCTTCACCTGATCCGTGAGCAGGGCTATGCCGTGGACCGCGAGGAGAACACCCTCGGACTGCGCTGCTTCGGCGTCGCGATCCCCTACCGGACCCCCGCCCGCGACGCGATCAGCTGCTCGGTGCCGGTGGCCAGGCTCACCCCGGCCCACGAACAGATGATCAAGGACGCGCTGTTCGACGCCCGCGACCGGCTCACGCTCGCCACCCGGAGGCTCTGACCTGATGGAACCCGTGATCATCGTGCTGCGTGAGGTCGACGACGCCGACCTGCCGGTGTTCTTCCGGCACACGACCGACCCCGAGTCGAACCGGATCGCCGCCTTCACCAGCAAGGACCCCTCGGACCGGGCCGCCTTCGACGCCCACTGGGCACGTATCCGGGCCTCGGAGGACGTCGTCATCCGCACCGTGCTCGCGGACGGCGAGGTCGTCGGGCACACCGCGGTGTACGGGCCGCCGGAGTTCCGTGAGGTCACATACGTCATCGACCGGTCGTACTGGGGCCGCGGTGTGGCCACCGCCGCGCTGACCGCCCTGCTGGAGGTCGTACCGGTGCGGCCGCTGTACGCCCGGACCGCCGCCGACAACCAGGGCTCGCTCCGCGTCCTGGAGAAGTGCGGGTTCACCGTCACCGGGTACGACCGGGGCTTCGCCAACGCCCGGGGCGAGGAGATCGACGAGCTGGTGCTCACCCTCGCCGGCTGAGTCGGCGCGCTGTCCCTCCGCCGTGCGGCGGAGGGGAATCGTCGCAGCGCAGGAGGTGCTCGGGCGTCCGCTCGAGGAGCGTGGACGCCATGACACCGACCTCGCTTCCGACCGCCCGCGATGAGCTGCTTCCCGTACGGCCCCGCCCGCTGCTCCCGGCACTGCGCGCACTTGCGATCGCCGCCTGCGTGCCGTATCTAGCGCTCAAGATCGCCTGGATCGCGGGCAGCCGCATCGGTATCCCCGCCGGCAGTGTGCTGCTGGAGCACCGCGGCGTGATGGCCCTCGCCAACAGCGTCACGGTCCTGATGGACGGCGCCGTCGTCGTGCTGGCCCTGCTGCTCACCCGGCCCTGGGGGCTGCGGGTGAGGGCCTGGCTGCTGGCTGTGCCGATCTGGGGAGCGACCGGGCTGCTGCTGCCCATCATGATCGGCTATCCGGTGCAGCTGCTGGCCGGTGCTTTCGGTGGCACCAGGACGCAGGACTCGTTCGACCGGCCGTTCCTCGACGACTGGGTGTTCGGCGTCGTGTACGGCGGCTTCATCCTCCAAGGCCTCACCCTCGGCGCCCTGTTCCTGCTGTACTCGGGGGACCGCTGGGGTCATCTGTGGCGCGGCCCGGTGAGGGAGCTTCCCCACTTCACCACGGGCGGCGCCCTGCGGACCTTGGCCGTACTCGGCTCGCTGACCGCGCTGTTGCCCGCCGTCACGCATCTGCTGTGGGCCGCGGGATCGTCCCTGGCGCTCTCCCCCGCCCGAGGCGGCGAACGCACCACCGATTTCTACCTGCTGGAAGGCGTACGGTTCGCCTTCGTGGCCATCGCCGTGACCGGGACGCTGACGCTCGCCTTCCGCCGCGGCCCCTCGCTGCCGGTGAAGCTCCCGCTGGGCATGGCCTGGGCCGGGGCGAGCGCACTGGGCGCTTGGGGTGGCTGGTTGCTGCTCACATCCCTGACGGCCCAGGCGGATGACCCCAAGCAGGCTTCGGCGATGCTGACGCTGACCTACGCTGTGGAGATGATCTCCGGCTTTCTGCTCACCGCCGCCGTCGCGTCGTGGCTGAGGCGCCGGGGCGCATGACGAACGGCGTGAAGGACTCCGGCGCGCTGTGGCGCACGGCCCGGCAGGCGTTGTTCGGGGCGCGGGCCAGGCTGCGCTGGGTGCATCTGGTGCTCGGCGGCGCACTGTTGATGCCGTTCTGGCTGGTCGGCACCGTGTTCATGGGGCCTCTCGTCGGTGCGGACGGCATGTTCTCCAACTCGTTCGCGCTGCAGTTCGGCGCCTACGCCTTCGCCCTGCCACTCGCCGCGATCGCCGCGCTGTTCCCGCTGACCAGACCGCTGTCGGTGAGCGCGGCCCGGTCGCTCAGCGGGGTGGGGGCCGAGCGGTTCGCCGACGGGCCCGCCCGCGGCTGGACCGCGCGGGTGCGCACCTCCGGCTGGTTCACCCTTCATCTGGGCGTCGGTGCGCTGGTCAGCGGCACCTCCCTCGCGCTGCCACCGTTCGCGGCCACGGTGATCGCCGCGCCGTTCGCCCCGGTGCTTCAGGACCATCTGCGAGTGCCGCGGTCGCTGCGTCCGCTCTGGTCGGCGCTGCTGCTGCCGCTCGCGGGGATCGCGATGCTGCTCGCACTCGTGGCCTGCTCCGCGGCCGCCGGGGCACTGCTCGCCCGCCTGGCGCCGGTCCTGCTCGGCCCGACGCCCGCGGACCGGCTGGCCGCGGCCGAGCGGCATGCCATCGAGCTCGCCGAACGCAACCGTCTGGCCCGCGAGTTGCACGACTCGGTCGGCCACGCACTCAGCGCCGTCACCCTGCAGGCGGGCGCTGCCCGCAAGGTTCTGGACACCGACCCGGCCTTCGTACGCGAGGCCCTGGCCGCGATCGAGGAGACCACGCGCCGCACGGTCGGCGAACTGGACTCCGTCCTCGGCCTGTTGCGCCAGGACGACGACGCCGACGGCCCGCGGGTCACCACCGGTCCTGACCTCGATTCGCTCGACGGTCTGCTGTCCCGCGGCGGCGTGCCGGTCTCCCTCACCGTCGACGGCGACCTGACGGCCGTCCCCGCGGCCGTCTCCCGCGAGGCGTACCGCATCGTCCAGGAGGGGCTGAGCAACGCACTGCGCCATGCCGGGGCGGCTCCGGTGTCCCTGTCGATCGCCGCGCGCGGCGAGGAGTTGGAGATCAGCATGGAGAACCCGCTGCCCGAACGGGCACCGGTCATCCGCCCGGGCGGCGGGCGCGGGGTGCGCGGCATCGCCGAGCGGGCCGCCCTGCTCGGCGGGAAGGCGGCGGCCGGCCCGCAGGGCCGGGTGTGGCGGCTGTCCGCCCGGCTGCCGTCGACGGGCCCCCGATGAACACGCCGGAGGCGACGAGCACGACGGGCACGGGCGCGACGAACGTGATCCGGGTGGTGATCGCCGACGACGAACGGATGGTCCGCACCGCGCTGCGCGTCATCCTCGCTGCCGAGCCCGACCTCGAGGTCGTCGGCGAGGCAGGGACGGGCGCGGAGGCGGTGTCGGTGGTGCGCGGGCTGCGCCCGGACGTGGTCCTGATGGATGTGCGTATGCCGGAGATCGACGGCATACGGGCCACCGAGCAGATCCTGGGCACCCTCGCCGACCCACCGTCCATCGTGGTCGTGACCACATTCGAGAACGATTCGTACGTGTACGACGCGCTGCGCGCCGGAGCGGCCGGCTTCCTGCTCAAGCGGGCCGCGGCGGAGGAACTGGTGCAGGCGGTGCGCCTGGTCGCCCGCAGCGACTCGCTGCTCTTCCCGGCGGCCGTCCGCTCACTGGCCGAGTACGGCCGCCGCACCTCCGCCCCGGCCCCTCCCTGGGCGGCACGGCTGACCGAGCGGGAGGCACAGGTGCTGCGCCTGATGGCCACCGGTCTGACCAACGCGGAGATCGCCGATCGCATGAGTGTGGGCCCGGCGACCGTCAAGACACATGTGGCGTCGGTACTGGCGAAGACAGGTACCCGGGACCGTACACAGGCAGTGATCGCGGCGTACGAGACGGGGTTCATCGCCCCTCGATGAGGCGGCGGTGCCGGGCCCAGTGGGCCGGGCCGGGCATCGCGCGCCCGTATGAGAATTCTCTGAGAAGACCGGCGGACCGGAACGCGGCCGTGCGGGCCACTCGTCCTCATACGGGATGAACAAGACGATCAGGCGCGCCGCCGTCTTCAGCCTGCTGCTGGTCCTCGCCCTGCTGGTGCGGGCCACCTGGGTGCAGGCATACGAAGGCAAGGCTCTCGCCGACAACAAGCACAACCAGCGCAACGTGATCGCGAAGTACGGACAGCCGCTGGGCGACATCGTCGTGGCCGGTTCCGCGGTCACCGGCTCGAAGAAGGCAGCCGGCGGCGACCTCACCTACCGGCGCACGTACACCGACGGCGCGATGTACGCGGCTGTCACCGGCTACAGCTCGCAGGCTTTCGGCGCCACACAGCTCGAGGGCATCTACTCGGATGTGCTGGACGGGACCGACAGCCGGCTGAAGAACCCGGTGGACGCGCTCACCCGCAAGCGGCAGGAGCCCGGCAGCGTGCTGACCACCATCGACCCAGCCGTCCAGAAGGCCGGGTACCGGGCGCTGGGCGACACCAAGGGTGCGGCCGTGGCGATCGACCCGAAGAGCGGCGAGATCCTCGGCATGGTCAGCACGCCCTCGTACGACCCGTCCACCATCAGCGGCAGGACGGACGGCGACGCCTGGACGGAGCTGCTGGCGGACACGGACCAGCCGCTGCTCAACCGGGCACTGCGCCAGCCGCTGCCGCCCGGCTCCACGTTCAAGCTGGTGGTCGCCGCGGCCGCGCTGGAGGACGGTCTGTACGGCTCGGTCGACGAGGACACCGACAGCCCCGACCCGTACCGGCTGCCCGGCACGACCAGGGACCTGGAGAACGAGAACCCGTCCGCGCCCTGCGAGGACGCCACCATCCGCACGGCGCTGCAGTTCTCCTGCAACAACGTCTTCGGGAAGATGGCCGCCGACCTGGGCGAGGACAAGGTCCGCGAGACGGCCGAGAAGTTCGGGTTCAACGACGCCGAGCAGGATGTGCCGGTGCGGGCGACGGCGAGCCTGTACCCGTCGGGCCTGGACAAGGCGCAGACGGCGCTGACGGGCATCGGCCAGTTCGACGTGACCGCGACCCCGCTGCAGATGTCCATGGTGTCCGCCGCGCTCGCCAACGACGGGGTGCTGGCCGCGCCGCACATGGTCTCCAAGATCGTGGACGCGGACGGCGACGCCCTGCAGTCGTACGGGGACGGGGACGGCCGGCGGATCGTGTCCTCCTCCACCGCCGAGCAGCTGCGCAGCGCGATGGTGACGGTCGTGGAGGAGGGCACCGGCACCAACGCGAGGATCGACGGCGCCGAGGTCGGAGGCAAGACGGGCACCGCCCAGCACGGCGAGAACAACAGCAAGACGCCGTACGCCTGGTTCACCTCGTACGCCAAGGATCCCGGGACCGGCAAGCAGGTGGCGGTCGCGGTGGTGGTCGAGGACTCGGGCGCGGAACGCTCCGAGGTCAGCGGCAACGGCCTCGCGGCGCCGATCGCCCAGAAGATGATGAAGGCGGCGCTGCGCTGACCCGCAGCGGCCCGGCGTGACCTGACGCGCCGCGTTGTCGGTGGCGGCTGCGTCCCTGCGGCACCGGGCATGACCGCGACCGCGACGCCGCGGGGAACGTGACCGTGGGAAGGCCGCCGCGTACGAGCGGCGGCCTTCCGGGAGCGGTGTCGTCAGCTGACGCCCAGCAGCTGCTGCAGCGGGTCGATGGCGAAGTAGACAAGGAACAGCGCCGCCGTCGCCCACAGCAGCCAGTGCACCTCACGCGCCTTGCCCAGCACCGTCTTGATGACGACATAGGCGAGGAAGCCCGCGCCGATGCCGTTGGTGATGGAGTACGTGAACGGCATCACGACGATCGTCAGGAAGGCCGGGATGGCGACGTCGTACCGCTCCCACTCGATGTGCCGCACCTGGGTCATCAGCAGGAAGCCGACGGCGACCAGGGCGGGCGCGGCTGCCTGGGCCGGGACGACCGTGGCGAGCGGGGTGAGGAAGAGCGCGAGGCCGAACAGGGCGCCGGTGACCACGGAGGCCAGTCCGGTGCGGGCGCCCTCGCCGACGCCGGCCGCCGACTCGATGTAGGAGGTGGCGGAGGAGGCGGAGGCCGCACCGCCGGCCGCCGCGGCGGCGCCGTCGATCAGCAGCACCCGGCCGAGGTTCGGGACCTCGCCCTTCTCGTCGAGGAGCCCGGCCTCGTTGGAGACACCGACGACCGTGCCCATCGTGTCGAAGAAGTCGCTGAGGATCAGCGTGAAGACGAGCAGCACGATGGTGACGACGCCGACCTGCTCGAACGCGCCGAGGAGGCTGAAGGAGCCGACAAGGCCGAAGTCGGGCGCGGCAACGATGTCGGCGGGCACGGCCGGTACGGTCAGCCCCCAGGCGGACGGGTCGATGGTGGCGATCTCGTTGATGACGACGGCGACGATGGTCGTGACCACGATGGAGATGAGGATCGCGCCGCGGACCTTGCGGGCCATCAGCGAGATGGTGAGCAGCACACCGATACAGAAGACCAGCACCGGCCAGCCGGACAGTTGCCCGCTCAGGCCGAGCTGGACGGGAACGGTGCCGGTGTCGCCGGGGATGCGGGTGGCGAAGCCCGCGTCGATGAAGCCGATGAATGCGATGAACAGGCCGATGCCGACGCTGATGGCCTGTTTGAGCGACTGAGGGATCGCGTGCATGATCGCCTCGCGCAGCCCGGTGACGACCAGCACGCAGATGAGCAGGCCTTCGAGGACGATCAGGCCCATCGCGTCGGGCCAGCTCATCAGCGGCGCGATCTGGAAGGCGACGACGGCGTTGAGGCCGAGTCCGGCGGCGATGGCAAGTGGCAGATTGCCGCCGAGGCCCATGATCGCGGTCATCACGGCGGCCACCAGGGCCGTGCTGGTGGCCAGTTGGACGTCGGAGAGCTTGTGACCGAACTTGTCCGCGGCGCCGCCGAGGATGATCGGGTTGAGGACCAGGATGTAGGCCATCGTGAAGAACGTGGCGAAACCGCCGCGTACCTCCCGGGCGTAGGTCGAACCTCTTGCGCTGATCTTGAAGTAACGGTCGACCATCGCTGACATGACGCTCCTCGAAGGCTTGATCCGCTCGGCAGGTAGCTGGATTGTGCCCGCGCAAGAGCGGTTTCAGATCACGCGCGGGTTACGCATCGGCCTCGTCGGTCACCCCTTCGACCAGGGCAGTTGACGGCCTGGCGGCACTGAGACGTGCACCGTGGGGGCACCCCGGCGGTCAGGCGGTCGAGCGACACGGCAGCGCCTCGACAACCGCCGCTCCGTCTCCGTCCGACGCCAAGCCCGCCTGGTGCAGCCGCAGTTCTGTCGCACTCGGGGACGCGACCCGAAAACCCCCGATCGTGAGTTCGTGGCGAGCGCGGATCTCGCGCGATGTGCCGCTCCCCGGTGGGAGTTGTGGGCGAGTGCCCCAAGACCTGAATCTCGGCGAGGGCGGGTCACGGGCGCCCCTGAGCCCTGCGGCGGGTCGCCACACCGCGCACGTTTCTGATCAGTGTCCATGTTTCTGAACACGCTCATGCCATGACGGCGTCGCCGCGCAGGTCAGGACACATAACTGGGCGTCGTGGCAAGGATCACGCGTCTCGGCGCACTTGACGGGCCTCTGCCCACTCCCTAGCGTGTCCACGCATGTGAATGAGATCCAAGAGCAAAGAGCATCGCGAGGAGATCCGCCCATGCCCGCTGCCCGCACCGTCCTGCTCACCGGCGCAGCCGGCGGCATCGGCACACTGATGCGCGGATTGCTGCCCGCGTACGGCTACGAGCTCCGCCTCCTCGACGCCAACCCGATCGAAGGAGCACCGGAGGCGATCACAGCCGATCTCGCCGACAGGAAGGCGCTGCGCGAAGCCGTACAGGGCGTCGACGCGATCCTGCATCTGGCGGGCATCGCGCTGGAGGCCTCGTTCGACCACATCCTGCGGGCGAACATCGAGGGCACGTACAACCTCTACGAGGCCGCCCGCGAGGAGGGCGTCCGCCGTGTCGTCTTCGCCTCCAGCAACCACGCCGTCGGCTTCGTACCGCGACCCGGGGGCGAAGCCCCCATCGCCCCGGACGCGCTCATTCCCGTGGAGACCCGCCACCGCCCCGACACCTTCTACGGCCTGTCCAAGTGCTTCGGCGAGGACCTGGCCCAGCTGTACTGGGACCGGCACGGCCTGGAGACCGTCTCCGTGCGCATCGGTTCCTGCCTGATGGAGCCGACCTCGGTACGGATGCTGTCGGTCTGGATGAGCCCCGGGGACGGCGCACGGCTGTTCCACGCGGCGCTCGGCGCCGAGGAGGTAGGCCACACCGTCGTCTACGGATCGTCGGCCAACACCCGGCTCTGGTGGGACCTGTCGACCGCCCGCGCCCTGGGATACGAGCCGCAGGACGACTCGGAGCAGTACGCCGAGAAGCTGGTCGCGGAGCAGGGCGAACTCGACCCGGACAATCCGGACCACGCCTGTCTGGGCGGCGAGTTCACCACCGACCCGCCGCAGTGGCCCCACTGAGCGCCGTGCGGCCTTGACATTCGCGTGCCGCGCCGGGATATTCGCATGCCGCACCGGCCGCCCACCCGTCAGGATGGCGGCCATGGCCAGACCCTTTGGATTCAGTTACGAGCAGCGCGGCGACGGCACGGTCGTCATCACCCACCGCGGCCGCGCGGCCGGCACGCTGCGCGGCTCACGCGCCGGGAGGTTCCTGGCCGAGGTGGAGTCGGGGGACGCACAGCTGGTCATGGCCCGGTGGACCGGCGCGTACAAATTCGGGAACGAGCGCATGGCCAGAAACCACCCGCGCAACAGATGACCAAGGTAAGGGAACGGTAAAGCGCCCTCGCTCGTTACCCCTGGCATGACAGCTATGACCCCCGGCTCGAACATCCCTCTGGCCACCACGCGGGTGGCGGTGGACGTCGCCGCACCGGTGCGGCTCGACGTATCGGGCCTGCTGCTCACCGCCGACGGCAAGGTGCGCTCCGACGACGACTTCATCTTCTACAACCAACCCACGGGTCCCGGCGTCGCCTATCGCTCCGGGGCCGGCTCCGCGCCCGACGCGATCGTCGTGGACACCGCCGCCGTCCCGCCCGGCATCGAGAAGATCGTCGTCACGGCGAGCCCTGACGCCGCCGGACAGACCTTCCAGGGCATCGAACCGACCGCCACCATCCGCAACGCCGACGACGGCACCGCGATCGCCACCTTCACCCCGCCGCAGCTCGGCGCCGAGACCGCGCTGGTGGTCGTGGAGATCTATCTGCGGAACGGAGCCTGGAAGGCCCGTGCCGTCGGCCAGGGCTATGCGAACGGGCTGGCGGGCATCGCCACCGACTTCGGTGTCTCGGTCGACGAGGAGCCCGCTGCCGCCCCGGCACAGGCCCCCGCAGCCGCACCCGCACCGTCCGCCGACCCGCGGGTCACCGCACCCGCACCGCCCATGCCTGCCGCACCGCCGGCCGCACCCCCGCCCGGCACCGGGAAGATCAACCTGGACAAGGGCCGCGTCAGCCTGCAGAAGAACCAGACGGTGTCCCTGGTCAAGGGCGGCCGCCCGCTGCTCTCCCAGGTCAAGATGGGCCTCGGTTGGGAGCCCGCCTTCCGCGGCGCGGACATCGACCTCGACGCGTCCGTGATCGCCTACGGTCCGAACCGCAACCACCTGGACAGCTGCTACTTCGGCAAGCTGTCGATCCTGAACGGCGCCATCAAGCACTCGGGCGACAATCTGACCGGTGAGGGCGCGGGCGACGACGAGGTGATCGTCGTGGATCTCGGCCGGCTCCCGGCCGATACGACGGGCCTGGTCTTCACGGTCAACTCGTTCTCCGGTCAGAAGTTCACCGAGGTCGCCAAGGCCTACTGCCGACTGCTGGACGCGTCGACCGGCGAGGAGCTCGTCCGCTTCGACCTGACCGGCGCCGAGCCGCAGACCGGCGTGATGATGGCCAAGCTGATCAAGCAGTTCTCGGGGGAGTGGGAGATGACCGCCCTCGGGGACTTCGTGAAGTCCCGCACCGTGCGCGGCATGGTCAAACCCGCCGCCCAGGCGCTGTGAACCGACCGCAGGCGGTGTGAACGAATCCGCCGCGGGTGCCCGCCATCACTGACGGCCGCCCGCGGCGGAAGCGATCCTCAGAGTTTTGCCAGCTTGGCGAAGGGGCTGAGGATACGGCCCTGCCTCCCGGAGAAGTCGACAAGCACCGCGGCGTTGTCTCCTTCCACTGCGAGGACTCTGCCGAGGCCGAATTGATCATGGGACACCCGATCGCCCGCTTCGTAGCGTTCGATCGGCGGCTCTGGCGCGGCCGGACGGTTGAAGGGACTGGAGGGCAGGTGGCGCCGAGAACCGGCTGACTTTGTCATTACCTGGAGTATGCGCCCCCGGCCCCCTCCAGCGCCACGTTGGGGCTCTCATTTGCCGCGGCCAATCCGCCGCCGCGGCCCCGCTCCAGCGGCGCTACCACGGGGAACGCGGCATCGGTGGGCCTGCCGAAAATGTGCCGACCGGGCGTGCCCGACGGCCCGGGACGGGCCCGGAATCCCGCCTTGTTCCGGCCTCACGAGGGCGGCTGCCGGGTGCCCCGCTCCGTGCGGCACACCCGGCGGGAAAGCATCAGGGGCGGCGCGGCTGGCGCTTCCAGGGGCCGGTGATGGCCAGCATGATGCCCGGGGTCTGGATGCTGGCGTACAGGGTCCGGCCGTCGGGAGAGAAGACGACACCGGCGAACTCGCTGTAGCCCGGATCCTCCGCGGTGCCGAGGTTCAGCTCGTTCCGGGCGATCGGATAGGTGCGGCCGCTGTCCGTGGCGCCGATCAGATGCTGGACGCCCTCGCCGTCCTCGGCGAGGATCAGCCCGCCGTACGGAGACACCGTGATGTTGTCCGGGCCGTCGTACGCGCCGTCGCGCGAGGGGTCGGGGTTCACTCCGAAGCGGACCTTGAGCGTCAGGGTCCGGCGGCGCGGATCGTAGAACCAGACCTGTCCGTCGTGCTGGAGCGGGCTCTCGTCACGGGCGTACGAGGACACCACATAGGCGCCGCCGTCGCCCCACCACATGCCTTCCAGTTTGCGGCCACGGGTGACCTCGCCGGCGCCGAACTGCTTGCGCACCGAAACGGTCCTGGCGTCGCGGTCGGGCACCTCGGTCCAGTCCACCCCGTACACCGTGCCGATCCTGGTGGCGCGGGAGAGATCGTCGACGAACCGGCCGCCGGAGTCGTAGCAGGTCGCGGCCTGCAGCACCCCGGCGTCGTCGGCGAGCGTACGCAGCCGGCCGCGGCCGTGCTTGAAGCCGTGCGGCGGGACCCAGCGGTAGAGCAGGCCGTTCGGGGTGTCCGCGTCCTCGGTCAGATACAGGTGGCCCCGCTTGGGGTCGACGACGACGGCCTCATGGGCGTACCGGCCCAGCGCCTTGACGGGCTTCGGGTCCTGGTTGGCACGGCGGTCGCAGGGGTCGACCTCGAAGACATAGCCGTGGTCCTTGGCCGCGCCGTTCTTGCCGACCCGGTCCTCGGTCTCCTCGCAGGTCAGCCAGGTGCCCCAGGGGGTCGAGCCGCCCGCGCAGTTCTGCACGGTCCCGGCGATGCCCACCCACTGGGCGACCTCGCCGCTGCGGTGGCTCTCGACGACGGTGCAGCCGCCGGGCGCGGCGGGGTCGTAGACCAGCCCCTCGGTGAGCGGGACGGGGTGCTCGACGGAGGAGCGCACGCCCTTGAGCTCATGGTTGACGACGAGCAGCGTCACACCACGCGGTCCTTCGAAGGTGGCGGTGCCGTCGTGCTTGCCAGGGGTGAACTCACCCGATTCCAGCCTGGTGACGCCGCTGCGGGCGAGGACGCGGTACGAGAAGCCGGCAGGCAGGGCCAGTATGCCGTCGGGGTCGGGGATGAGCGGCCCGTAGCCCGGCTCCCGCTGCCCGTGCGAAGCCTGGCCCTCGCCCTCGGTGTCGTCGTGGCTCTCGCCCACGGCACCGTCCTCGGCGGCGAGCGCGCCGGGCGCGGTGGCGAGCGCCCCGACGACCCCGGTGAGGGCGACGCCTGCGCCGGTCAGAGCAGTCTGCCTGGTGAAATCCCTGCGAGTGAGCGACATCGAGGTCTCCTGAGGGGCGCGTCCGGCCTGGCTGATGTGGGCCATACCTTCGCGTCCCCGCATAAACGGCACTTGAACGCCGCACGACATCGAGAGGGCCCTCGGACTGCGCGTCTCGGGCGTTGCCCGGTCACGGCCTGCACCCGCCCGGCAGGGGGGCCGATTCCCGGTCATGCGGACGGCCACCGTCCCGCAGCCGCCCGCCCGCGTGGGGGGTCGGGGTCGCAGGAGAGGGGTGCCCGGACGTAAAGCGGCGCAACTCGCGCGTGGCGCGGTCAGGAAAGCGGCCCGGGCACCCCGCTCCGCAGGCCACGGCCCCCGCACCACCCACCCACCGCGGCAGCACCGCACCGCTCGGGGTGCAACGCCCCGGGACAGGCGCCCCGGGGGACGCAACGCCCCCGAGGACGTGACGAGAGCGTCAACTCCCCCTGCGGGAGCGCGCCTTGAAGGCCGCCTTGCGGGCGTCCTTGGCCGCCTTCTTGTCGCGGTGGAGGCGGCCCATCGCCTCCAGGACCGTCGCCGTCGCCGGGTGGTCCACCCGCCAGGCCGCCTCGAAGAAGCCGCTGTGCCGGCCGACCAGCCCCTCCACGAGGTCCTGGAGCTCCTCCGGCTCCTCCGCCGCGTCCAGCTGGGCGGCGATCGTGTCGATCGCCAGCCAGAAGATCATCGGCTCCGGCGGGGCCGGCACGTCCGCCGCGCCGCTTTCCGCGAGCCAGACGCGCGCCAGGCCGCCGAGCTCAGGATCGTCCAGGACCGCGCGAACCGCGGGCTCGGCGTACGGGCCGACCAGGGTGAGGGCCTGCTGGCAGTACAGCCGGCGCAGCGGCGCGCCGGCGTCCGCGCCCTTGGCGGCGGTGAGCAGTTCGCGGGCCGCTTCCACCGGGGCGCGCCGGGCAAGCCACTGTTCGGTCTCGGCACGCGCCGACAACTCGGGAAAGCGCGCGAGACCGTCGAGCAGGGCGTCCGCGGCCTTGTCCGCGAGGTCGCCGACCGCGGGCGCGTCGACCCCGGCCTCCAGCATGCGGGCCCGGACGCCGTACAGGCCGAGCGGGGTGAGCTTGACCATCCCGTACCGGGAGACGTCCTCGTCGTCGACCGGCGGCACGGGCTCCTCGCCCTCCTCGGCCATCAACGCCTCGTCGACCGGCCGGTATTCGACCAGACCGATCGGCTCCAGCAGCCGGAACTGGTCGTCGAGGCGCATCATCGCCTCCGACACCTGCTCCAGTACGTCGTCGGTGGGCTCGCCCATGTCGTCGGGCACGACCATGGACGCGGCGAGGACAGGCAGCGGCACCGGCTCCTCGCCCGCGCGGCCCTCGCTGACGGTCAGCAGATAAAGATTGCCGAGCACACCGTCCAGGAACTCCGATTCCGCCTCGGGGTCCCAGTCCAGCCTCTCGAAGTCGATCGTGCCGTCCTCACCGAGGATGTCGTCGATGCCGGCGATGTCCTCGAGTACGGGCGCGATCGCATCGGCGAGCACCACGTCCAGGGCGTCCAGCCACAGGCCGAGCACATCCTGCGGGCCGCCGCCGGTGACGAGCGCCAGGTTGTCCCCGGAGGAAACGGTCCCCGCATCGCCGTCGTCCTCGGGCTCCTCGACCTCCACCAGGCCGGTGTCGACGGCGATGCGCCAGGCCTCGCTCGCGTACGCCGGCCCGTCGCCGTAGCCGTCGTCCTCCGCTTCGCCCCCACCGTGCCCCTTCGCCCCGCCCAGGCCCAGCACTTCCGCGGCCACGGACAGCTGCTCGTCGACGAGTTCGCCGCCCACACCGACCCGGGTGTCGGGCCCCGCCCAGCGGGCGAGCCTGACGGCCCTGGTCAGCAGCGGAGTGGCGAGCGCGGCCCGCGCCAGA
This sequence comes from Streptomyces sp. NPDC002889, assembly GCF_042888425.1. Classification (NCBI taxonomy): domain Bacteria; kingdom Bacillati; phylum Actinomycetota; class Actinomycetes; order Kitasatosporales; family Streptomycetaceae; genus Streptomyces; species Streptomyces sp. NPDC002889. Next base: position 101,524 of record NZ_JBIAPT010000003.1, read on the forward strand.
TCAACTTCCGAGTGCAGCCGCGCCGGCGGCAGGATGGGGCGGTCCTCGGGCATCTGGCGGTTCTCCTCCGGGGCGTACGGAATCCGGGCGGCCCTGTGGGCGGCCCCCAGCGTAGACGTATTTCACCGGGTTTCGCCGCGCTCGGGCACAGGGGTGGGCGCGGGGGCCGCTCACCATGTGGCGGTGGGCGCCGCAGGCGGCATCGAACGGGGCCGCCGCGTCGGTGAGTTCACCGGCCGGCCACTCCCCGTATACCTGACCACTCTTGACAAGTGCCCTACTCAGCCAAGAGATTGACGCGCGTAGAACCCTCATCCCACATTCCGGAGAACCTTGATGCCTTCCTCCGTCGTACCGAGAACCACCGCCATCTCGGCCGTCATTGCCGCCGCGCTGGCCGCGGGCCTGCTCGCCGGCACCGCCGACGCCTCCGAAGCCCTGGCCACCCCGGCCCGGATCCATGACATCCAGGGCACCACCCGGACCTCCCCGCTCGTGGGGCAGCAGGTCACCGAAGTGCCGGGCATCGTCACGGGCGTGCGGACGTACGGCTCGAAGGGCTTCTGGTTCCAGGACCCGCAGGCCGACGCCGATCCGGCCACCAGCGAGGGCATCTTCGTCTACACCGGCTCCGCGCCCACCGTCGCCGTCGGCGATCAGGTGCTGGTCGCGGGCACGGTCGGCGAGTACGTCCCCGGCGGCACGTCCTCCGGCAACCAGTCGCTGACCCAGATAGCCAAGCCGACGGTCACCGTCGTCTCGTCGGGCAACGAACTGCCCGCGCCGGTCACCGTCTCCGCCCGGTCGGTCCCCTCGGCGTACACACCCGACGGCGACCCGGCGGCGGGCGGCAGCATCAACGGGCTCACGCTCCAGCCCCGCGCGTACGCCCTCGACTACTACGAGTCCCTCGAGGGCTCCAACATCCGCATCGGCAGCTCGCGCATCGTCGGCGCGACCGACCCGTACGCCGAGCTGTGGGTGACGGTGAAGCCGTTCGAGAACCCGAGCCCGCGCGGCGGTTCGATCTACGGCTCGTACACCGCGCAGAACACCGGCCGGCTGCAGATCCAGTCGCTGACGCCGCTCGCCCAGCAGCCGTTCCCCAAGGCGAACGCCGGCGATGTGCTGGCGGGCACGACCGAAGGCCCGCTGGACTTCAACCAGTTCGGTGGCTACACGCTGACCGCGCGGACTCTCGGCACGGTCCGCGACCGCGGCCTGGAGCGCGAGCAGACCCGCCCGCAGCGCAAGGGCGAACTGGCGGTGGCCACGTACAACGTGGAGAACCTGGACCCGTCCGACCCGCAGGAGAAGTTCGACGCGCTGGCGAAGGCCGTGGTCGAGAACCTGGCCTCGCCCGACATCCTGGCCCTGGAGGAGATCCAGGACAACAACGGCGCGAAGAACGACGGCACGGTCACCGCCGACCAGACGGTCAAGAAGTTCACGGACGCGATCGTCGCCGCGGGTGGTCCGGCGTACGAGTGGCGTTCGGTCGACCCGCAGAACAACAAGGACGGCGGCGAGCCCGGAGGCAACATCCGCCAGGTCTTCCTGTTCAACCCGGAGCGGGTCTCCTTCACCGACCGCGCGGGCGGCGACGCGACGGCCGCGACCGGTGTCGTGGCGGAGCGGGGCAAAGCGGCCCTGACCCTGTCCCCCGGCCGGATCGACCCGGCGAACACGGCGTGGGACAACAGCCGCAAGCCGCTGGCCGGCGAGTTCACCTTCCACGGCCGCACGGTCTTCGTGATCGCGAACCACTTCGGTTCCAAGGGCGGCGACGAGAGCCTGGTCTCGCACCACCAGCCGCCGAACCGTTCCTCGGAGGGCAAGCGCCTGCTGCAGGCACAGGCCGTGAACACCTTCGTCAAGGACATCCTCAAGGCCGACCGCCGCGCCGACGTGTTGGTGCTGGGCGACATCAACGACTTCGAGTTCTCGGCCACGACGGAGGCGCTGACGGACGGCGGGGCGCTGTACCCGGCGATCAAGTCCCTGCCGCGCTGGGAGCGTTACTCGTACGTCTACCAGGGCAACAGTCAGGTCCTGGACCAGATCCTGACCAGCCCGTCGATCTGTGACTTCAGCTACGACAGCGTGCACGTCAACGCGGAGTTCGCCGACCAGAACAGCGACCACGACCCGCAGGTGCTGCGCTTCCGCCCGTAAGGCTCCGCCCTGCGAAGGGGGAACACACCGATGCGCCGGCCCGCACAGGCCGGCGCATCGGCGTTCGACCCTGCGGGCCCGGCCGGACCAGGCAATCTCGTAGTCCTGCTTGCCTGTGGCCTGAAGCAGATTTAACTGGAGCTTCACGACGGTTCGGGTTCAGACTGCGTCCATGTCCTCCTCGCATTCTTTGGGCCGGGCGCTGTGCGCCATGGTCACGCCCTTCAGTGACGACGGGTCCCTCGATCTCGACGGCGCCCAGAAGCTGGCCGCCCGGCTGGTGGACGACGGCTGCGACGGGCTCGTGCTCAACGGCACCACCGGGGAGTCCCCCACCACGACGGACGCCGAGAAGACAGCGCTGGTCCGGGCGGTGAGCGAGGCCGTGGGCGGTCTGACGTCGATCGTCGCCGGGGTCGGCAGCCCGGACACCCGGCACACGGTCGAGCTCGCGCAGGCGGCCGAGGCGGCGGGCGCGGACGGCCTGCTCGTGGTCACCCCGTACTACAGCCGCCCGCCGCAGGCCGCCGTCGAGGCCCACTTCCTGCGGGTCGCGGACGCGGTCGGAGTGCCGCTGATGCTGTACGACATCCCGGGCCGCACCGGCACCCGGATCGAGCCGGACACCCTGCTGCGACTGGCCGCCCACCCGCGGATCGTGGCCGTCAAGGACTGCGCGTACGACCTGCCGGCCAGCACGAAGGTCATCGCCCGCAGCGAACTGGCCTACTACTCGGGATGCGAGGAGCTGAACCTTCCCCTGTACGCGGTCGGCGGCGCGGGCTTCGTGTCGACGGTGGCCAATGTCGCGGCCCCACAACTGCGCGCGGTACTGGACGCGTTCGACGTCGGCGACAACGCCCGGGCGATCCGCCTGAACCAGCTCGCACTGCCGCTCGCGGAGCTGATGATGGCCTCGGGCCTGCCCGGCACGGTGACGGCGAAGGCGCTGCTCGGCGCGCTCGGGCTGTCCGCGGGAGGGGTGCGCGAACCGCTGCAGCCCGCCGGGCGCGAGGCGTCCTGCGGGCTGCTGGCGGCCTACGAGGAGCTGACTCGGTCGTCCACGTAGGGAGGTGCCGGGGATCGCGGCGTGCTGGAGTCGCACGGCGGACCGGGCGATACGGCGATCAGCCCGGCCCCCGGTGACAGCCCATCAGTTGTGGCTGTGGAGCACCTCGTTGAGGCCGCCCCAGACCGCGTTGTTCGGACGGGCCTCGACGGCGCCGGTCACCGAGTTGCGGCGGAAGAGGATGTTGGAGGCGCCGGAGAGCTCACGCGCCTTGACGATCTGGCCGTCGGGCAGCGTGATCCGGGTACCGGCGGTGACATAGAGACCGGCCTCGACGACGCACTCGTCACCCAGCGCGATGCCGACGCCCGCCTCGGCGCCGATCAGGCAGCGCTCGCCGATGGAGATGATGACGTTGCCGCCGCCGGAGAGCGTGCCCATGGTGGAGGCGCCGCCGCCGATGTCGGATCCGTCGCCGACCACGACACCGGCGGAGATACGGCCCTCGACCATCGAGGTGCCCAGCGTGCCGGCGTTGAAGTTGACGAAGCCCTCGTGCATGACGGTGGTGCCCTCGGCGAGGTGCGCGCCGAGCCGGACGCGGTCGGCGTCGGCGATCCGGACACCCTTGGGCGCCACGTAGTCCGTCATCCGCGGGAACTTGTCGATCGAGGTCACCTGAAGGTGCAGGCCCTCGGCACGGGCATTGAGCCGCACCTTCTCGACGTCGTCGACCGCCACCGGGCCGAGCGAGGTCCAGGCGACATTGGAGAGCAGGCCGAAGAGGCCGTCCAGATTCTGGCCGTGCGGCCGGACGAGGCGGTGCGAGAGCAGGTGCAGTCGCAGATACGCGTCGTGCGCGTCCAGCGGCTTGTCGTCGAGGGAGGCGATCACGGTGCGGACCGCGACGACCTCGACACCGCGGCGGGGGTCGGGGCCCAACGCCTTGGCGGCGCCCTCGCCGAGCAGCTCGACAGCCTGCTCGGGGGTCAGCCGCCGGGTCCCGGCGGGGCCGGGCTCGGCCGTGAGCCCGGGGGCGGGGAACCAGGTGTCGAGTACGGTGCCGTCGGCCGTCAGGGTGGCGAGTCCGGCGGCGACGGCGCCGGTGGTGCGCGGAGCGGTGGTGCTGGCGGGCGAGTCAGTCATGACAGAAAACCTAACCGGCCGGGCACCGCCCCCGCGAACCGGTCTCAGGTGCCGGGCGCCTGTCCACCATATGCACATGCACAAGGACCGCGGGGACCACCACGCCGGAGCGGCCGAGCCGACCGGGCCGGGCTCGCGCTGTTTCGAGAGCGCGGCGCCCGCGCTGCCCGAGGCGACGGCCGAGGCGCGCCGCGGCACACACAGCTGAGCGCAGGGGGCCCGTGCATGCGCACGGACCCGCCCGGCTACGGTGTGCCGTCCGATCGGATCAACTCCGATGGGATCACTTGCGACTCGATCGATCTCGAACACGGGGGAACCCACCAGTGGCCTACGGAAGCACGCCCTACCCAGGTCCGCCCGGCTACGGCGGCTGGATGCCCCCGCCGCCACCGCCCAAGCCCGGCGTCATACCGCTGCAGCCGCTCGGCCTCGGCGAGATCCTGGGCGGGGCGTTCTCGACCATCGGGCGCCACTGGAAGCAGCTGCTCGGCATCGCGCTGGCGACGTACACCGCGGTCGCCCTGGTGGTCGTCGCGGCGATCGGCCTCGCGTATCTGGCGGTCTCGGACCGACTCGACCGCGTACTCGACCCGTCGGGCGACCATGCGCCCGGCTGGGACGAGATCGGTCCGCTGGTGCTCACGTTCCTGGGGGTCTATGTCTTCGGCATGATCATGCTGCTGGTCGCCAACTCGGTGATCTACGCGAGCTGCCCCGCCATCCTCCAGGACGCGGTCCTGGGGCGCCCGACGACCTTCGGCTCCGTCTGGCGTCGCGCGCTGTCGCGGACGTGGGCCGTGCTCGGCAGTGTCCTGCTCACCGCGCTGGTCTCCGTCGTTCCGCTGCTCCTGGCAGGCATGATGTTCATCGGGATCGTCGTCTCGATGATCACTCTGACGGTGGCGGGGACGGGGGAGTACGCCTGGGTGATCCTGGTCGGCTTCCTCGGTGCCCTGGCCACCGGCCCGGTCGCGATCTGGCTCTGGGTGAGGTTCAGTCTCGCCCCGGCCGTCGCGGTCTTCGAGGGCCAGGGGGCCGTCGCCTCGATGACCCGCTCCGCCCAGCTGGTGCGCGGCGCCTGGTGGCGGATCTTCGGCATCTCGCTGCTGGCGTATGCCATGGCCGCCATGGCGAGCTATCTGATCCAGCTGCCGCTCTCCGTGCTGAACGCCCTGCCCAGCGGCGGGGCCTCGCTGTCGGACGACGCGTCCAACGGCGGGGTCGCCGCCACCATCATCATCACCAGCCTGGCGTTCGGCCTGATCAGCACACTGATAGGCCAGGTCCTCACCGCTGCCTTCCCGCAGCTGGTGTCGAGCCTTCTGTACGTCGACCAGCGCATCCGCAACGAGAACCTGGCCCCGTCCCTCATCGAGGCCGCCGCGGTGCCGCGAGGGGCCGTCTAGACCCGGTCCGGGCACGCCCCACGCGCACGCGGAAACGCTCATGCCCGCCGGTGTTCCCGGCGGGCATGAGCGTTCTTCGCGAGCCTGCGGCTCGCGGGTCCGGAGCGGACCGCGCACGTTGAAGTCTCAGACGTTGAAGCCGAGCGCGCGCAGCTGCTCGCGACCGTCGTCCGTGATCTTGTCCGGCCCCCACGGCGGCATCCAGACCCAGTTGATCTTCAGCTCGCTGACCAGGCCGTCCGTGGCCGACTTGGCCTGGTCCTCGATCACATCGGTCAGCGGGCACGCCGCCGACGTCAGCGTCATGTCGAGGGTGGCGACATTGGAGTCATCGATGTGAATGCCGTAGATCAGGCCGAGGTTGACCACGTCGATGCCCAGCTCGGGGTCGACGACGTCGTACAGCGCCTCGCGGATCTCTTCCTCGGAGGCCGGCTTCACCGTGGCCTCGGCGTTCTCGGTCATGCCGTCTTCCTCTCGGCGCCTTCGCCCAGTGCCTGGGCGGTCGCGTCCTTCCATGCCATCCAGCTCAGCAGGGCACACTTCACCCGGGCCGGGTACTTGGAGACGCCGGCGAACGCGACGGCGTCCTCCAGCACTTCCTCCATCGCGTCGTCCGGCTCGATCTGTCCCCTGGACTGCATCAGCTCCAGGAAGGTGCTCTGGATCTTCTGGGCCTCGGCGAGTTCCTTGCCGACCAGCAGCTCGTTCAGCACCGAGGCGCTGGCCTGGCTGATCGAGCAGCCCTGGCCCTCGTACGAGACGTCCTCGATCCGCGATCCGTCGTACTTCACGCGGAGTGTGATCTCGTCGCCACACGTCGGATTGACGTGGTGCACCTCGGCGTCGCCGTCCCGCAAGCCCCGCCCGTGGGGGTGCTTGTAGTGGTCCAGGATGACGTCCTGGTACATCGAATCCAGCTTCACGCGTCAGTCCCTCATCCGAAGAAGCTCCGTACGTGCTCCAGCCCGTCGATCAGCGAGTCGACCTCGGCGGGCGTGGAGTACAGATAGAACGACGCTCGCGTGGTCGCAGGAATTCCGTACCGCAGGCAGACGGGCCGCGCGCAGTGGTGGCCGACGCGGACAGCGATGCCCTGCTCGTCGAGGACCTGACCGACGTCGTGCGGATGGATGTCACCGAGCGTGAAGGAGATCGCGGCGCCGCGGTCCTCGGCCGTGGTGGGGCCGATGATCCGCAGGTCCGGGACCTCGAGCAGCCGCTTGACCGCGTACTCGGTCAGCGCGTGCTCATGCTGGGCGACCTTGTCCATGCCGATCGAGGAGAGGTAGTCCACGGCCGCGCCGAGGCCGACGGCCTGCGCGATCGGGGGCGTACCCGCCTCGAACTTGTGCGGCGCGGGTGCGTAGGTCGAGGAGTGCATCGAGACCGTCTCGATCATCTCGCCGCCGCCGAGGAACGGCGGCAGGTCCTCGAGCAGCTCCTGCCGGCCCCACAGCACACCGATACCGGTCGGGCCGCACATCTTGTGGCCGGTGAAGGCCACGAAGTCGGCGCCCAGCGCCTGGACGTCCAGCGGCATGTGCGGCGCGGCCTGCGAGGCGTCGAGCAGCACCAGGGCGCCGACGTCCTGCGCGCGGCGGACGATCGCATCGACCGGGTTGACCGTGCCCATGATGTTGGAGACCAGCGTGAAGGAGACGATCTTCGTCTTCTCGGTGATGATCTCGTCGAGGTTGGACAGGTCGAGCCGGCCGTCGTCGGTCAGCCCGAACCACTTCAGCTTCGCGCCGGTGCGCTGCGAGAGCAGCTGCCACGGAACGATGTTGGAGTGGTGCTCCATCTCCGTGATGACGACCTCGGTCTCGCTGTCCACGCGGTAGGGCTCATCGGCCCAGCCGAGCATGTTGGCCACGAGGTTCAGCGACTCGGAGGCGTTCTTGGTGAAGATCACCTCGTTGCGGCTGGGTGCGTTGATGAAGGCGGCGACCTTGTCACGGGCACCTTCGTACAGCGCCGTGGCCTCCTCGGCGAGCACGTGCACACCGCGGTGCACGTTGGCGTTGTGCTGCTCGTAGTACTCGCTCAGCACGTCGATGACCTGGCGCGGCGTCTGCGAGGTCGCCGCGTTGTCCAGGTACACGAGCTTCTTGCCGTCGTGGAGCACCCGGTCGAGGATCGGGAAGTCCTTGCGGATCGCCTCGGTGTCGAGGAGGCCGGCGAGCCCCTGGTGGGCCACTGTCACGCGGATACGCCACCCTTCGTGTATGCCTCGTAGCCCTCGGCCTCGAGCTTGTCGGCGAGCTCGGCGCCGCCGGACTCGGCGATGCGGCCGTTCGCGAACACGTGCACGAAGTCGGGCTTGATGTAGCGCAGGATGCGCGTGTAGTGGGTGATCAGCAGAGTGCCGACCTCGCCACTCGCGTGGACGCGGTTGACGCCCTCTGAGACCTGGCGCAGCGCGTCGACGTCCAGACCGGAGTCTGTCTCGTCGAGGATCGCGATCTTCGGCTTGAGCAGCTCCAGCTGAAGGATCTCGTGGCGCTTCTTCTCACCGCCGGAGAAACCCTCGTTCACATTGCGCTCGGCGAAGGCCGGGTCCATCTGGAGCGTCTCCATCGCGGACTTGACCTCCTTCACCCAGGTACGCAGCTTGGGGGCCTCACCGCGCACCGCGGTGGCGGAGGTGCGCAGGAAGTTGGAGACCGAGACGCCGGGGACCTCGACCGGGTACTGCATGGCCAGGAACATGCCGGCGCGGGCGCGCTCGTCGACGGACATCTCCAGGACGTCCTCGCCGTCCAGGGTCACGGTGCCACTGGTGATCGTGTACTTGGGGTGGCCCGCGATGGAGTAGGCGAGGGTCGACTTGCCTGAGCCGTTGGGGCCCATGATGGCGTGGGTCTCGCCCTGCTTCACGGTCAGGTCGACGCCCTTGAGGATCTCCCGGGGGCCGTTCTCGGCCTCGACGGAAACGTGCAGGTCGCGGATTTCAAGCGTTGCCATGGGTGACTCAGGACTCCTGGGTGACGGAGACGAGCACATCGTCCCCTTCGATCTTTACGGGGTATACGGGGACGGGGCGCGTCGCGGGAAGACCGGACGGCTTGCCGGTGCGCAGGTCGAAGCTGGAGCCGTGCAGCCAGCACTCGATGGAGCAGTCCTCCACCTCGCCCTCCGACAGGGAGACGTTCGCGTGCGAGCAGATGTCGTTGATCGCGAATACCTCCCCCTCGGTGCGCACCACGGACACCGGCGTGCCGTCGAGTTCCACCCGCTTGGGGGTGCCCTCCTCCAGCTCGCTCAGCGCACAGGCTTTGACGAAGGCCATCAGACGGATGCCTCCAGCTCGGCGTCGATCTTGGCGAGCAGGCGCTCCTCGACGTCCGGCAGCCCGATCTTCTGGACCAGCTCGGCGAAGAACCCGCGGACGACAAGGCGGCGGGCCTCGGCCTGGGGAATACCGCGGGCCATCAGGTAGAAGAGCTGCTCGTCGTCGAAGCGGCCGGTGGCGGAGGCGTGGCCGGCTCCGGCGATCTCGCCGGTCTCGATCTCCAGGTTCGGCACCGAGTCGACGCGCGCGCCGTCCGTGAGGACGAGGTTGCGGTTCATCTCGTAGGTGTCCGTGCCCTCGGCCCTGGCCTGGATGAGGACGTCGCCGATCCACACCGCGTGGGCGTCGTCGCCCTGGAGGGCGCCCTTGTATGCCGCGTTGGACTTGCAGTGCGGGGTGTTGTGGTCGACGAGGAGGCGGTGCTCCTGGTGCTGGCCCCGGTCGGTGAAGTACAGACCGAGCAGCTCGGCCTCGCCGCCGGTGCCCCGGTAGGCGACGCGCGGGTGCAGGCGAACGAGGTCGCCGCCGAAGGTGACCACGACGGACTTGAAGTAGGCGTCCCGGCCGACCAGCGCGTTGTGCTGGGCGACGTGGACGGCCTTCTCGTCCCAGTCCTGGACGGAGACGACGGTCAGCTTGGCGCCGTCGCCGAGGACGAAGTCGACATTGGCTGCGAGGACCGCGTCGCCGGTGTGGTCGATGACCACGAGGGCCTCGGCGAACGCGCCGAGCTCGATGACCTGGTGGCCGAAGGCGGTGCCGCCCTCGCCGTGCACCGTGATCCGGATCGGCTCGGTGAGCACGGCCTCCTTGGCCACGGTGACGACCGAGGCCTTCTCGAAGGAGGAGTAAGCCTGGGCGGCGACCCGGTCCACCGGGATGCCGGCCTTGCCGAGGCGCTCGTCGTCCCGTCCGACGGTCTCGACGGTGACGCCCTCGGGGGCCTCGATGGCGACCTTGACACCGGTGCCGCTCGCGACGGCGGTGCCGTCGTGCAGACCGCGCAGGCGCTCCAGCGGAGTGAAGCGCCACTCCTCCTCGCGGCCGTGCGGGACCGGGAAGTCCGCCACGTCGAACGACGGGGGCGCACTCATACGGGTGGCGACGGTCGACTCGGCGGCCACCGCGATCGAGCCTGCGGTGGTGGAGCCCACCGGGATGTTCTGAGCCTCAGCCATGGCTGTCGGTCTGCTCGCTTTCTGCATTCGGTACGTTCGCTCGCCTGCGGGGCCGCCGCCGGCCGGAGTCGTGGACTCCGGCCGGCCGGCCCTGGGGTTCGCTCACAGGGCTCACCGTGTGAGCCCGGGGGACGTGATCGGGGCGGCCGGGCGCGTCAGCCGACCGCGCCTTCCATCTGCAGCTCGATCAGCCGGTTGAGCTCCAGTGCGTACTCCATGGGGAGTTCCTTGGCGATCGGCTCGACGAAGCCGCGAACGATCATCGCCATCGCCTCGAACTCGGTCAGGCCGCGGCTCATCAGATAGAAGAGCTGGTCCTCGGAGACCTTGGAGACGGTGGCCTCGTGACCCATGGAGACGTCGTCCTCGCGGACGTCGACGTACGGGTAGGTGTCCGAACGGGAGATGGTGTCCACCAGCAGCGCGTCACAGAGCACGTTGGACTTCGCGCCGGGCGCGCCCTCGCCGATCTCGATCAGACCGCGGTAGGAGGTGCGGCCGCCGCCTCGCGCCACCGACTTGGAGACGATGTTGGACGAGGTGTTCGGGGCCATGTGGACCATCTTGGCGCCGGCGTCCTGGTGCTGGCCCTCGCCCGCGAAGGCGATGGACAGGGTCTCGCCCTTGGCGTGCTCGCCCATCAGGTAGACGGCCGGGTACTTCATCGTGACCTTGGAGCCGATGTTGCCGTCGACCCACTCCATGGTCGCGCCCTCGTAGGCCACGGCGCGCTTGGTGACCAGGTTGTAGACGTTGTTCGACCAGTTCTGGATGGTCGTGTAGCGGCAGCGGCCGCCCTTCTTCACGATGATCTCGACCACGGCGCTGTGCAGCGAGTCCGAGGAGTAGATCGGGGCGGTGCAGCCCTCGACGTAGTGGACGTAGGCGTCCTCGTCGACGATGATCAGCGTCCGCTCGAACTGGCCCATGTTCTCCGTGTTGATACGGAAGTAGGCCTGCAGCGGGATGTCCACGTGGACACCCTTGGGGACGTAGATGAACGATCCACCGGACCACACGGCCGTGTTCAGCGAGGCGAACTTGTTGTCGCCGACCGGGATGACGGTGCCGAAGTACTCCTGGAAGAGCTCCGGGTGCTCCTTCAGCGCGGTGTCGGTGTCGAGGAAGATGACGCCCTGCTCCTCCAGGTCCTCACGGATCTGGTGGTAGACGACCTCGGACTCGTACTGCGCGGCGACACCGGCGACCAGGCGCTGCTTCTCCGCCTCGGGGATGCCCAGCTTGTCGTAGGTGTTCTTGATGTCCTCGGGCAGGTCCTCCCAGGACTCCGCCTGCTTCTCGGTGGAACGCACGAAGTACTTGATGTTGTCGAAGTCGATGCCCGACAGGTCCGATCCCCAGCTCGGCATCGGCTTCTTGTCGAACAGTCGCAGACCCTTGAGCCGCAGCTTCAGCATCCACTCCGGCTCGTTCTTCTTCGCGGAGATGTCGCGGACGACCTCCTCGGACAGACCGCGCCTGGCACTGGCGCCGGCCGTGTCGGAGTCGGCCCAGCCGAATTCGTACGTACCCAGGCCCTCGAGTTCGGGGTGGGCAGTCTCCGTGGGGAGAGTCATGCGGGGTTCCTCCCGGCCGTGCTTGCAGATGCTGATGGTGTGGTGGTCTGTGGGGTGCTGCGCGGAATGAACGTCGTGCACACCCCGTCGCCGTGGGCGATGGTGGCCAGACGCTGCACATGTGTTCCGAGCAGCCGCGAGAAGACTTCGGTCTCCGCCTCGCACAGCTGCGGATACTGCTCGGCGGCGTGAGCGACCGGGCAGTGGTGCTGGCAGAGCTGCTCACCGACCGGTGCGTTACGCGCCGTAGCAGCGTACCCGTCGACACTCAAGGCCTTGGCCAGTGCTTCGGTGCGCTCTTCGGGTGCGGCGGCGTCGATCGCCGCCTGGTACGCCTTGGCCTGCTCCTCGATCCGCTCACGGGCGAAGGCGGCGACGGCCGCTTCCCCCCCGGTCCGCTCGATCCAGCGCAGGGCATCGACGGCCAGCGTGTCGTACGACTGGTCGAAGGCGTCCCGGCCGCAGTCGGTGAGGGCGAAGGCCTTCGCGGGACGGCCGCGGGTGCGGGCGCCGTAGACCCGCTGCTCGCGGGCCTCCACCACGTTCTCCGCGGCGAGCGAGTCGAGATGGCGCCGGACTGCGGCCTGGGTGAGCCCGAGGCGGCCGGCGAGGTCGGCCACAGTGGACGGACCGTGGTCCAGGATGGACCGCGCGACCCGGTTGCGCGTGGAGCGCTCACCGGTCGCGAGTTCCTCCTGCGGAGCCGCGCCAACGTTTTTCACAACACCATTGTTGCGTAATTCCTCAGAGAGTGACAAGCCGCGTCCCGATCACCGGACGGTGCAGTACATCACTTAGGCATACCTAAGCTGACCTGCGGAAATGATCATATGGACCCCTCGCGGCCCAGGAGGGCAGCGGCCGAAGCCTTTCCCGCGGGGGAATCAGCGCTGGTCATCCCCTACCGCACGGTGACGGACGTCCGGGCCCTCCCCTGCCCCTGTCCGGCGCCGTCCGATGGGCCGGTACGACCCCGTTGACCAGGATCTCGACGACCGGGGCACGGCCGCCGGCGCTGTTCCGACGTTCAGCCGTCCGAGTGGCACCCGAGAACGGTGCCGGGAACTACTCCGGTCGGTGTCGAAGGGGAGCGGGACCCTGCACGCGGGCTCGCAGGCGGCGATACACGGTCCCGCAGGCGGCGATCGTTCCCCTCGGCGGCAGCGGTCCGAGCCGGGACATCCGCCTTCTCGCCCACCGAGTGCGCTGCCCTCGCGGCGCGTCGCGATTCTTCCGGTCACCCGGATTCGGGCTTCCGCAGGAGAGGGGCCGGGGCGTCCGGGCCAGGCCGGGCACAAAGCACGAGGGGCCAGGGGGACCCGCGCCCCGGCGGCCTGAAGAGGCCGCCTAGACTTCCCGGCATGCGTAGCGAGCCTGCCGTCCTGATCCGGGGCCTGGTCAAGCGGTACGGATCCAAGACGGCCGTGGCCGGCCTCGACCTCGATGTCACCACCGGATCCGTGACCGCCGTCCTCGGCCCCAACGGCGCGGGCAAGACCACCACCATCGAGACCTGCGAGGGCTACCGCCGCGCCGACGCAGGGACCGTACGCGTACTGGGTCTCGACCCGGTGGCCGACGCCGCTGAACTGCGCCCGCGGATCGGCGTGATGCTCCAGTCCGGCGGGATCTACTCCGGCGCCCGCGCCGACGAGATGCTCCGGCACATGGCCACGCTGCACGCCCACCCGCTGGACGTGGACGCCCTGATCGAGCGGCTGGGCCTCGGAAGCTGCGGCCGCACCACCTACCGCCGGCTCTCGGGCGGCCAGCAGCAGCGGCTCTCCCTGGCGATGGCCGTCGTCGGCCGCCCCGAACTGGTCTTCCTCGACGAGCCGACCGCCGGCCTCGACCCGCAGGCCCGCCGATCCACCTGGGAGCTCGTCCGCGAACTGCGCGCCGACGGTGTGACCACCGTCCTGACCACGCACTTCATGGACGAGGCCGAGGAGCTCGCCGACGATGTCGTCATCGTCGACGCGGGCCTGGTCATCGCCCGGGGCACGACCGAGGAGCTGTGCCGCGGCGGGGCGGAGAACACGTTGCGCTTCACCGGCCGGCCCGGCCTCGATCTCGGCTCACTGCTCAAGGCGCTGCCGGACGGCACGCTCGCGGCCGAGCTCACCCTGGGCTCGTACCGGATCACCGGCCAGGTCGATCCACAGCTGCTGGCGACCGTCACGTCCTGGTGCGCCCAGCACGGGGTGATGCCGGACGGCATCTCGGTCGAACGCCACACCCTCGAGGACGTCTTCCTCGAGCTGACGGGCAAGGAGCTGCGCTGATGAGCGCCGGTACGTACGCGCCGAAGCCGGGTGCCGCGCCGCTGACGCGCATGATCACGTCGCAGGCCGCCTTCGAGACGAAGATGCTGCTGCGCAACGGGGAGCAGCTGCTGCTCACAGTGATCATCCCGTCGCTGCTGCTGGTGCTGTTCTCCACCGTCGACATCCTTGCCCTGCCCACCGGGACGACAGGCGGCGGGAAGTCCGTCGACTTCCTGGCCCCTGGCATCCTCGCGCTCGCCGTGATGTCCACCGCTTTCACCGGCCAGGCCATCGCCACCGGTTTCGAGCGGCGCTACGGAGTGCTCAAGCGGCTCGGCGCCTCGCCGATCCCCCGCTGGGCGCTGATGACCGCGAAGACCATCTCCGTCCTGGTCACCGAGATCCTCCAGATCGCCCTGCTGACCGTGATCGCCTTCGCACTCGGCTGGTCCCCGCACGGCAGTCCGGTGGCCGCAGCACTGCTGCTCGTCCTCGGCACCGCCGCGTTCTCGGGCCTCGGTCTGCTGATGGCGGGCACGCTCAGGGCCGAGGCGACGCTCGCCGCCGCGAACCTCGTCTTCCTCCTGCTTCTGGTGGGCGGCGGGGTGATCGTGCCGCTGGACAGGTTCCCCGACGGTGTGGCCTCGGCACTCGCACTGCTGCCGATCTCCGCCCTGTCGGACGGGTTGCGCGATGTGCTCCAGCACGGGGCGGGCATGCCGTGGGGCGATCTCGGCATCCTCGCGGTCTGGGCGGTGCTCGGCCTGGGCGCGGCTGCCCGCCTCTTCCGCTGGGAGTGACGCACGGGCCGGGACGAGCCCGCCGGGACCGAACGGGAACCGCTGCCGGCCCGCCTGCTGCCGCTCGGGGTGGTCGCCGCGCGGACCGACCGGGCACGGACCGCGCTTCCGGGCTCGCGCCGGCCGTCGCCGGGATTCCGCGGTCCCGGTCCTCGCCTGCGGTGTGACGATTCGACGGGCGTCAGACCGGCGGGTCATGGCCCCCTGAGGCCCGGCCCGTGGAGGGGCACGGACGTCCTCACGGACTGGAGGGCGGACCGGTCGCAGGTACGGATGACGCTCGCGCCCCGCCCGACCCCTCGTGAAAGCATGCACAAGCCCCCGCTTACGATAGGGCCCGTGCAGACCCCCCTCGCCTATATCGCCCAGCGGTGGACACCGTCCCCCAGAACGCTCCGGCGGGCCGCGCTCAGCGCCGTCGTGATGAGCGTGTTCATCATCGTCACCGGCGGCGCGGTCCGGCTGACCGGCTCGGGCCTCGGCTGCGACACCTGGCCCAAGTGCACGGACGACAGCCTCTTCGCCACGCCCGAGCAGGGCCTGCACGGCGCGATCGAGTTCGGCAACCGGATGCTGACGTACGTCCTGTCGGCCGCGGTCGGCTGGGCGATCATCGCCACCACTGCCGTCAAGCCGCGGCGCCGCGGGCTGACCCGGATCGCCTGGTCGCAGTTCTGGATCGTCATGGGCAATGCGGTCGTCGGCGGTATCACGGTGTTCGCGGGCCTCAACCCGTGGACGGTGGCCGGGCACTTCCTGCTCGCCAACGCCCTGCTCACGGTCACCACCGTCACCTGGCTGCGCACCCGTGAGGGTGACGGCGCCCCGCGCCCGCGCGTACCGCGCCCGGTCCGCAGGCTGTCCTGGGCGATCATCGTGACCTCGGGGCTGCTGATCGTGCTGGGCACGTCGGTGACCGGTTCGGGCAAGCACGCGGGTGACAGCAGCAATGTGCCGCGTATGCCGTGGGACTGGAGCGACGCCGCTCACGTCCATGCGGCCGCGGCCTGGGTGGTCTGCGCCCTGGCGGTCGCGATGTGGCTGGTGCTGCGCGTGGTGGACGCCCCCGACGACATCCGGGCACGGGCCCGCGACCTGCTGATCGTGCTCCTCGCGCAGGGCGGGATCGGCTACTTCCAGTACTTCACACACGTCCCGGAGATCCTGGTCGGCGCCCATATGCTCGGCTCGGCGCTGATGTGGATCGCGGTACTGCGTCTGGCACTGAGCCTGCGCGAACGGGAGCAGACCGGATCTACGGTCGCCTCCCGGACGGACGGCGCGCTCTCCAACGTCTGACGCCCCGCCCCGCCCCGCTCACGCTCCACACGACGCTGCTCACGTCCGACGCCGCCGCTCACGCCACCGGCAGCCGCGGCTGAGGGAGACGCCGTTCCGACAGACCGTAGACGCGGCGCGCATTGCCCGACGCCAGCATCGCGGCGACGCGTTCCGCGTCCGGCCGTGACCAGGCGCCGTCTGCGACCCACCCGCCCAGCACCTGGCCGACCGCCTCGCGGAAGGTCCGGGCGCCCACCACATGCAGCTCGGGCAGTCCGCGCGCGCCGCTGGAGAACAGCAGTTTCCCGAACGGCGCGAGCTCCAGGATCTCCGCGAGCACCGCGGCCGCCCGCGCCCCCGTCCGGGCGATGGCCGGCCCCAGGTCGGCGTACACATGCGGGTACGCGCTCGCCAGATGCGCGGCGTTGCGGTGGTACGGGTAGCCGTGCAGCAGCACCAGATCGGTGCCGAGCGCGGCCGTGGCCTCGGCGAAGGGGGCGAGCAGCATCGGGTCCCGGACGCCGACGTGCAGTTGCAGCGGCAGCCCGGAGGCGACCGCGACCCACAGCAGGTGCCGCAGGAGTACGGGATCGTCGAGCGGTCCGCCGACGCGTCGCGCGGCCAGCCAGCGCCCGGCCGCGCCGCGCACCTCCCCCGGCCCCGGCGCCTCGGGAGCCTGCGCCAGGCCCTCGTTCACAGCGGCCACGGAGGTGAAGGCGACGGCCGACGCGGCCACCCCGTGGACGGCCTCGGCAAGGTTGGCCAGCAGGGCCTCCACCGTGCCGGAGGTGTCCGCGACCTGCTCGGCGAGGAGTTCGAGACGGACGATCTCCCGGGCATCCGCGGCTCCGGCGGCGGCCATCTCGGGCGGCCCGGCGAGATCTCCCGGCGGCCCGGTGTCCACCAGATACGTGGCGATCCCGGTGCCCCTCAGCAGCCGTCTGCCCGCCTCCAGAACCCCCAGCTCGCGGCGGCGGGCCAGATAGCGGGCGGGCGGGCAGTGCGGCTCGAGCCCGAGCAGCGGCGGGCACCAGCGCCGCACCGCGAAGCCGGTCTGGGTGTCGAAGAAGGTGGTGCCGGGCGCGGCCGGGGCGGCAGCCGGGCCCAGACGCGCCTCGAAGGTGCCGAGGCCCAGTTCCGTGCGGAGCACCCCCTGGCAGTACTGGTCGACGAGGTGCACCGAGGACGCAGCGTCGATCATCGGGGGGCTCCCTGTCTAGGACCGTGCTTCCACAGTCCTAACGGGTGACCCCCGCGCGAGGTGTTGCTCAGCCGTTGGACGGGCCGCCGACCTGGATGCCGGCCATCCGGGTCCACTCGTACGGACCAGTGCGGACCTTGGCCGCGAACTCTCCGTCGAAGGACTCGTGCAGCGTGATCCCGGACTTCCCGGCGGCGCTCACCGCGATGGCGTGGGTCGGTGCGACGAGGTCGCCCCAGGTGCCGTCCTCGCCGACGAGGACGATGCGGGTGCCCATCTGGCCGATGTACGCGAGCTGACCCTCGGCGCCGCCGTGCTTCTTGGCGAAGGCGCCGATCTGCTTGGCGAGCTTGGCCGCGGTGCGCTCGGCGCGGGCGTCGGAAGCGGTCTCTTCAACCTTTTTTTCTGCCATGCGCCGCATGCTACTCGCGAGTAGATCATTCGGCGACGCCTGCGCGGAGTGGCCTCGGCCACCCCGCCTGATGTCAGCGCAGGAAGGGGTCCACGGCCACGGCCACGAAGAGCAGCGACACATAGGTGATGGACCAGTGGAACAGCCGCATCTCCTTGAGCTTGGCGCCGCTCGCCCCGCTCCTGGCCCGGTGCTGCAGGGCGTGCGCCTCCCACAGCCACCAGCCGCCGGTGACCAGCGCCACCGCGGTGTAGAACCAGCCGGTGTAGCCGAGCGGCGTCAGCAGCAGCGAGACGGCGACCATCACCCAGCTGTAGAGGACGATCTGGCGTGCGACGACCTTGTTGGAGGCGACCACAGGGAGCATGGGCACGCCGACGCGCGCGTAGTCCTCCTTCACCTTCATCGACAGCGGCCAGTAGTGCGGCGGCGTCCAGAAGAAGATGACGAGGAAGAGGATGACCGCGGCCCATGACATCGAGTTGGTCACGGCGGACCAGCCGATGAGGACGGGCATGCAGCCGGCGATACCGCCCCAGACGATGTTCTGCGCGGTGCGCCGCTTGAGGATCATCGTGTAGACGATGACGTAGAACAGCAGCGCCCCGAGGGAGAGTGCGGCGGACAGCCAGTTGACGAACAGCCCGAACCAGAGGGTGGAGACCACAGCGAGCGCGAGACCGAAGACGAGTCCCTCGCGCGGCGAGACCATGCCGGTGACCAGGGGCCGCTGCGAGGTGCGGTCCATCAGGGCATCGATGTCCCGGTCGATGTACATGTTGAGCGCGTTGGCGCCGCCCGCGGACAGATAGCCGCCGACGCACGTGGTGAGCACCAGCCACAGGTCGGGAACACCCTGTTCGGCCAGGAACATCACCGGTACCGTCGTGATCAGCAGCAGCTCGATGATCCGCGGCTTGGTCAGCGCCACGAATGCCTTGACGCGGGCCCCGAACGGCCGATGGCCCCCCGGGCTGGGAGTCAAGACGACCCCTGCGGGTCGGGACTCGACGGCCGTCACGCACACCCCTGACAGAGAAATCCCAGCAAGCCTGTGGGGGTACCTCCCATGCCGGAAGGGGCTGTGGGGGACTGAAATACCCGTGAGGACTTGCGCGTACCACGCCACTCTAGACGTTGCCCATACACCGATCTTCGCCGGGGTGGGGTCGTGTTGAGCAGCGCCCGGCAGCCGTGCGTATACATGCGCGACGCCGTTTCGCGACGTCGTTCCCGACAGGCGAAGAACCCCTCGTGCCCGCACTCTGGCAGTGTCCGATGGGAGAGACGTGCGCTCGAAAGAATGCACGTGGCTGCGAGGGTAGGCTCGACATCGGCTGCCGCGGGTCCTGGGATCGGGTGGCCACAAGCCCGGTACACCCCTCAGGCACCGGGATTCGACATGTGGAGAGGAGCCCTGACTCAGGGTGAGCACCAAGCCGACCACCACAGACCTCGAGTGGACCGCACTGGACCAGCGGGCAGTCGACACCGCCCGCGTCCTGGCCATGGATGCCGTACAGAAGGTCGGCAACGGCCATCCGGGTACGGCCATGAGCCTGGCCCCCGCCGCATATGTGCTCTTCCAGAAGCTGATGCGGCACGACCCCGCCGACCCCGACTGGACCGGCCGTGACCGGTTCGTACTGTCCGCGGGCCACTCGTCGCTCACGCTCTACATCCAGCTCTACCTGGCCGGGCACGGCCTGGAGCTCGACGACCTCAAGGCGTTCCGCACCTGGGGCTCCAAGACTCCCGGGCACCCCGAGTACGGGCACACTGCCGGTGTCGAGACGACGACCGGTCCGCTCGGGCAGGGTGTCGCCAACGCGGTGGGCATGGCGATGGCCTCCCGCTACGAGCGTGGTCTGTTCGACCCGGACGCCGCCCCCGGCACCTCTCCGTTCGACCACACCATCTTCGCGGTCGCCGGTGACGGCTGCCTCCAGGAGGGCATCTCCCACGAGGCGTCGTCGCTGGCCGGCCACCAGAAGCTGGGCAACCTGGTCCTGCTGTGGGACGACAACCACATCTCCATCGAGGGCGACACCCAGACGGCCGTCTCCGAGGACACCCTCAAGCGGTACGAGGCGTACGGCTGGCACGTCCAGAGCGTCGGGCAGCAGCCGAACGGTGACATCGACGTGGCCGCCCTGTACAGGGCCCTGAAGGCGGCGCAGGCCGAGACCGAGCGCCCGTCCTTCATCGCTCTCCGCACGATCATCGCCTGGCCCGCCCCGCACGCGCAGAACACCGAGGCCGCGCACGGCTCGGCGCTGGGCGACGAGGAGGTCGCGGCCACCAAGCGCATCCTCGGCTTCGACCCGGAGAAGTCCTTCGAGGTCTCCGACGAGGTCCTCGCGCACACCCGCGATGCGCTCGACCGCGGCCGTGAGGCCCGTGGCGAGTGGGAGAAGGCGTTCGCCGCCTGGCGCACCGCCGACGCGGAGCGCGCCGCCGAGTTCGACCGGATCCGCTCCACCGAGCTGCCCGCGGGCTGGGAGGAGAAGCTCCCCGAGTTCGAGCCCGGCAAGGGCGTCGCGACCCGGGCCGCCTCCGGCAAGATCCTGCAGGCGCTGGGCGCGGTCATTCCCGAGCTGTGGGGCGGCTCCGCCGACCTCGCGGGCTCGAACAACACGACGATCGACAAGACCTCGTCGTTCCTGCCCGAGGACAACCCGCTGCCGGGAGCCGACCCGCACGGCCGCACGATCCACTTCGGCATCCGCGAGCACGCGATGGCCGCGATCATGAACGGCATCGCGCTGCACGGCAACACCCGTATCTACGGCGGCACCTTCCTGGTGTTCTCCGACTACATGCGCAACGCGGTCCGGCTCTCGGCGCTGATGCACCTGCCGGTCACGTATGTGTGGACGCACGACTCGATCGGTCTCGGCGAGGACGGCCCGACCCACCAGCCGGTGGAGCACCTGGCCTCGCTGCGCGCCATCCCGGGCCTGAACATCGTCCGCCCGGCCGACGCGAACGAGACGGCGGTCGCCTGGCGCGAGATCCTCAAGCGCTACACCAAGAAGTTCGGCGTGGGCGCCCCGCACGGCCTGGCGCTGACCCGCCAGGGTGTGCCGACGTACGAGCGCAACGAGGATGCGGCGAAGGGCGGTTACGTCCTCTTCGATGCCGAGAAGCCCGACGGGCAGAGCGCGGACCCCCAGGTCGTGCTGATCGGCACCGGCTCCGAGGTGCAGCTGGCCGTCGAGGCCCGCGAGCAGCTCCAGGCCTCCGGCGTCCCGACCCGGGTGGTCTCGATGCCGTCCGTCGAATGGTTCGAGGAGCAGGACCAGGGGTACCGGGACTCGGTGCTTCCGCCGTCCGTCAAGGCGCGTGTCGCGGTCGAGACCGGCATCGGTCTGACCTGGCACCGCTTCGTCGGTGACGCCGGACGCATCGTCTCACTCGAGCACTTCGGCGCATCGGCAGACGGCAAGGTGCTGTTCCGCGAGTTCGGCTTCACTCCCGAGAACGTGGTCGCCGCCGCGCGGGAATCCATCGAAGCCGCCGCGCGCTGACGCCGGTACACGACTAGTAGGAGATGCAATTCTCATGACAGACGCACTCAAGCGCCTCTCCGACGAAGGCGTCGCGATCTGGCTCGACGACCTGTCCCGCAAGAGGATCACGTCCGGCAATCTCGCCGAACTCATCGACCAGCAGCACGTCGTGGGCGTCACCACCAACCCTTCGATCTTCCAGAAGGCGATCTCGCACGGTGACGGTTACGAGCAGCAGCTCGCCGACCTCGCCGTGCGCAAGGTGACCGTGGAGGAAGCCGTCCGGATGATCACGACGGCGGACGTCCGTGACGCCGCCGACATCCTGCGGCCGGTCTTCGACACCACCGGCGGCCAGGACGGCCGGGTCTCCATCGAGGTCGACCCGCGCCTGGCGCACAACACCCCGGCCACCATCGCCGAGGCCAAGCAGCTCGCCTGGCTGGTGGACCGCCCGAACACCCTGATCAAGATCCCGGCGACCAAGGCCGGCCTGCCGGCGATCACCGAGGTCATCGGCAAGGGCATCAGCGTCAATGTCACGCTGATCTTCTCGCTGGAGCGCTACCGCGAGGTCATGGACGCCTACCTGTCCGGCCTGGAGAAGGCAAAGGCCGCCGGCCTGGACCTCTCCAGGATCCAGTCCGTGGCGTCCTTCTTCGTGTCCCGTGTGGACACCGAGATCGACAAGCGTCTGGACGCCCTGGGCACGCCCGAGGCCAAGGCGGCCCGCGGCAAGGCGGCCATCGCCAACGCCCGGCTGGCGTACGAGGCGTACGAGGAGGTCTTCTCCTCCGAGCGCTGGGCCGCACTCGACAAGGCGCAGGCCAACAAGCAGCGTCCGCTGTGGGCGTCGACGGGCGTCAAGGACCCGGCGTACAAGGACACCATGTACGTCGAGGATCTCGTCGCCCCGGGCACGGTCAACACCATGCCGGAGGCCACCTTGGAGGCCGTCGCCGACCACGGCGGGATCACCGGTGACACGGTGCGCGGCAGCTACGAGCAGGCACGTGCCGAGCTCGCCGCGATCGAGAAGCTCGGGATCTCCTACGACGATGTCGTCGAGCTGCTGGAGGACGAGGGCGTGGAGAAGTTCGAGGCCTCCTGGAACGACCTGCTCAAGTCGACCGAGGCCGAGCTCAAGCGCCTCGCTCCCTCGGAGGGCTGACGACCTTGTCCGGTAATGGCGGAGCCAACCCGCTCCGTGATCCTGCCGACCGACGGCTCCCGCGTATCGCGGGGCCGTCGGGCCTGGTCATCTTCGGTGTCACGGGCGATCTGTCGCGCAAGAAGCTGATGCCCGCCGTGTACGACCTGGCCAACCGGGGGCTGCTGCCGCCGGGCTTCTCGCTCGTCGGCTTCGCCCGTCGCGAGTGGCAGGACGAGGACTTCGCGCAGGAGGTCCACGACGCGGTCAAGCAGCACGCACGGACACCGTTTCGCGAGGAGGTCTGGCAGCAGCTCATCCAGGGCATGCGGTTCGTCCCGGGCACCTTCGACGACGACGACGCCTTCGAGCAGCTGAGGTCCACGATCGAGGAGCTCGACAAGGCGCAGGGCACCGGCGGGAACTTCGCGTTCTACTTGTCCGTGCCGCCGAAGTTCTTCCCCAAGGTTGTCCAGCAGCTCAAGAAGCACGGCCTGGCCGACCAGAAGGAAGGCTCCTGGCGCCGCGCGGTCATCGAGAAGCCGTTCGGGCACGACCTGGTCTCCGCCAAGGAGCTCAATCAGGTGGTGCACGAGGTGTTCCCGTCGAACGAGGTCTTCCGTATCGACCACTACCTCGGCAAGGAGACCGTCCAGAACATCCTGGCGCTCCGCTTCGCGAACACGCTCTTCGAGCCGATCTGGAACCGGTCGTACGTCGACCATGTGCAGATCACCATGGCCGAGGACATCGGCATCGGCGGCCGCGCCGGCTACTACGACGGCATCGGCGCCGCCCGCGACGTCATCCAGAACCACCTCCTCCAACTGCTCGCGCTGACCGCCATGGAGGAGCCCGCCTCCTTCGACGCGGACGCGCTCGCCGCGGAGAAGACCAAGGTCCTCGGTGCGGTGAAGCTGCCCAAGGACCTGTCCAAGAGCACGGTGCGGGCGCAGTACGCGGCGGGCTGGCAGGGCGGCGAGAAGGCCGTCGGCTATCTCCAGGAAGAGGGCATCGACCCCCAGTCGAAGACCGACACCTACGCCGCGGTCAAGCTGGAGATCGACAACCGCCGCTGGGCGGGCGTCCCGTTCTATCTGCGCACCGGCAAGCGGCTGGGCCGCCGCGTCACCGAGATCGCGGTCGTCTTCCAGCGCGCCCCGCACTCGCCCTTCGACTCGACGGCCACCGAGGAACTGGGACACAACGCCCTGGTCATCCGGGTGCAGCCGGACGAGGGCGTGACCATGCGGTTCGGCTCCAAGGTGCCGGGCACCTCGATGGAGGTCCGGGACGTCTCGATGGACTTCGCGTACGGCGAGTCCTTCACGGAGTCCAGCCCGGAGGCGTACGAACGGCTCATCCTCGATGTGCTGCTCGGCGACTCCAACCTCTTCCCGCGCGTGGAGGAGGTCGAGCTGTCCTGGAAGATCCTCGACCCGATCGAGCAGTTCTGGGACCGCAACGGCAGGCCGGCGCAGTATCCGGCGGGCACCTGGGGGCCGGCCGAGGCGGACGAAATGCTCGCACGAGACGGACGGAGCTGGCGCCGGCCATGAAGATCGACCTGACGGACACGACAGCCAGCAAGATCAACAAGGCGCTGGTCCAGGGCCGCCGCGCCATCGGCACCCCGGCCGTGGGCATGGTGCTCACCCTCGTCATCGTCACCGACGAGGAGAACGCCTACGACGCCCTGAGGGCCGCCAACGACGCTTCCCACGAGCACCCCTCGCGCACCCTCGTCGTCATCAGGCGGATCTCGCGCTCGCCGCGGGACCGCGCGACGGCTCGGCTGGACGCCGAGGTGCGGGTGGGCGCGGACGCGGGCACCGGCGAGACGGTCGTTTTGCGGCTGTACGGCGAGGTCGTCAACCAAGCCCAGTCGGTGGTGCTCCCGCTGCTGCTGCCCGATGCCCCGGTCGTCGTCTGGTGGCCGGTGAACTCGCCGACCGATCCGGCCCAGGACCCCCTGGGGGCGCTGGCCCAGCGACGGGTGACCGACACCTACGCCGCCGAACAGCCCGTGCGCGAGCTGACCGCGCGTGCCGAGGCCTACACCCCGGGCGACACCGATCTGTCCTGGACCCGGATAACGCCGTGGCGCTCGATGCTCGCGGCCGCACTGGACCAGGTCACCTGCGAGGTCACCTCGGTCGAGGTGGAGGGCGAGGAGTTCAACCCGAGCTGCGAGCTGCTCGCCATGTGGCTCGCGGACCGGCTGAACGTACCCGTGAAGCGGTCGGCCTCGGCAGGCCCCGGCCTCACCTCCGTACGGATGGAGTCCAGCTCCGGACCCATCGTCCTGGACCGCCCGGACGGGTCGCTGGCGACCCTGTCCATCCACGGCCAGCCGGACCGGGGGGTGGCGCTGAAGCGGCGTGAGACGGCCGAGCTGATCGCGGAGGAGCTGCGGCGGCTGGACCCGGACGACACCTACGCGTCGGCGTTGCGCTACGGCGTGGACCGGCTCGGCGAGGCCACCGCGGCGGCGTCGGCGCAGGCCGGGCCCGAGGGGAAGCCTCCGGCCGCGCCCAAGCCCGCCGACCCGGCGAAGAAGCAGGCCCCGGCCGCGAAGGCGGCGCAATGAGTGCCGCACAGCTGGTCGTCCACCGCGACAAGGAACTGATGGCCCAGGCCGCCGCGGCCCGACTCATCACCAAGGTCGTGGACGCCCAGGCCGCCCGCGGCTCGGCCTCGGTGGTGCTCACCGGCGGCCGCAACGGCAACGGCCTGCTGGCAGCGCTGAGTTCGGCCCCTGCCAGGGACGCGATCGACTGGTCGCGGCTCGATCTGTGGTGGGGCGACGAACGGTTCCTGCCCGAGGGCGATCCGGAGCGCAATGTCACGCAGGCCCGCGCGGCCCTGCTGGACAGCGTGCCGCTGGACCCGGCCCGGGTCCATCCGATGCCCGCGTCGGACGGTTCGTACGGCTCCGATGCGGACGCCGCGGCCGCCGCGTACGCGGCCGAACTCGCCGCCGCGGCAGGCCCGGAGGACCACGGCCCGGTGCCGACGTTCGACGTGATGCTGCTGGGCGTCGGCCCCGACACACATGTGGCGTCGCTCTTTCCCGAGTTCCCGGCGGTGCGCGAGACGGAGCGGACGGTGGTCGGCGTCCATGGCGCCCCCAAGCCGCCCCCGACCCGTGTCACCATGACGCTGCCGGCGATCCGGGCGGCCCGCGAGGTCTGGCTGCTCGCGGCGGGCGAGGACAAGGCGAAGGCGGTCCAGATCGCCCTTTCGGGCGCGGGGGAGATCCAGGCCCCGGCGGCCGGCGCGTACGGCCGGGCGCGGACGCTGTGGCTGCTGGACTCGGCGGCGGCGTCACAACTGCCGCGGGAGCTGTACCCGCCGGCATCGGCCTGAGCCACGACCGCTGTGCACCCCGGCCCGGTCCGCCTGCCAGGCGGACCGGGCCTTCGGCGTACGCGCCGGCTTCGGACCCGGATCAGAGGATGGTCTGGTCCGGACCGGTCTCCAGCTTCGCGATCGCCGCCCGGCAGGCGCCGACGAAGCGGTCGAAGACCGGCGTGGTGCTGCCCGCCCGCCCCGCGCGGGTGTTGACGGTGAACATGGCGGCACGCAGTTCGGTGGTGAGCTCCAGCTGCCCGCCCTTGGCGAGCATGGTGCGGTTGCACGGGTTGTCCGTGTTGACGCCCGCGAGGTCGGGCACTTCGCTGCCGTCCCGCCACACGATGCCCGCCTTGGTGAACTCGCTCTTCAGACAGCTCTTGAACTGCGTGTTCAGACCGCCGATGACGACCGCCTGCGGGATGGCCGTGCCGGCCTGCTCCGCCGTACAGCCGTGCAGGCTCAGGACGTTGAGACTGCCGGCGGCCATGGAGACGGCGACATGGTCGTCGCAGTTCTTGGCCGTGACATGCAGCTCACGGTTGTCGGATGAGCGCAGCCCCTCGAACAACCAGTAGTCGTGCGGCCCGTGGCCGTCCTGGAGCGGCGCGAGCGTGGCCGGGTGGTAACCGGCTATGGCGAGGCAGAGTTCGGACGTACCAGTCTCGATGCCGCCGCCGTGCAGCGCCAGGACCGTGGTGCGGTTGTAGGAGTATCTCTGGTCGAGTGCGTGGTCGGCGTACTCGTGTCTCTTGTAGCGGCGGGCGAAGTCGGTGCCCTCCTTGCCGGCGAGCTTGGTGTAGAGGTCGGTGTTGGACGTGTAGAGGTCCAGGTCGCCTGTGGCGTGGGCGGGGGTGGCGGCCACGCCGGCGAGCAACGGGCCGCCCACGGTGGCGGCGCCGAGTGCGGTGAGAACCGTACGACGGCTGGTGGATGTCATGGCCCTCATGATCATCGATGGAAAGACCTTCCGAGCAACGGGAGTTGTGGTGTCGGTCACCTTCTCCCGGGGCGGCCGCCACCTTCCAGGAACGGCTCGAGCACCCCCGGCACCGCGTCGGCCGCGAACGCCAGGACCTCGCCCTCGGCCGCGTCGTACACGTCGTACGCCCCCGTACCCGCCGCTGTCGTGGCCGTCAGCGTGGACAGGCCGACCCGGCGCTGGAAGAACGACTGCTTGACCGTCCATCCGATCACCCCGCTCCGCTGCAACGCCACCGTGGTGCGGCGCATCGTGCCCGAGCGGGCCACCAGGTAGTCGCCGCTGATGCCGTGCCCCAGGCTGCGATAGGCATCCAGCGCCAGGAGCACCGCCGCCGGAACCGCCACCACCGCACACGCCGCCGCGATGTACAGCAGTACGGGGGTGAGCAGCGTGCCCAGCAGCGCCAGGACCGCCACCGGAAGCAGCGCCGTCACGAGCGCCCAGCGCAGCCTGCGGCCGCGCGCGGCCCTCGGGTGGGCGGTCAGCCGGGCCGCGACGGTCGGGGCGGTGGCCTCGCGCAGCACCTGGGCCGCGACCTCGCTCGCCACCTCCCGGGGCACGGCGGGCAACAGCGTCCTGTGGGCGGCGCCCTCGTCCTCGCCGTCCCCCACGAGTCCGGTGGCGACGGCGTCCACACGTGCCGCGCCGAACAGCCGCACGCCCAGCGGCTCGACGAGCTCGACGCCGCGCAGTCGCCGTTCCTCGATGGAGGTCGACCGTGCGGTGAACAGGCCCCTGCGCACCCGCAGGGTCCCGCCCGGCTCCCGCTCCAGCCGGTAGTTCCACCACATCTCGATCCAGAGCCCGAGCGCGCCGATCACGCCCGCGGCGAGCGCCGCGGCGGCCGACACCACGATCATCCACACGACAGGAGTGTCACGAAAGCGGTCCCCGACCCAGTCGATGACCTCGCCCTGGGCCCCGAACCACTCGCTGACCTGCATCACACTGCCGACCGCCGTACCACCCAGCACAGGGGCGACGAACGACACCGGCGCATACCGGATCCAGCCCGGGTCGAGGGAGGCCAGCAGGCCCTCGCGGTGGGTCCCGGGCGGCCCGGCGGCGGCCCGGGACAGCAGGGCCGTACGCAGCCGCTCCCCCTCGGCCCTGGTGACCGCGTCGAGTTCCAGGGTGGACTCGCCGCCTCCGGTCTGTTCGCCGGTGCCGATGCGCACCTGGACGAGGCCGAGGACGCGCAGCAGCACATTGGCGGTGAGATCGACGCTGCGGATGCGCTCACGGGCCAGGGAGCGCTGCTTGACCAACAGCAGGCCGGTGTGGAGTTCGGCGCGCTCGGGGCCTATGCGATAGCGGGTCCGGCGCCAGCGCACATAGTCGGCACCTGTGCCGGCGGCGATGACCAGGGCGGCCCCGGCCAGCACCCAGCCGAGTGCCTGCCCGAGCGGCATGCCTCCGGCGAGGCCGAGCAGGGTGGGCAGCCCCGCGCCGCCCGCCACGCCGACCGTGACACACGCGGTGACCAGCACCGTGCGTCTGTCGAGACGCTGCCACGGAGTCCCGGGCTCCACCGGATCCTGCGGTGAGGCACTCATGTGGCGTCCCCGGGCGTGGCCTGGGTGATGCGGGTCAGCTGCTCGGCGAGCCGCGCCGCGAGCTCGTGATCAAGGCCCTCTATCTTGATCGCCCCCTTGGAGGAGGCGGTCGTGACGATGACCGTGGCCAGCCTGAAGAGCTGTTCCACGGGCCCCCGGACGGTGTCCACCGTCTGGATCCGGGACATGGGCGCGATCCGCCACTCCTGCCAGAACGCGCCCGTGCGGACGTACACCGCCTCGTCGGTGACCTCCCAGCGGTGCACCCGGTACCACCAGGCGGGGAAGAACGCGGTACAAGCCAGTCCCAGTACCGCGAGCACCCCCGCCGACAGCAGCAGCCACGGCCGTGCGGGCGTGATGAGAGCACCCGGCACGGCCAGTACGGCCACCGGGACCGCGGTCAGCAGCAGCCACTGCACCCGCCACAGGCCGACGACCCGCCGGGCCGGCGCGTTGTTCGGCGGCCGCAGCCGCACCGCGGCCGCCGCCTCCCCCGTCTCCCCCCTCATGGGATCGGCTCCCCCTACGCCTTGCGGGCGTGGGTGGACCCCGCACGCAGGGCGCGGTACCTGCCCACGAGTGCCGAGGTGGAACTGTCCAACTCCTCGCCGCCCTCGCCCCCGGTCAGCACCGGCTCGATCTTCTTGGCGAGTACCTTTCCGAGCTCGACGCCCCACTGGTCGAAGGAGTCGATGTTCCAGATCGCGCCCTGGACGAACACCTTGTGCTCGTACAGTGCGACCAACTGGCCCAGCACGGAGGGGCTGAGCTCGTCCGCGAGGATCGTCGTGGTCGGGTGGTTGCCCGGGAAGGTCTTGTGCGGGACCAGCTTCTCGGGCACGCCCTCCGCACGGACCTCCTCGGGCGTCCTGCCGAAGGCCAGGGCCTGGGTCTGGGCGAAGAAGTTGGCCATCAGCAGGTCGTGCTGGGCGGCCAGACCGGGCGGCAGTTCGTCGACCGGCTTCGCGAAGCCGATGAAGTCCGCCGGAATGACCTTGGTGCCCTGGTGGAGCAACTGGTAGTAGGCATGCTGCCCGTTGGTGCCGGGCGTGCCCCACACGACCGGACCGGTCTGCCACTCGACGCGGTTGCCGTCCCGGTCGACCGACTTGCCGTTGGACTCCATGTCCAGCTGCTGGAGATACGCGGTGAACTTCGACAGGTAGTGCGAGTAGGGCAGCACCGCGTGCGACTGGGCATCGAAGAACTCGTTGTACCACACACCCAACAGGCCCATCACCATGGGCGCGTTGGCCTCGGCCGGTGCCGTGCGGAAGTGCTCGTCGACCAGGTGGAAGCCGTCCAGCATCTCGCGGAACCGGTCCGGGCCGATCGCGATCATGAGGGAGAGGCCGATCGCCGAATCGTACGAGTAGCGGCCGCCGACCCAGTCCCAGAACTCGAACATGTTGGCCGTGTCGATCCCGAAGTCGGCGACCTTGGCGGCGTTGGTCGACAGGGCCACGAAGTGCTTGGCGACAGCGTCCTGTCCGGCACCGAGACCGGTGAGCAGCCAGTCCCGCGCGGAGGTGGCGTTGGTGATGGTCTCGATGGTGGTGAAGGTCTTGGAGGCGATGATGAACAGCGTCTCGGCCGGGTCCAGGTCCTGTAGCGCCTCGTGCAGATCGGCTCCGTCGACGTTCGACACGAAACGGAACGTCAGGTCGCGGGCGGTGTAGGAGCGCAGCACCTCGTAGGCCATCGCCGGCCCGAGGTCCGAGCCGCCGATGCCGATGTTCACCACGTTCTTGATGCGCTTGCCGGTATGGCCGGTCCACTCGCCCGAGCGGACCCTGTGCGAGAAAGCGGTCATCTTGTCGAGCACCGCGTGGACGGCGGGCACCACGTTCTCGCCGTCGACCTCGATCACCGCGTCGCGCGGGGCGCGCAACGCGACGTGCAGTACGGCGCGGTCCTCGGTGGTGTTGATCTTCTCGCCCCGGAACATCGCGTCCCGCAGCTCCGCGACGCCGGTGGCCGCGGCCAGTTCGCGCAGGAGCGTCAGGGTCTCGTCGGTGACCAGCTGCTTGGAGTAGTCGAGGTACAGATCGCCGACCTGGAGGGTGTACTCGCTGCCGCGCGCCGCGCCGGCGGCGAACAGCTCCCGCAGATGCGTCTCCCCCAGCTGTTCGCGGTGCTTGCCGAGGGCGATCCATTCGGAGGTCTGGTTGAGCCTGGTACGGCCTTCTGCGTTCATCTCGGACATCAGCCCACTTCTTCTCGTACCTGCATGCCCCGCTGCGGTTCCAAACCTAATTGATCAGCCCGGTCAGTGAGGCGACAGCCGGGACGAAGAGCCCCGCGGCGAGCAGGGCGGGGGTGTTCGCTCCCCAGGCGGCGGCCGCCGCACCGCCCGCGAGGGCGCCGAGCGGAGCCCCGGCCACCGCGAGGGTGCGAAACGCGGAGCTGATGCGGCCGAGCATCGCCGCCGGGCTGCGCTCCTGCGTCAGCGTGGTCTGGTTGACGTTCCACACCATGCCCATGACGGCGAACACCGCCATCGCGGCGATGGTCGCCCACAGCGCGCGCACGGATCCCATCGCGACCAGGCATCCGGTCTGTACGACCCCGGCGGCGAAGACGCTCCGTATTCGCCCGAACCTCTCGGACAGCCTGCGGGCCAGCAGCCCGCCTGCGACACTGCCCGCCCCGAAGGCGGTGATCACCGCCGCGTACCCGGCGTGCCCCGCATCCAGCCAGACCGTCACGTGCACCACGAGCGTGGCGATGAGTGCCCCCATGCCGATGTTGCACAGCGTGGTGGCCGTGCAGAGCCCCCGCAGTGCACGGTCCCGCCACAGATGGCGCAGGCCTTCGGCGATCTCGCCGCGCAGGGTGCTGCCGCCCGCTCGGGGCGCCTGCTCGGGCGCGGCCGCCCGCAGGGAGGCGATCAGGGCCGCGGCCAGCACATAGGTCGCCGCGTCCGCCGCGTACGGCACGGCGGCGCCGGCGACCAGCAGCACAGGAACCGCCGGGGCGGCCAGGAAGCCGCCCGCGATCTGCTGTGCGGTCATCAGCCGGGCGTTGGCGCTGCCCAGGGATCCCTCGGGAACCAGGGACGGCAGCAGGGCCGTGGCGGCGTTGTCGAAGAGGGTCTGGAAGGTGGTGAGCGCGAAGGCGAGGCCGAGCAGCAGGGCGATCGACGCGCTGTCCAGCCATACGGCCAGTGCGAAGGCGGCCATCAGGGCGCCCCTGAGCAGATCGACGGCCCACATCGCCCGCCGCTGGTCCACCCGGTCGGCCACCGCGCCGCCGAGCAGCCCGAACAGCAGCCAGGGCAGATAGCCGAACGCGGTCACGGAGGCGATCAGCATTGGGTCGTCGGTCAGCGCGGCGGCGAGCAGCGGCAGCGCGGCGGTCCGCAGCGCGTCGCCGAACCGGGACACCACCGCGGCCGTCCACAGCCGGCCGAATCCCCCGCGCCACGCGGGAGTTCCTGTCCGTGCCACTTCGGTGGCCGCCACAAGGCCCCCCTTCCGGTCCGATGATGCAGACCGTACGGGGTGCCACCGACAACGGCCGGGGGCCGGCCGGGCGCCAACGCGAAAGTCCGGCCGTCACCCTCAGGTGTCGACCGGACCTCAAGCTCTAGATCTCGCCCCGCAGTTTGGCGAGCGCCTCGGCGAGGATCGCTTCGCCGTCCGCGTCGCTGCGCCGCTCCCGTACATAGGCGAGGTGCGTCTTGTACGGCTCGGTGCGCGGCGGGTCCGGGGGGTTGTCCCGGTCCTGACCGGCCGGGAACCCGCAGCGCGGGCAGTCCCACGTCTCCGGGACCTGTGCGTCACTGGCGAAGCTCGGCTGCGTCTCGTGCCCGTTCGAGCACCAGAAGGAGATGCGCAGGCGCGGCGCGGACTCGCCTCGCTCAGCCTCGCCCATCGGCCCCGCTCCGACCCGGCTTCCCCGGATCGCGTTGCCACTTGCCACGGTCGTAACTCCCTGCGTGATGGTGCTGCACAGCGTCTCACAGCGGCTGCGCCGCGAGTGCCCCAGTCTACGTAAGGCCCAACGCTCGTCCAGTGATTGGAGTTACACCAAGCTCGGGACGGGAAAGACTCCAGGTCAGCTGTCGAGCTTCATCAGCAGACCAAGTACGACAATGCACGCGAACCACAGCAGACCGACCACGACGGTGATGCGGTCGAGGTTGCGCTCGGCGACCGAGGAGCCGCCGACGGAGGACTGCATTCCGCCACCGAACATGTCGGAGAGACCGCCGCCCTTGCCCTTGTGCATCAGCACCAGCAGCATCAGCAGCGAACTGAAGACGATCAGGGCGATCGAGAACCCCAAAACCACGGCTGGACCAACTTCCTAGGACTGATATGGACGACGGGGGCCGGCTCGGTGAGCTCGGCCCCCGCAAGACTACGACGTGAAGGCCCATTCCGACGACCCACGTCCCGGGTTCGGTCCCCCTGCTCGCCGCAGGCGGGAGCAGGGGACCACGCCGGCGCCTCTTACTGGTCGCGGAACCGGACGATCTTGACGAACTCGTCCGCGTCCAGCGACGCACCGCCCACCAGCGCGCCGTCCACATCGGGCTGCGACATGATCGCGGCGATGTTCCCGGCCTTCACCGAGCCGCCGTACTGGATGCGGACCTTGTCGGCCAGCTCCTGCGAGTACAGCTCGGCGAGGCGACCGCGGATCGCCCCGCAGACCTCCTGGGCGTCCTCGGGCGTGGCGACCTCGCCGGTGCCGATGGCCCACACCGGCTCATAGGCGATGACGATGGACTCGGCCTGCTCGGCCGGGATGTCCTTCAGGCCGCCGTCGATCTGGGCGAGCGTGTACGGAACCTGGTCGCCCGCCTTGCGGATCTCCAGGCCCTCGCCGACGCACAGGATCGGGGTCAGGCCGTGCCGGAAGGCGGCCTTCACCTTGGCGTTGCAGATCTCGTCCGTCTCGGCGTGGTACTGACGGCGCTCGGAGTGGCCCACGGCCACGTAGGTGCAGTTCAGCTTGGACAGCATGGAGCCCGAGATCTCGCCGGTGTAGGCACCGGAGTCGTGCGCCGAGAGGTCCTGGGCGCCGTACTTGATCTTGAGCTTGTCGGCGTCGACCAGGGTCTGGACTGACCGCAGGGCGGTGAACGGCGGCAGTACGGCGACCTCGGCGGCGTCGTAGTCCTTGTCCGTGAGGGCGAACGCGAGCTTCTGGACGTGCGCGATGGCCTCGAGGTGGTTGAGGTTCATCTTCCAGTTGCCCGCCATCAGCGGGGTACGGGTGCTCATCAGGGGATCAGTCCTCCAGTGCGGCGAGGCCGGGAAGCGTCTTGCCCTCGAGGTACTCGAGGCTGGCGCCGCCACCGGTCGAAATATGGCCGAATGCGTTCTCGTCGAAACCGAGCGTGCGCACGGCGGCGGCCGAGTCGCCACCGCCGACGACGGTGAAGGCGGAGCTGTCGACGAGCGCCTGGGCGATCGCGCGGGTGCCGCCGGCGTAGTCGGGGTGCTCGAAGACGCCCAGCGGACCGTTCCAGAAGACGGTCTCGGCATCGGCGACCTTCGAAGCGTACAGCTCACGCGTCCTCGGGCCGATGTCCAGGCCCTCCATGTCGGCGGGGATGGCGTCCGCATCGACGATGACGAATTCGGCCGGGGCCTTGGTCTTCAGGTCCGGGAACTCGCCCGAGGCCAGGATGTCGACCGGCAGCACGAGCTCGACGCCGTTCTTCTCGGCGCGCTCCATGTACTCGGTCACGGTCGGGATCTGGTCCTCCTGGAGGAGGGAGATGCCGACCTCGTAGCCCTTGGCCTTGAGGAACGTGTACGCCATGCCGCCGCCGATCAGCAGCCGGTCGGCCTTGGAGAGCAGCGCGTCGATGACGGCGAGCTTGTCGGAGACCTTGGCGCCGCCGAGGACGACCACGTACGGACGTGTGACGTCCTCCGTGAGCTTCTTCAGCACAGCGACCTCGGCCTGGATGAGGTAGCCGGCAGCGTGCGGCAGGCGGGCCGGGAGGTCGTACACGGAGGCGTGCTTGCGATGCACGGCGCCGAAGCCGTCGCCGACGTACAGATCGGCGAGGGCGGCGAGCTGGTCGGCGAAGGCGCCGCGCTCGGCGTCGTCCTTGGACGTCTCGCCGGGGTTGAAGCGGAGGTTCTCGAGGACGGCGACCTGCCCGTCGGCGAGAGACGCGACGACGGAGGTCGCGGACTCGCCGACCGTGTCGGTCGCGAAGGCGACATCGGTGCCGAGCAGTTCACCGAGCCGCGCGGCGGCCGGGGCGAGCGAGAACGCGGGGTCCGGGGCCCCCTTGGGGCGTCCCAGGTGCGAGGCGACGACGACACGCGCCCCCGCCTCCGCAAGCTTGGTGACGGTCGGCAGCACCGCGCGGATGCGGCCGTCGTCGGTGATGGTGGTGCCGTCGAGCGGCACATTGAGGTCGGCGCGGACGAATACCCGCTTGCCCGCGACCCCGTCGGCCAGGAGTTGGTCGATCGTCTTCATGAATTACGGCTCCTCGGAGGGCTGGACATGCGACAGGGCTCGAACGGCGCCGCATTGCGCTGCCCAAGCCCTGTCGCTCACATCGTGGTGCTCTCGTTGCAGATCAGACGGTGCAGATCAGAGCTGACCGCCGACGAAGACCGTGAGGTCCACGAGACGGTTGGAGTAGCCCCACTCGTTGTCGTACCAGCCGACGACCTTGACCTGCTTGCCCTGGACCATGGTCAGGCCGGAGTCGAAGGTGCAGGAGGCCGGCCAGTTCACGATGTCCGAGGAGACGATCGGGTCCTCGGTGTAGTCCAGGATGCCCTGGAGCTGGCCCTCCGCGGCCTTCTGGAACGCGGTGTTGATCTCGTCCTTGGTGACCTCGCGGTCGAGCTCCAGGACCAGGTCGGTGACCGAGCCGGTCGGGACCGGGACGCGCATCGCGATGCCGTCCAGCTTGCCCTTGAGCTGCGGAAGGACCAGGGCGGTGGCCTTGGCGGCACCCGTCGAGGTCGGGATGATGTTCTCCGCGGCGGCGCGGGCGCGACGCAGGTCGGAGTGCGGGAAGTCCAGGATGCGCTGGTCGTTCGTGTACGCGTGGACCGTGGTCATCATGCCCTTGACGATGCCGAAGTTCTCGTCCAGAACCTTGGCCATCGGCGCCACACAGTTGGTGGTGCAGGAGGCGTTGGAGATGACGTGGTGGTTGGCCGCGTCGTACTTCTCCTGGTTGACGCCCATCACGATGGTGATGTCCTCGTCCTTGGCCGGAGCCGAGATGAGGACCTTCTTGGCGCCGCCGGCGATGTGCTTCTCGGCGTCGGCCTTCTTGGTGAAGATGCCGGTCGACTCGATGACGATGTCGACGCCCAGCTCACCCCACGGGATGTCGGCGGGGTTGCGCTCGGAGAGCACCTTGATGGTGTGACCGTCGACCGTGATGGTGTCGGCGGTGTGGCTCACCTCTGCCTTGAGGCGGCCCAGGATGGTGTCGTACTTCAGCAAGTGCGCCGTGGTCGCAGTGTCACCCAGGTCGTTGACAGCCACGATCTCGATGTCTGCACCCTGCTCCAGCAGCGCGCGGAAGTAGTTACGACCGATGCGGCCAAAGCCGTTGATGCCTACGCGGATCGTCACGAACCGATCTCCTCGTTGGTACGCCGGGTTTCGACGCCGGCGAGCTGTATGGGATGTCCCCGACCGCCTATGACCCTACCCCCCAAGAAGCCCCGGAGTGACATCGAGAGGGCCCGTGCACGCCGCGGCGGCTTGTACCCGTCAGTAGGTGCAAGCCGCCGCGTCGTACGCCGGGGTCCGGGGCCTGGTCCGGCCCCGGACCTGGCGGGATGTGCGGACGCTAGGGCTTCAGGGCGCTCAGGGCTCCGGCGACGATCCGCCGGCGGTCGGCAGCCGCCGGCACATGCTCCAGGCCGAAACCGAGCAGCACGCTGTCACCCGTGGTGATCGCTGCCGCGGACGGATACAGGTCCTGGCTGCGCTCCCAGTTGCCGCGCAGGGCCGGGCTGCCCTGCGCGGGGCCGGCCGCCGCCCACGGGCCGAGCGAGGCCTCGAAGCCGTCGGTGACCTGCTCGCCACCCCCGGTCACCAGCATGGTGTCGTCGACGAAGACGCCGCGGCCGCCGTCGCCGGGGTCGGTGATGTACGACAGGGAGACCTCGATCTGCTTGCCCGCGTAGGCGCTCAGATCG
This sequence comes from Streptomyces sp. NPDC002889, assembly GCF_042888425.1. Taxonomy (NCBI): domain Bacteria; kingdom Bacillati; phylum Actinomycetota; class Actinomycetes; order Kitasatosporales; family Streptomycetaceae; genus Streptomyces; species Streptomyces sp. NPDC002889. Next base: position 137,981 of record NZ_JBIAPT010000003.1, read on the forward strand.
AACGAGGTGGCCCGCCAGCCGTTGGAGGCTCCGGTGAAGGAGTTCCAGCTGCCGGTGGTGCCGCTCGCCGTGCAGCCGTCCGCACCGACGGTGAGGTAATGCCGCAGGAACGGATGCTGATTGACGTAGAAGCCCCCGTCGCACTGGGTCGGCACCGTGGTGCTGGTGCCGCCGCCGGTGTCCGGCAGGGTCGTCCAGTCGTCCTGGCCGACCGTATGCACCTCGAGGACCGCGTTGTCGTAGCCGGGCTCGGTGTTGAAGCTCAGGGCCATCGCGAGCGCGGGCTTGTCGGCCGTGGCCGTGCCGCTGAGGTCGATCGTGCGGGACAGCCGCATCCAGGACCCGTTGAGGTGGGTGGCTGCCGCGTACCAGTCGCCCTCGTACGGCGAGAAGGGCATCCGCACGCCCGGATAGCCGCCCGCGGCCGTGCTGCGGAACTGCGGGAACTGCGAGGGCGGCAGTGTGTCCGAGGTGATCGTGTACGCGCCCGCGGCGTCCAGTGGGTTGCCGGGCGCGCCGGCCAGTGCTCCGGAGCGGCCGGCCAGGCGTCCGGTGCCCAGGAAGCCCGTGACCCCGGCGAGCGAGGCACGTCCCGAGGCGCCGAGGTAGTACTGGGCGAAGTCGTCGCTCAGCGCACCGCCGAGATTGGCGTTGCCGCCGGCGCGCTCACCCGCGGTGACCAGCTTGCCGCCCTCGTTGAGATAGGCGCGTACGGCCTGGGTGGTGGGCCAGGAGGGGGCTGCCGCGCCTGTGTACCAGACGACGGATGTGAAGTGGCCGAGCACACCGAGCGGATGCGGGGCGCCCTGGGTGGCGACGTCCCAGACGGCACTGCGCCGCTTGTTGTCGGCCAGTGCCTTCGTGTACACAGCTGTGTGCCGGGCCGGTTCGGTGCCGCCCTCCTCGGCGATCACCAGCGTGTCACCACGCGGACGTTCGGCGATCGTGTACGTGAAGTGCTCGCTGGCAGTGGGCTTTCCGGCCTTGGTCTCACCGGTGAACCAGACCTCGATCTTGTCGCCGACGTCACCGTCCTGCACCTTGGCGCGGTACTCGTCGAAGCGGATGTTGTCGTCGCCGCCGAATCTCTCGCCCCCCTTCCACGGCCTGAGCGCCTGGTCGTGGACGGGCCCGCCGTTGACGCGGTACCTGAGCTCCTTGTCGCGCACCGATCTGCGGGCGGTGACGGACACCTCCTGGTCGCCGTCACGGGCGTAGGAGAGGGTGAAGGGGTCGGGGGTGAAGTCCGCGGCCTCGAGGCCCAGCACGGAGGACGGCTGGTCGGGGTGGGCGGCGGTCTCGGCGACGGAGAGCGCGAACGGGATGTTCTTGGCGAACTCCTGCTGGATCAGCTTCTCGTCGTCGGGGAACGTGAAGACGGATGCGCAGTCGGCCGCGTTCCAGGGATCGTCGGGGTCGATCCGGGAAACGGTGGCGCAGGTCGACATCTCCGGGGTGTACATCATCATCCCGTTGACGTTGGCCGCGTGGCCGTCGGCCTCGCCGTTGGTGGTGTAGAGCTCGGAGGAGACCTGGGGCCGGTAGCCGGGGATCGCCGAGTTGGCCGGCGTGCCCGCCAGTGACTCGTACAGCACGTCGTCCGGTGTAGGGGTGGCGACCTGCCAGCCGACGCCGTAGAGCAGCAGTTCGGCCGCGGAGTGGTAGTTGATTCCGTAGGCGAACCCGATGCGCTTCTGGAAGGCGTCGATGGCCTTGGTCTCGGGCTCGGACGCCGGGCCGGTGCCGCGATAGGTCTCGTCGAACGGATCGGGCGACGAACCCTCGTTGTCGTAGCCCCACTTGTAGGTGAAGTTGCGGTTGAGGTCGACGCCGTCGCCGACGGCGACGGTGCCGTCGCCGTTGTTGTCACGCAGGTTCTTGCGCCACTGCCGCTGGGCGGTGCCGGTGAAGGTGTAGTCGTAGCCGTCGGGGTTGGCGGAGAGCACGAACCACAGCTCGGTGGAGTCCACGATCCTGGTGATCTGCGGGTCCTTGCCGTAGCCCGCCAGGTAGTGGTGCATCAGCCGCCGGGTCATCTCCGGGGTGATCCACTCACGGGCGTGCTGGTTGGACATGTACAGCGTGGCCGGTCTGGAGCCGTCCTTTTGCTTCTTGGCGCCCTTGGAGATCTTGAGCGCCAGGATGTCCTGGCCCTTGACCGTCCTGCCGATGCTGACGACCTTGGTGAGGGCGGGGTTGGCCTTGGCGGTGGCGAGGATCTCGCTCTTGAGGCCGCCTTCGCCGCTGTACGGGCGGAAGACACCGTCACCCGCCGCGGCGGCGCGCCGTTCGGCCGCGGCGGGGACGGAGTGCTCCGTGATGCCGACGCCCTGCTCACGCAGCTCACCGGCCTGTCGCTTCGTCAGATAGAGCTCGACGGTGGCGGTTCCCTTGGCGGGCACCTGTTCGGTCAGCTCATGGCCGTCGGCACCTGCCGCGAGGATCAGCGGCACCTGTGCCCTGGTGACTTTCGCATGCCATACGGAGAGTTCTTCACCGTTGCCGCCACCGGGCTCGGCCTGCGCGATCGGCGCCGCCGAGAGTCCGGCAATCAGCAGTGAAGCCGCAGCGAGGATCGATCTCGCTCTGCGTCTCATCAGCCCCCCTTGCTGTTGTCTGCCACGAAAGTGAACAAGCGCCAGGCTCATGACTCTCCATGATCATGTCAATAGGGTCGAACAGGCCGGAAACACGGCTGCCGACGCCTCAACAGGCGTCGGCAGCAAAGCTGTTGAGCTGCATGCCGGTCGGACTCAGCCGACGAGACCGTCCGCCAGCTCCTCGGACAGGTTGGACTCAGTACCCGGAATACCGAGGTCCTGGGCCCGCTTGTCGGCCATGGCCAGCAGCCGGCGGATACGGCCCGCGACCGCGTCCTTGGTCAGCGGCGGGTCGGCGAGCGCGCCCAGTTCCTCCAGGGAGGCCTGCTTGTGCTCCATACGCAGCCGGCCCGCGGCGGCGAGGTGCTCGGGCACCTCCTCGCCGAGGATCTCCAGGGCACGCTGGACCCGCGCGCCCGCGGCGACCGCGGCCCGGGCCGAACGGCGCAGATTGGCGTCGTCGAAGTTGGCGAGGCGGTTGGCGGTGGCCCGCACCTCGCGCCGCATCCGGCGCTCCTCCCAGGCCAGCACCGACTCATGGGCGCCCAGCCGGGTCAGCAGCGCACCGATCGCGTCACCGTCGCGTACGACCACCCGGTCCACGCCCCGCACCTCGCGCGCCTTGGCGGCGATGGAGAGCCTGCGGGCGGCACCCACCAGGGCGAGGGCGGCCTCCGGGCCGGGGCAGGTGACCTCGAGCGAGGAGGAGCGGCCGGGCTCGGTCAGCGAGCCGTGGGCCAGGAACGCGCCGCGCCAGGCAGCCTCCGCGTCACAGGTGGCGCCGGAGACGACCTGCGGCGGCAGCCCGCGGATCGGACGGCCGCGGCCGTCGACCAGACCGGTCTGGCGGGCCAGCTGGTCACCGCCCGCCACCACCCGAACGACGAAGCGCGAGCCACGGCGAAGCCCGCCGGGAGCCATCACCATCAGCTCTGAGCTGTGCCCGAAGATCTCCAGGATGTCGCGCTTGAGCCGGCGCGCCGCGATCCCGGTGTCCAGCTCCGCCTCGATCACAATGCGCCCGCTCACCAGGTGCAGCCCGCCCGCGAACCGCAGGATCGACGAGACCTCCGCCTTTCTGCAGCAGGTCCGGGTGACGGGGAGCCGGGAAATTTCGTCCTTCACCGCAGCCGTCATCGCCATGGGCCGATCCTTCCATGCATCCGAAAAATACGGTCGTACGCGGCGGCCAGCAGCTCCGGGTCGTGCTTCGAAGCTCCGCCAGAGGCTTCGCCCTGGGAGGGGCTCCCGGGCGAGGCCACTGGAGCCAGCTCGACCGTGGCGCCCAGCCGACTGGCCGCCACGGCGAGGGACTCTCGGTCGGGCACCGCGGCCTCATCGGCCAGCACCACGTCCAGGGCGAGTTTAGGGGCGTGTCGCCCCAAAACCTCCAAATGACGCTGCGGGGAGAAGCCATCTGTTTCTCCCGGCTGAGGCGCGAGGTTGAGGGAGAGGACCCGGCGCGCCTTGGTCGCGACCAGCGCGTCGAGCAACTCCGGCACCAGCAGATGCGGGATCACCGAGGAGAACCAGGAGCCGGGGCCGAGAACCACCCAGTCGGCGTCCAGGACCGCCTCGACGGCCTCGGGCACGGCCGGCGGGTCGTTCGGGACGAGATGCACGGACTGCACCTCGCCCGGGGTGAGCGCGACGGTGGCCTGGCCGCGGACCGTGTCCACATCGTCCGGGCGCGCCGGATCGTGCCCCCGTACCAGCGCCTGGAGCTCCAGCGGCACCGCCGACATGGGCAGCACCCGGCCATGCGCGCCCAGCAGCTTGCCGACCAGGTCCAGGGCCTGGACATGATCGCCGAACTGCTCCCACAGGGCCACGATCAGCAGATTGCCGACCGCGTGTTCATGCAGGTCGCCCTTGGACTGGAAGCGGTGCTGGATGACCCGGGCCCAGGTCTGGCCCCAGTCGTCGTCGCCGCACAGCGCCGCGAGCGCCTTGCGCAGGTCGCCGGGCGGCAGTACACCCAGTTCCTCGCGCAGTCGCCCGCTGGAGCCGCCGTCGTCGGCGACGGTGACGACCGCGGTGAGGTCGCCGGTGATGCGGCGCAGGGCCGCGAGCGAGGCCGACAGGCCCATGCCGCCGCCCAGGGCGACCACCTTGGGCTGTGCGCCGCGCTTGCGCGACGACAGCACGTGGGTGGATCTGCGCAGCCGCCGCAGACGGAGGTTGCGTCCGGTCACTCGCGCCCCATGTCCCGGTGGACCACGACGGTCTCGACCCCGGCGCCCGTGAGCCGGGCCGCCAGCTTCTCGGAGGTCGCGACGGAGCGGTGCTTGCCGCCGGTGCAGCCGACGGCGATCGTGACGTACCGCTTGCCCTCGCGCCGGTAGCCCGCCGCGATCAGCTGGAGCAGCTCGGTGTAGCTGTCCAGGAACTCCTTCGCGCCGGGCTGGTTGAAGACATAGTTCGAGACCTCTTCGTTGAGGCCCGTGAAGGGGCGCAGCTCCGGCACCCAGTGCGGGTTCGGCAGGAAGCGCATGTCGACGACGAGGTCCGCGTCGACGGGCAGGCCGTACTTGAACCCGAACGACATCACGGTGGCCCGCAGCTCGGGCTCCTCGTCGCCCGCGAACTGGGCGTCCATCTTGGCGCGCAGCTCGTGCACGTTCAGGCTGGAGGTGTCGATCACCAGGTCGGCGTCGCCCCGCAGCTCACGCAGCAGATCGCGCTCGGCGGCGATGCCGTCGACGATCCGGCCGTCGCCCTGGAGCGGGTGCGGGCGGCGGACCGACTCGAAACGGCGCACCAGGGCGTCGTCGGACGATTCGAGGAACACGATCCGCCGGGTGACCTGCTTGGCGTCGAGGTCGGCCAGGGATTCGCGGAGGTTGTCGAAGAACCGCCGGCCGCGCACGTCGACGACGACGGCGATCCGCGCGACGTTGCCCTGCGAGCGGGCGCCGAGCTCCACCATGGTGGGGATCAGCGCGGGCGGCAGGTTGTCCACGACGAACCAGCCGAGGTCCTCCAGGCACTTCGCCGCCGTACTGCGTCCGGCACCCGACATTCCGGAGATGATCACCAGCTCGGGGATGGCGGCGTCCGCCGCGGCCTCGCCGGGCTCGGTTGCGTTGCCCGTACTCACGTCTGCTGCTCCGTCTCCATCGTGCTCAGTCATGTCGCGCTGCCCCCGTCGTTCTCTTCAATGATCTCTCCAGTTGCCGTATTCACGGCAGGGGCGGCCGGAGCCGCCTGCGCCAGGGCCGCCACCACGGACTCCGCGGTCTTGCGGCCCATGCCGGGCACCTCGCAGATCTGCTCGATTGTCGCCTGCCGCAAGCGCTTCACCGAGCCGAAATGCTTGATCAGAGCCTGTTTCCGGGCCTGCCCGAGCCCTGCGACCGCATCCAGCGGACCGGTCCGGATGCGCGTGGTGCGCTTGGAGCGCTGATAGCGGATGGCGAAATCGTGAGCTGTGTCACGGACCCGCTGGAGGAGGTACAGCCCTTCGCTGGAGCGGGGCAGCACGACGGGGTCGGCGTCGTGCGGCAGCCACACCTCCTCCAGGCGCTTGGCCAGACCACAGACGGCGACGTCGTCGATGCCGAGCTCGTCCAGGGCCCGCTGGGCGGCCGCGACCTGCGGCGCCCCGCCGTCGACGACGACGAGCTGGGGCGGGTAGGCGAATTTCCTGGGCCTGCCGTCGTCAGGCGCTTCGTCCGGGACATCGTCGCCGATCCACTCCCCCGTCCTGTCCTTCTCGGCCAGATAGCGCTTGAAGCGGCGGGTGACCACCTCGTGCATGGACCGGACGTCGTCCTGCCCCTCGAAGCCCTTGATCTGGAAGCGGCGGTACTCGCTCTTGCGGGCCAGACCGTCCTCGAAGACGACCATGGACGCCACGACGTCCTCGCCCTGGAGATGGGAGATGTCGAAGCACTCGATGCGCAGCGGAGCAGAGTCCAGGCCGAGCGCCTCGGCGATCTCCTCCAGGGCACGGGAGCGGGTGGTCAGATCGCTGGCGCGCTTGGTCTTGTGCAGCGCGAGCGCCTGCAGGGCGTTGCGCTGGACCGTCTCCATCAGGTCCTTCTTGTCGCCGCGCTGCGGAATGCGCAGGGACACGTTCGCCCCGCGGCGCCCGCTCAGCCACTGGGTGACGGCGTCCGTGTCCTCGGGCAGCGCCGGGACGAGGACCTCCTTGGGGACGGCGTCGCCGCTCTCCTCGCCGTACAGCTGCTGCAGGGCGTGCTCGACCAGGCCCGCGGTGTCGACGTTCTCGACCTTGTCGGTGACCCATCCGCGCTGGCCGCGCACCCGGCCCCCGCGGACGTGGAAGATCTGCACCGCGGCTTCCAGCTCGTCCTCGGCGAGAGCGATCAGATCGGCGTCGGTGGCGTCGGCGAGAACCACCGCGTTCTTCTCGAGGGCCCGCTTGAGCGCCCCTATGTCGTCACGCAGCCGGGCCGCCTTCTCGAACTCCATCTCCTCGGCGGCCGCCATCATCTGCTTCTCGAGCCTACGGATGTACGTGCCGGTGCGGCCGGCCATGAAGTCGCAGAACTCCTCGGCCAGTTCGCGGTGTTCCTCGGGAGTCACGCGGCCGACACAGGGCGCGGAGCACTTGCCGATGTAGCCGAGCAGACAGGGCCGGCCCTTTTGCACATGGTTCCTGAACACCCCTGCCGAGCAGGTGCGTACGGGGAAGACGCGGAGCATCAGGTCGACGGTCTCGCGGATCGCCCACGCGTGGCCGTAGGGACCGAAGTAGCGCACACCCTTGCGCTTGGCGCCGCGCATGACCTGGACCCTCGGGAACTCCTCGTTCAGGGTCACCGCGAGATACGGGTAACTCTTGTCGTCCCGGTACTTGACGTTGAACCGGGGATCGAACTCCTTGATCCAGGAGTACTCCAGCTGCAGCGCCTCGACCTCGGTGGAGACGACGGTCCACTCGACCGACGCGGCAGTGGTGACCATGGTGCGGGTGCGCGGGTGAAGATTGGCCAGGTCCTGGAAGTAGCTGGCAACGCGCTGGCGCAGGCTTTTGGCCTTCCCGACGTAGATCACCCGGCGGTGCTCGTCACGGAATCTGTAGACCCCCGGAGAGTCGGGGATCTCTCCCGGCTTGGGGCGATAGCTGGAGGGGTCTGCCATGCCGCCCACCCTACTGTCGGGCGGTGACAGAGCGGTCATGTCCAGGAGCCCATCCGGACAGTGCGGCGAGCACAGTCCTTGTCGGCGGCAGGTCAACACGCTTCAATGCGGGGTAACGCGGCGCTGTGAACGGTGTGGTCCGGATGTGAACACCTCCGTCCCGCCCCACCCGGAGCGCCGCTGCCGCCCACCCACAGCGGCCGGTTTGACGTCGTGAACCTTCACCGAACCCCGAAAGTCCCCGGAGGAATCCATGGGCCACACCGAAGCCGATCTGGCGCAGGTGCTGAACACCGGCCCGTTCCATCTGGCGCTGCGCGCCGCCCTCGCGGTGCGCGGGCTGCCGCTCCAGCGCGTCCAGCACCATCTCGCCCATCGCGGGATCAAGGTCGGCGTGACCAGCCTCAGTTACTGGCAGCAGGGCGCACGCCGCCCGCAGCGGCCCGAGTCGCTGCGGGCGGTGCGGGCGCTGGAGGAGGTGCTGGAGCTGCCGGGGGACTCCCTGATCAGGCTGCTCTGCGCCGGCGAGGAGCACACCCGCGCCGAGGACGAGCGTCCCGCGGGACGCTCGTACCGCGCACTGGTCCAGGCGTCGGGCGCGGCGGAGGCGCTGCTCGCCGATCTTCAGTCACCGGCGGACGACGGGCTGCACACGGTCGGGCACCAGGAGCGGGTGCGGATAGGGCCCCGGCGCGAGCTGGTCGGGCGGCAGTCACATCATGTGGTGCGCGCCCACCGGGACGGTGTCGACCGCTACCTGGCCGTTCACCACGGCGATCCCGGCTGTGATCCGGCGCGGGTGGAGGTGAACGCGCTGGAGAACTGCCGTACGGGACGAGTCCGGTGGCACGGGGAGACCGGGGTGGTGATCGCGGAGCTGCTGTTCGACACCCGGCTGCGCGCGGGTGAGACGTACGTCTTCGGCTACGGCTTCGAGGACGGGACCGGTGGGCCGAGCACCGAGTACGTACGCGGCTTCGGCTTCGCCGGCGGGCAGTACGTACTGCAGGTGCGTTTCGACGAGGAGGCGCTGCCCGCGCGCTGCCGGCGGTTCGCCCGGGCGACCACGGGTGTGCCGCGGGGTGCCCGTACGGATCTGACACTCAGCGGGCGGCATCGCACGGTGCATCTGGTGGAGCAGGGGGTGCGGCCGGGGATTGTCGGGATCGACTGGGACTGGGACTGACGCTCCGGACCGGCCCTCAGGTGGTGCCCTGGCCCCATGCGATCTCGGCCGCCTCACGCATCCCGGCCGGCGGCTTCAAGCATCCGGGCCGGTCCTACGCATCCGGGCCCGCCACGAGCCTGCCGCCCTCCGCCTTGATCGGCACCTCGGGCAGCGGCACGGTCGCCGGGCCCTTGAGTGCCTTGCCAGTCGTCACATCGAAGCGGCTGCCGTGGCAGGGGCAGTTGCCCTCGTTGCCCTCGATCTTGTCGAGCACGCAGCCGGCGTGGGTGCACTGCGCGCTGAACGCCTTGTACCGGCCCTTGGCCGGGCAGCTCACGACCAGGCGCTGTTCGCGGTAGAGCCTGGCCCCGCCGACCGGGACGGCGTCGGCCGCGCCGAGGTCCACGGGCGCGGTCGGGGTGGGGATCCGGGCGTGACCCACCTTGGACTCGGTGGAGCAGGCCGCCACGCCCAGACCGGCGGCCCCGGCGAGCGCGGCGCCTTTCAGCACGGTACGGCGGGCGGCTGGCTGGCCGGGCATGGAAACTCCACGGTTCAGGCGTCGGGGGCGGTGCGTGTCGCGGTGCGTCGGGGTGCGTGTCGCGTGCACGTGTCGGTGACAGATCTGACGATACCGGCGGAGATCGGCGGCCCTCCGGGCGGGCTCCCCTTCGCCCCCGGGGCCGTGGGTTACACCTCACCAGGCCATGGGTTACTTTCGGGCCGTGTTCGTCGTCGCCGGAGAATCCTTGATCGACCTGGTCCCGCAGGGGGCGGTCCCCGAGGGGGGCGCGCCGCTGGCGTTGCTGCTGCCGCGCCGGGGCGGGGGCCCGTACAACACGGCGCTCGCGCTGGGCAGGCTGGGTGCGGATGTCGCCTTCTGCTCGCGGGTCTCCACGGACGGCTTCGGCGAGGCGCTGCTGGCCGGGCTGCGTGCGGTGGGCGTCGATACCTCCCTGGTACAGCGCGGCCCGGAGCCGACAACGCTGGCGGTCGCCGCGATCGGCTCGGACGGCTCCGCCGGGTACGGCTTCTACGCGCAGGGCAGCGCGGATCGTCTCTTCCAGTTGCCGGACGCACTGCCGGACTCGGCACGGGCGCTGGCACTCGGCACCTGTTCGCTGGTGCTGGAGCCGGGCGCGAGCGCGTACGAGGCGCTGCTGCGGCGGGAGGCCGGGCGTGGGGTCTTCACCCTGCTCGACCCGAACATCAGGGCCGGTCTGATCCAGGACCCGGAGGCCTATCGGGCGCGGTTCACGGGCTGGCTGCCGTATGTGTCGCTGCTGAAGCTGTCCGAGGACGACGCCACCTGGCTCGGCGGCGTTCCCGACGGACCGGCCGCGGTGGTGCTGACGCGGGGCGGCGCCGGACTGACCGTACGGACGCGGGCCGGCCTGGAGGTCTCGGTCCCGGCGACCCCGGTGACGGTCGCGGACACGATAGGCGCGGGCGACACGGTGAACGCGGCCCTGCTGTACGGCCTCGCGGCGCGGGACGCCCTGTCCCCGGCCGCCCTGTCATCACTGGACGCGGCGGCCTGGACCCAGGTCCTGGACTTCGCCGCCCGCGCGGCGGCCGTGACCTGCTCCCGTACGGGAGCGGAACCGCCGTACGCGGCGGAGCTGGCTTAACGCCCGGTCCGGATCCTGCCGGCGTGGGAGAGCGATGCCCGTCCGCTGCGAGGCGCCGGCCTGCTCGCCGGTCGGCCGGCGGACCAGGACCGCCAACCGGCCGAGGATGCCGAGCGCCCGTGCGCGCCGCGGGAGTCCCATGGTGCGCACGGGCGTACGAGAAGCAGGGCCGGGCCGACCCGCCGGTCAGGCCTTGCGGGCCCTCGTCGTGCGGGCCGTCCCCGCGCGGGCCGTCGCCGTCTTCTTCGACGCCGTCGCGTTCGCCGCGACCGTCTTCTTGGCCGCGGCCTTCTTCACCGGCTTCCGGGCCGCGGGGACCGCGACCGAGTCACTGATGCGGTCCGTGTCCAGGATGTCCCGGAGGAACTTGCCGGTGTGGCTGGCCGGGACGCCCGCGACCTGCTCGGGGCTGCCTTCGGCGATGACCAGGCCACCGCCGCTGCCGCCCTCCGGGCCCATGTCCACGACCCAGTCCGCCGTCTTGATGACGTCCAGGTTGTGCTCGATCACGATCACCGTGTTGCCCTTGTCGACCAGGTTGGACAGCACCGTGATCAGCTTGCTGATGTCCTCGAAGTGCAGACCGGTGGTCGGCTCGTCCAGGACGTAGACCGTACGGCCCGTGGAGCGCTTCTGGAGCTCCGAGGCCAGCTTCACCCGCTGGGCCTCACCGCCGGACAGCGTCGGCGCGGACTGGCCGAGCCTGACATAGCCGAGCCCCACTTCGTTGAGCGTCCGCAGATGGCGGGAGATCGTCGGCACGGCCTCGAAGAAGTGCAGCGCCTCCTCGATCGGCATGTCCAGCACCTCTGCGATGGACTTGCCCTTGTAGTGGACCTCCAGGGTCTCCCGGTTGTAGCGCGCCCCGTGGCAGACCTCGCAGGGGACGTACACGTCCGGCAGGAAGTTCATCTCGATCTTGATGGTGCCGTCGCCGGAGCAGTTCTCACAGCGGCCGCCCTTGACGTTGAAGGAGAACCGGCCGGGCATATAGCCGCGGACCTTGGCCTCCATCGTCTCCGCGAACAGCTTGCGGACATGATCGAAGACTCCGGTGTACGTCGCGGGGTTGGACCGGGGCGTACGGCCGATGGGCGACTGGTCGACGTGGACCACCTTGTCGACGAGGTCGTCGCCGTCGACCCGGGTGTGGCGGCCCGGCACCGACTTGGCGCCGTTGAGCTCGCGCGCCAGGTGGGTGTAGAGGATGTCGTTGACCAGCGTCGACTTTCCGGAGCCGGAGACACCGGTGACCGCGGTGAGCACACCGAGCGGGAAGGACACGTCGATGTCCCGCAGGTTGTTCTCACGGGCGCCGTGGACGGTGAGCTGCCGCGAGGGGTCCACGGGCCTGCGGAGGTCCGGCGTCGGGATCGCCTTCTTGCCGGACAGGTACTGCCCGGTCAACGACTCCTTGTTGGTCAGCAACTGCTTCAGGGGCCCGGAATGGACGACCTTGCCGCCGTGCTCACCCGCGCCGGGGCCGATGTCGACGACCCAGTCGGCGACCTTGATGGTGTCCTCGTCGTGCTCGACGACGATGAGCGTGTTGCCCATGTCACGCAGTCGCACGAGGGTCTCGATGAGCCGGTGGTTGTCGCGCTGGTGCAGGCCGATGGACGGCTCGTCGAGCACGTACAGCACACCGACCAGGCCGGAGCCGATCTGGGTGGCGAGCCGGATGCGCTGTGCCTCGCCTCCGGAGAGGGTGCCGGCCGCACGGTTCAGCGAGAGATAGTCCAGGCCTACGTCGACCAGGAACCTCAGGCGCTCGTTGACCTCCTTGAGCACGCGCTCGGCGATCTTCTTGTCGCGGGCGTTGAGCTTGAGGCGGCCGAGGAAGTCCGCGCATTCGCTGATCGACATTGCGGCGACATCGGCGATGGACCTCTCCATCACGGTGACCGCGAGCACGATCGGCTTCAGCCGGGTGCCCTGACAGGTCGGGCAGGGCACCTCGCGCATATAGCCCTCGAAGCGCTCCCTGCTGGAGTCGCTCTCGGCCTCGGAGTGCCGCCGCTTGACGAACTGCACGGCCCCTTCGAAGGCCGGGGTGGTGTAGGCACGCTCCCGCCCGTACCGATTGCGGTAGCGGACCTCGACCTGGGTCTTGTGCCCGTGCAACAGGGCCTTCTTGGCACGCTGCGGCAGTCCCGCCCACGGCATGTCGGTACTGAACCCGAGCGCCTGGGCGAGCCCGCCGATCAGCCGCCCGAAGTATTCCTTGGTGTGGCCGTGCGACCAGGGGTGGATCGCGCCCTCGTCGAGGGACCTCTGCTCGTCCGGGACGATCAGCTCGGGGTCCACCTCCATCCGCGTGCCGATGCCGGTGCAGTCGGGACAGGCGCCGAAGGGCGAATTGAAGGAGAAGGAGCGCGGCTCCAGCTCCTCGAAGGACAGGTCGTCGTACGGGCAGTACAGATGCTCCGAGTACATCCGCTCGCGCTCGGGATCGTCCTCGGGGAGGTCGACGAAGTCGAGCACGACCATGCCGCCAGAGAGGCCGAGGGCGGTCTCGACCGAGTCGGTCAGCCGGCGCTTGGCGCCGTCCTTGACGGTGAGGCGGTCGACGACCACGTCGATGGTGTGCTTCTCCTGCTTCTTCAGCCGCGGCGCCTCGGCGAGCTGGACGGTCTGTCCGTCGACCCGCGCCCGGCTGTAGCCCTTGGTCTGCAGATCGGCGAAGAGGTCGACGAACTCGCCCTTGCGCTCGCGCACGAGCGGTGAGAGCACCTGGAAGCGGCTGCCCTCGGGCAGCTCGAGCACCTTGTCGACGATGGCCTGCGGCGACTGGCGCGAGATCGGCCGGGCGCACTCGGGGCAGTGCGGCTTGCCGATACGGGCGAACAGCAGACGGAGGTAGTCGTAGACCTCGGTGATGGTGCCGACCGTCGAGCGCGGGTTGCGCGAGGTCGACTTCTGGTCGATGGAGACAGCCGGGGACAGACCCTCGATGAAGTCCACGTCGGGCTTGTCCATCTGGCCCAGGAACTGCCTGGCGTACGAGGACAGGGACTCGACGTACCGGCGCTGACCCTCGGCGAAGATCGTGTCGAAGGCGAGCGAGGACTTGCCCGACCCCGAGAGCCCCGTGAACACGATGAGCGAGTCGCGGGGGAGGTCGAGCGAGATGTTTTTCAGATTGTGCTCTCGAGCGCCACGAACGATGAGACGGTCGGCCACGCCGGTCCGCACCTTTCTTCAGAGAAGCGGGGGCACAGCCCCCGTCCCGGACAGTTCCTGCCTATGGGGGGCCGCCAGACGATGAGTGTCTGACTTTCAAGGATGCCTCCACCGAGCGTATAGCACGCACATTCGAATTGCGGATGTGCGCTGCCACCTTCACCCGATCGAGTGGCGAAGCTAACCTCGGCGCCATGATCGATCCCCAGCGCGACCTTGAAACCGTACGCGAAGCCACCGACCGACTGCTCTCCGCAGCCGCCCGACTGGACAACGCCGCCATCGGCGGACCGTCACGGCTGCCGGGCTGGAGCCGAGGCCATGTCCTTGCCCACCTAGCCCGTAACGCTGACGCCGTCGTCAATATTCTCGGGGGGCGCCCGATGTACGAGAGCGCCGAGGCCCGCGACGCCGACATCGAGCGCGACGCCCCCCGGCCCCTCGCCGACCAGCTCTCCGACGTACGCGAGTCCGCCGCCCGCTTCCAGGCGGCCGGCGCCGAGGCCGCCGACTGGTCACGGACGGTCGAGCTCCGCAACGGCGTTAAGGACGCGGCGGCCCGCATCCCCTTCCGCCGCCTCGTCGAGGTCGAGCTGCACCACGTGGACCTGGACATCGGCTACGAGCTGGAGGACCTGCCGAAGGAGTTCACCGAGCGCGAGATCGACTTCCTCGCCGAGCGGTTCGGCGGGCACAAGGACGTCCCCTCGACCGGCCTGGCCACCGACGACGGGCAGTTCTGGACCACGGGAGGCGGCGCCGACGGCGCGGCGGTCGTGGTCACGGGCACAGCGTCCGAGCTCCTCGGCTGGCTCGCCGGCCGCCGCGACGGCTCGGCTCTGGAGGTCACGGGAGGCCCGTTGCCCGCGCTGCCCCCGCTATAGGCTGAGCCCATGACGTACAGCGGAGTGGTGAAGGTCGGCGGCGCTGCGGACGTACACGAACTGACGGACCTGATGGTCTCCAAGGTCGCGGTCGGACCGATGGACAACAACGCCTATCTGCTGCGCTGCCGGGCCACCGGTGAGCAGCTGCTGATCGATGCGGCGGCCGAGCCCGAAACGCTGCTGCGGCTCATCGGCGACGACTCCATCGCATCCGTGGTCACCACGCACCGGCACGCCGACCACTGGCAGGCGCTTGCCGAGGTGGTCCGGGCGACGGGTGCGCGTACGTACGCCGGGCGTTACGACGCCGAGGGGATCCCCGTTCCGACCGATGTCCCGGTCGAGGACGGGGACACGATCACGGTGGGGCGGGTCGAACTGACCGCCCGTCATCTGGTCGGCCACACCCCGGGGTCGATCGCGCTCGTCTACGACGACCCCCACGGTCACCCGCATGTCTTCACCGGCGACTGCCTGTTCCCCGGCGGCGTCGGCAACACCCGTAAGGACGCGGAGGCCTTCGCCAGCCTCATCGACGGGGTCGAGAAGAAGCTCTTCGACGTGCTTCCGGACGAGACCTGGGTCTACCCGGGCCACGGCAAGGACACCACGCTGGGCGAGGAGCGCCCGCATCTGCCGCAGTGGCGCGAACGCGGCTGGTAGGCAACAGCCCGGACGGACGCCGCGGTCTCAGCCGCCCGCGGCGTCCGTGACTCCCGCCCCGGCCTGTGCGGCGAAGCTCTTCGCCACCGTCGGCGGCAGCGGCCCCAACCCCAGCAGTCCCGTCACCACCTGGGTGGTGATCGTGTGCCACTGGGCGGCGCGACGCAGCATGGCGTGATCACCGCCGGACATCCGCAGCGCGCACACCTCGGCGCCGACGGTACGTGCCCGGGCGGCGAACGCCCAGGTCTCGCGAGGGTCGGTCACCCGGTCCCGGTCGCCGTGCAGCAGCACGAGGCGCCGGCCCGTCAGATGCTCCACCGGTTCCTCGGCGGGACACCAGGGTGCGAGCCCCACCGCGCCGGTCACCAGCGGATGACCCGCGGCATGCAGGGCGGCCCTGCCACCCATCGAGTGGCCGACCAGGAGTGTGGGCACGGGACCGGTCACCAGGGCCAGTTCGTCCAGGGCGCGCAGCGCGTCACGGCCGGCGTCGGCACGTTCGCCGTTCCAGCCCCGGTGACCGTAGCGGACCCGGCCGATGACGATGTCGTGGCCTGCCGTGGCGCGGGTGATGGCCCGTGCGAAGGGGCGCATCCGCACACCGGGCAGGTTCAGGGCCGAGGGCGGCTCGACGGCGTCGGCGCGGCCGCCGTGCAGCAGCAGGATCGCGGCGCGCGGCGGCTGGGCGGTCCGGTCGATGTGCAGGGCGGGGGCGGCGGGCCCGGGATGTTGCCGACTCATGCGTAGGGGTGCCGTCCTCGCTCGGGTGGGGGCTGTGGGTGCTGCGTGGTACGGACGCAACGGTAGACGGTGCGGGAGGCCGCTTGGCCGGTCCCGGTGCAGGGCGCCCGATATGCGCCGCGGGGGATGCCCCGCGCCCGGTCGGAGGAGGAGTCCGCTCCGTCGGTGCGCGAGGGGGCCGTCGGTCGACGGCGGCGAGGGGACGCCCGTACTGCCGCTGCCGGACGGCAGTCCCGGCGGGAGAACCCGAAGCGGTGTTCGTCGGCAGGTGGTGTTCTTGGGCCATCGACGCCGACACCGCGCTGTCGGCGTCGGCGGTCCACGGAGTCGTTCACGGAACCATGGCGCAAAACGCACCGTCGGGTGCGCAACGGACCTGCCGTTGCGCACCCGCCGGTCGGGCATGCTCTGCCATGACGCCCGGTCAGGCGCCGACGCTGTCCTTCCCCTCGGCCACCCCGGCGGCCTTGCGGGCCTGCTCGGCCGCTTCCCGATCGGCCTGCTTCCTGGAGGCGATCAGGCTGGTGATCGTCGTGATGACCAGCACGCCGCAGATGAACGCCAGCGAGAACGGGATGGAGATCTCGGGGACGTGCACCCCGCTCTCGTGCAGAGCGTGCAGCACGAGCTTCACTCCGATGAATCCGAGAATCACCGACAGGCCGTAGCTGAGGTGGACCAGCTTCTTGAGCAGTCCGCCGATGAGGAAGTACAGCTGCCGCAGCCCCATGAGCGCGAAGGCGTTGGCGGTGAAGACGATGTACGGGTCCTGGGTCAGGCCGAAGATCGCCGGAATGGAGTCCAGCGCGAAGAGCACATCGGTGGTGCCGATCGCGAGCATGACCACCATCAACGGAGTCATGACGCGCTTGCCGTTGCTGCGGATGAAGAGTTTGGTGCCGTGGTACCGGTCGGCGACGCCGAACCTCTTCTCGACGGACTTGAGGAGCCTGTTCTCCTCGAACTCCTCCTCCTCGTCGTCCGAGCGCGCGTCCTGGATGAGCTTCCAGGCGGTGTAGATGAGGAACGCGCCGAAGATGTAGAAGACCCAGGAGAAGTTGGCGAGGACCGCGGCGCCCGCGGCGATGAAGATCGCACGCAGAACGAGGGCGATCAGCACGCCGATCAGCAGCACCCGCTGCTGGAGGTGGGAGGGCACCGCGAACTTCGCCATGATCAGGACGAAGACGAAGAGGTTGTCGACGCTCAGCGACTTCTCGGTGATGAAGCCCGCGAAGAATTCGCCCGATGCCTGGCTCTCGCCGAAGAACAGCAGGCCGAGGCCGAAGAGCGCGGCCAGCACGATCCAGACGACGGACCAGATACCGGCTTCCTTCATCGACACGTCATGCGGCTTGCGCCCGATGAAGAAGTCGACCGCGATCAGGGCACTCAGACCGAGAATGGTCAGTACCCACAGGGTCCATGAAACGTCCACTGCGCCTCCGGCGTCGTACGGCTACTGGATCAGCGTCGCCGCTGCCGGAGGTCTCTTCCACCCGGGCAGCCGCACAGCCGCACCACGGGCCGACGCCCCGGGACTTCTCTGTCGTCCGTACTGACGGGCACGTCGCGAGTCGGGAGTACTCCCCTCCGTGCAAAGGACAATACAGGGAAGTCCCATGAAAGGTAAAGGTAGAGGTAAAGCGCTCCTCAAATGTGCAGGTCAGCGGAGAGATGGGGAAGGGCGGGGCTCAACGGTCCCAGGACCGGCGGGCGGCGGTCACCTGGTTCAGAACCTGACGCAGCACCGCACTGCCCGGCGGCACGGCCGGCGGCTCGTACGTCCAGGCGTGCCGCACCCAGGGGTCGGCCAGGTGGTCGTCGGGAACCGGAGTGAGGCGCAGCAGGGAGCGCCACAGCGGGTCGAGCACCGGGCCGTACGCGCTCGCGTCCTCGCGGTCGGCGACCATCAGGAGATGGACACCGACGGCCGGGCCCTCGTCGGCGAGATAGCGCAGCTGCGTGACCGCGCGGTCGTCGAAGCCGTGCGGGAAGTCATTGACGATCAACAGGTGCTCACCGGTGTCGAACCCGGGCGGCAGCGAGTCGGCCGCGCCGCCGCGCACCGCCATCGACACCAGGTCCACGCGCTGGGTGAGCCTGCCCAGTACGTCGGTGACGCCCTGGGCACCGACGGCCGGCGGCGCGGCGAGCACCCCGGACTCGACCAACGGGGCGAACGAGGCGGCCGCCGAGCCCGCCGGGTCGATGACATGCACCGAGAACTCGCCGGGCGGGTACACCGCGAGCAGCCTGGCCGCGTGCGCGACCGCGCTGTCGACGGCCAGCCGGCGCAGTTGCGCCTCGTCCATCGTGATCGCGGCGTCCGAACCGCCCCGTCCGCTGTCGACCCACAGCCCGCGTTCCAGCGGGAGCCGGACCAGGCAGGGAATGCGCAGCTCGGGGCTCTCGGGCAGATGGACGTCACCGATGCGCAGCGCCATGGGGGTCTCCATGGGAACCCGGTAGGCGTGCCAGGCGGGGTTGTCCCAGCGGGCGAAGGCGGGCGGCAGCGCGGGCTCGACGACCTCGGACTCGGCGGTGAGCTGGGCCAGATCGCGGTCGAGTACCTGACGCGCCTGGTCGGTCAGCTGCTCGCACTTGGCGCGAGCGGCCTCGCGGGCGGCGTCCCCCGCGCCGCCGATCCGGCTGCGCGGGTCGGACAGGACCGTGTCGAGCTCCTGCTCCATGCGGGACTCGGCGAATTCGACGGCGCTGCGGTACGCCGCGACGCTACGGGCCAGGTCCTCGAACATGCCCCAGACCTGGTTGTACAGGCGCTCTTCCATGGACCAGCCGGTGGCGTCGCCGGCCACGGGCACGGGCGGGCGGCCGCCTTCACCGGGCTGCGGGACCGGGGGCGGCGGCGGGGGTGCGGCGGACTGCCGGCGCGGGTGCGCGTAGTTGATGGGGCCGCTGGGCGTCTGCGGGGCGTCCGGGGTGGGGCTCTGCTGGGGCCCGGTGGCGCCGCCGACGGTGGCGGCCTGCGCTCCGGCGACCGAAAGGCCCTCCGGGAGCGTGCGGCCGTCGGCGAGTGTGGCGTCCGGCGCCGAGTGGTCGGGCCCTGGCGTGGCGGCGGGGCCGGCATGGGCGCCGTCGCCGGCGCTCGTACGCAGCCTGGCCGGTTCGGTGCGGGTCGCGCGGGGCGCTGCCGTCTCCTGGACGGCGGCCGCGATCAGGTCGGCCTGGGCCATGCCCTGGTCCCTCAGCAGCGCGGCGAGTCCGCCCGCGTATCCCTGTCCTACGGCCCGCACCTTCCATGCGCCCTGGCGGCGGTACAGCTCGACCGCCACCACCGCGGTCTCGGTGTCCAGTCCGGTGATCGTGAAGCTGGCCAGCTCGGCGCCGTCCGGGCCCATGACGGCGACGAAGGGTGCGGCGGTGGCGCCGAAGTGGACCGGTCCACCGGTTCCCTCGGGGAGCGCGAGCAGCACATTCAGCTGGTGAACGGCATCGGGCACCGCGTCCAGGTCGACGGTGAACCGCGGCGCTTCCGTGGCCTGTCCGGGCACGTCGATCCCCGGGAGCGAGGTCGCACCGGGGTGGGCGATCGCGTCGTCGCGTACGGCCCCCTCGGCGTCGGAGCAGGTGGCGCAGGCCACGACTGGATGGCCCGCCGAAACCCGGATCTGCAGGCGGGTGTCGGGCAGGGGGTGGTTCTGCCCCTGGACCAGCTCGGCCGTCATCGCTCTGTCCCCTCGGTGCTGTGCGCTTGCGGTGCGTCGTTGGCGGTGCGTGGTGCGTGGTACGGCGGTGCGCGGTGGTGCGAGTGCGTGGTACACGGTGCAGCTCCCGGCGGCCGTGCCCCCGGGAGCTGCGTGTCCGTCCGTGCGGGCCGTGCCTACAGGTGCGGCAGGATCGCCGGCATCAGGTCCTGGAACGTACGGCCGTTGGCCGGGTTGCCGAGGGCCGTCATCTGCCAGCCACCGCCGGCACGGTGCACCTTCGCCATGATCTGCGCGGTGTACTGGCCGCCGCCGTCCAGCGTGTAGCGGGCGAGCTCCTGGCCGTTGGTCTCGTCGACGATGCGGCAGAAGGCGTTCTGCACCTCCTGGAACGTCTGGCCGGTGAAGGAGTTCACCGTGAAGACGATCTGGTCGATGTGGACCGGAACCCGCTGCAGGTCGACGAGGATCGCCTCGTCGTCGCCGCCGGAGCCGGCACCGCCGACCAGGTTGTCACCGGTGTGCTTGACCGAGCCGTCGTCACTGACGAGGTGGCGGAAGAAAACCACGTCCACCGGCTGCTTGTCGGCGAACAGCACCGCCGACGCGTCGAGGTCGATCTCGCGGGTGCGCGAGCCGAACAGACCGCGGCGCGCGGCCGCCTGCCAGCCGAGCCCCATCCGCACCGCGGTGAGGGTGCCCCCGTCGCTCTTCTGCAGGCTGATGGCCTGACCCTTGGTCATGTTGACGGTCACGCGCTGTCCCCTTCTTCGAATGTGCTGCCGCCCATATGTGCGGTTGCTCAGCACCCTACGCAGTCCCACGAACGGAGCAGCAGAGTTGGCAGTTTTTTGTGTCGGTCTTGCAACACACCAGGTGCACGGTGCTCAGGCAAGCCCCGCCTCCTTCATCTGCCGCAGTTCCTTCTTCAATTCGCTCACCTCGTCGCGCAGCCGTGCGGCCACCTCGAACTGGAGCTCCGCGGCCGCGGCCCGCATCCGCTCTGTCATCTCTTCGATGATCCCGGCCAGTTCGGCCGCTGGACGGTTGCTCAGCACCTCGCCCTTCTTGCCGGCGCCGCCCAGGGCCGGGACCGGGGCCTTGGCGCCCTTGCCGGGCTTGCCCTCCCTGACCTGGCGGTAGCCGGAGCCGAGCAGCTCCTCGGTGTCGATCTCCTCGCGCGCGATGGTGGCGACGATGTCGTTGATCTTCTTACGGAGCGGCTGAGGGTCGATGCCCTTCTCGGTGTTGTAGGCGATCTGCTTCTCGCGGCGGCGGTTGGTCTCCTCGATGGCCTTCTCCATCGCCGCGGTGATCTTGTCCGCGTACATATGGACCTGGCCGGAGACATTGCGCGCCGCGCGGCCGATCGTCTGGATCAGCGAGGTGCCGGACCGCAGGAAGCCTTCCTTGTCGGCGTCGAGGATGGCCACCAGCGACACCTCGGGCAGGTCGAGGCCCTCGCGCAGCAGGTTGATGCCGACCAGGACGTCGTACTCGCCGGCGCGCAGTTCGCGCAGCAGCTCGACCCGCCGCAGGGTGTCGACGTCGCTGTGCAAGTAGCGGACCTGGATGCCCAGTTCCAGGAAGTAGTCCGTCAGGTCCTCGGCCATCTTCTTGGTGAGGGTGGTGACCAGGACGCGTTCGTCCTTCTCCGCGCGCAGACGGATCTCGTGCACGAGGTCGTCGATCTGGCCCTCGGTGGGCTTGACCACGACCTCGGGGTCGATCAGGCCGGTGGGACGGATGATCTGTTCCACGAAGCCGTCCCCGCGGGAGAGCTCGTAGGTGCCGGGAGTGGCGGACAGATAGACGGTCTGACCGATCCGCTTCTGGAACTCCTCCCACTTCAGCGGGCGGTTGTCGAGCGCCGAAGGCAGCCGGAAGCCGTGGTCGACCAGGGTTCGCTTGCGGGAGGCGTCGCCCTCGTACATCGCGCCGATCTGCGGCACGGTGACGTGGGACTCGTCGATGACGAGCAGGAAGTCCTCGGGGAAGTAGTCGAGGAGGGTGTTGGGCGGCGAGCCGGGCAGGCGGTCGTCGAAGTGCATCGAGTAGTTCTCGATGCCGGAGCACGAGCCGATCTGGCGCATCATCTCGATGTCGTACGTGGTGCGCATGCGCAGCCGCTGGGACTCCAGGAGCTTGCCCTGCTTGTCCAGCTCGGCGAGACGCTGCTCGAGCTCGGTCTCGATGCCGTTGACCGCCCGCTCCATGCGCTCCGGGCCCGCCACATAGTGGCTGGCCGGGAAGACGTACAGCGACTGGTCCTCGCTGAGGATCTCGCCGGTGAGCGGGTGGAGGGTGGACAGCGCCTCGATCTCGTCGCCGAACATCTCGATGCGGACGGCGAGCTCCTCGTAGACCGGGATGATCTCGATGGTGTCGCCGCGGACCCGGAAGGTGCCGCGCTGGAACGCCATGTCGTTGCGCGTGTACTGCATGTCGACGAAGCGGCGCAGCAGCTGGTCGCGGTCGATCTCGTCGCCGACGTTGAGCTGGGTCATCCGGTCGACGTACTCCTGCGGCGTGCCCAGACCGTAGATGCACGAGACGGAGGCGACCACGACGACGTCCCGCCGTGTCAGCAGGGAGTTCGTCGCCGAGTGGCGCAGGCGCTCCACCTCCTCGTTGATCGAGGAGTCCTTCTCGATGTAGGTGTCGGACTGCGGGACGTACGCCTCGGGCTGGTAGTAGTCGTAGTACGAGACGAAGTACTCGACCGCGTTGTTCGGCAGCAGCTCGCGGAATTCGTTCGCCAGCTGGGCGGCCAGGGTCTTGTTCGGCGCCATCACCAGGGTGGGTCGCTGAAGCTTCTCGATCATCCAGGCGGTGGTCGCCGACTTGCCGGTGCCGGTCGCGCCGAGCAGGACGACATCCTTCTCACCTGCGCGGATACGCCGCTCCAGGTCGGCGATGGCTGTCGGCTGGTCGCCGCTGGGCTGGTAGTGACTGACGACCTCGAAGGGCGCCACCGTACGTTCGATCTTGGAAACGGGCCGCATGCAACAACCGTACGACCCACCACTGACAACCGGGGGTGAACGGCTTCGGACAACCGTGCCCGGGGCCTGCCGGGGGTGGGCTCACGCGTCGCCGGAGCCCCGGCTTCCGGGGCGCGGGCCGCGGCCGGCCGCCCAGGCGGCGGCCCTCGGGTACGACGCCGTCCTTTCCCGTTGCGCGGGCACCCCGGGCCGGGCACGGTCCCCCGGCCGCAGCCGGTCGGGCTCGCCCAGGACCAGCAGGGGGTCGAACATCAGCACGACCGCGGCGAGGAGCAGGAAGACGGCGGGGCCGACGAGCACGGGCGCGAGGATCGCGGCGGCCGAGTCACCGCCCTGGCCGGAGCCGGCCGCACCGTGCAGATGGACGCTGACGGCGGCCATGCCCGTGTAGTGCATGCCACTGACCGCGACGCCCATGACCAGGCTGGCGCCGAGGCTCGCCAGGAAGCCGTGCACCGATACGGCGGCCCACAGCGCCAGGGTGGCGGCGACGACGGCGATCACCACGGAGAGCGCGACGGTCGGGGTGTCGTACTCGAGACGCCCCTGCAGCCGCATGCCGGCCATCCCCAGGTAGTGCATGGAGGCGACGCCGAGTCCGGTGATCGTGCCGCCCGTGACGAGTGCCATGCCGGTCGCGCCCCGGTATCCGACGATGAAGATCCCGATGCCGACCATGACCACGGCGACGGCGAGGCTGGCGAAGGTGGTGGGTCCGTCGTAGCCGACCGCCGCCTCCTCGACGCTGAACCCCATCATCGCGATGAAATGCATCGTCCAGATGCCGGAGCCTATGGCGGTCGCGCCGAGGGCGAGCCACCCCGGCTTGAAGGAGTTTCCGTTGCGCAGCGACCTGGTGGTGCAGCGCAGGCCGAGCGCCCCGCCGAGGCATGCCATGAGAAACGCCGCCACGGGCGTGACCAGCCCGTAGCTGAATCCGTCCACAGTGCCCTGCATGACCCATGCCCTTCGTCCCGGGTGATCCCCTGCGATCCCTGTAATCCCTTGCGGCTCCTGATGGAACGTCCGGTTCGGGGCGAGGCTACGGCCCGCAAGGGTCCACGCAAACGTCTGAGCAGAGATTTGTCGACACGGAGTCTGACACGAATCGCGTTCCGGGCGGGTGCGTTCACGCTATGGCCATACTTCCCCCGTCACTCGTTGACCGACAGCTGTCACCCTCGGCCCGTCCGTGATCCGCCGACGTGAGGAATCCCCGTGTACCCACGCCCCGTCGCAGCGTTGGCCGCCACCGCCCTCGGATGCAGCGCGCTGCTCGTGCCCGGCGGCGCCACGGGCACCGAGCGGGCCGCCGCACGGCTCTGCGGCCCGCAGGTCATCGCCCACCGCGGCGCGTCCGCCTATGCCCCGGAGAACACCCTCGCGGCGGTCGACCTCGCCCACGAGATGGGCTTCGTCTGGGTCGAGAACGACGTCCAGCGCACCAGGGACGGCGAGCTCGTCGTCGTGCACGACGATTCACTCGCACGGACGACCGACGTGGAACAGCTCTTCCCCGACCGTGCCCCGTGGAAGGTCGGGAACTTCACCGCCGCGGAGATCACGACCCTCGACGCGGGCAGCTGGCGCGGGGCCCAGTGGGCGGGCGCCCGGGTGCCGACGCTCAAGGAGTATCTGAACCGGGTCGACGACAACGGCCAGAAGCTGCTCCTGGAGATCAAGAAGCCCGAGCTCTACCCGGGCATCGAGCAGGACACCCTGCGGGTGCTGGGCGAGGCGGGCTGGCTCGATCCGTGGCATGTCAGGCAGCGGCTGGTCGTCCAGAGCTTCGACGCGCACAGCGTGCGGGCGGTGCACGCGCGGCGGCCCGACATCATCACCGGGTTCCTCGGTACACCGCCGGTCGCGGACCTGACGTCGTACGCGGCGTTCACGGACCAGATCAACCCGTCGCACACCTCGCTGAACGCCGAGTACGTGGCCGCGGTGCACGCGCTCAAGAGCCCGCACGGCACGCCGCTGCGGGTCAGCACCTGGACGGTGAACGACGCGGCGGGCGCGGTGCGCGTGGCGGGGTTCGGGGTGGACGGGATCATCACCAACAACCCGGATGTCGTGCAGGACGCACTGGGCGGGTGCTGCGCGGTCCCGGTACCGGCCCGGCCGGCCCCGGGGCCGGCCCTGGACTGTCAGCGGCCGGTCGTACCGTGGTCCGCATGAACAGCTTCGAGTGGACCACGATCGGCACGGACATCGGGCCGCTGCTGCTCGCCGCGACCGACGAGGGTCTGGTGAGCGTGGTCTTCCATGCCGACGCGGCGGTGCGGAACAAGGCGCTCGAGCGGATTTCGGGCCGTCTCGGCGGGGCGGGGTCCGAGGACCCGGCGGGGCTGCTGGCCGAACCGATACGCCAGCTCACGGCGTACTTCGCGGGCGGCCGACGGGATTTCGACCTGGTCCTGGACTGGTCGCTGTCCGGCGGCTTCAACCGCCAGGTGCTGCGGGAGCTGCGGGAGACCGTGCCCTACGGGACGGTGGTCGGGTACGGGGACCTGGCGGCCCGCGTGGGCCAGCCGCGTGCGGCGCAGGCGGTGGGCGCGGCGATGGGGTCCAATCCGCTGCCGGTCGTGGTGCCGTGCCACCGGGTGGTGGAGACGGCCGGGGGGCTCGGCGGGTTCGGCGGCGGCCTGGAGACCAAGCGGCAGCTGCTGGCACTGGAAGGCGTGCTGCCCCAGCCGCTCTTCTGAGGGACGGTCCCGGCCGCCACCTCAGAGGGGCGGTCCGATGCGCCCGTAAGCCGGTTTCGTACGGGAGTACGGGCTGGCACACTTCGCCAGTGACCATCAGCCCTGACGCACCTGACATACCCGGCGCCGTTGCGGTGACGGCCACCGGGCTGCCCGCGCTGCGCCGACGGATCAACGCCGTTCTGATCGCGAGCCAGATCCTCGGCGGACTCGGTGTCGCGACCGGGGTCGCGCTCGCCACGGTGCTGGCCCAGGAGGTGAGCGGCACCGAGGCGCTGTCCGGTCTGGCCCCGACCGCGACCGTGGCCGGCACCGCGCTGCTGTCGATGCCGCTGGCCGCGCTGATGACGGCCCGCGGCCGGCGCCCCGGGCTGGTCCTCGCGTACCTGATCGGGGCGCTGGGTGCGGGCGTGGTCGTCGTGGCCGCCGTCGTCGGCAGTTTCCCGCTCCTGCTGGTGGGCATGGCCGCGTTCGGCGGAGCCTCGTCGGCGAACCTCCAGGCCCGCTTCGCCGCCGCCGACCTCGCCGAGCCCGAACGGCGCGGCCGGGCCATCTCCACCGTGGTCTGGGCGACCACGATCGGAGCGGTGCTCGGCCCCAACATCGCGGCGCCCGCGGGCCGCAGCGTGTCCGGTCTCGGCATTCCGGCGGCCGCGGGCCCGTTCCTGTGGGCGGCCGGGGTATTCGTCGTCTCGGCGGTACTGGTCCAGATCCTGCTGCGCCCCGACCCGCTGCTGACGGCCCGGGCCCTGTCCCCGGCCGACGGCTCCTCGCAGGGGCGCTCGCTGCGGGCCGGAGTCAAGGCCGTGCGCGACTCGCCCCTGGCCCGGCTCGCTCTGGTCACGGTCGCCGTCTCGCACACCGCGATGGTGTCGATCATGTCGATGACCCCGGTGGCACTCAGTCACCACGGCGCGGACATCCAGCTGATCGGCCTGGTGATCAGCGGCCATATCGCGGGCATGTACGCGTTCTCGCCGCTGATGGGCTGGCTTGCGGACCGCGTCGGGCGACTGTCGGTGATCGGTCTGGCCGCGGGCCTGCTCTGCGCGGCCGCGGTACTGGCCGGCACGGCCGGGCCGAGCCACGCCCGGACCGCGTTCGGCCTGTTCCTGCTGGGCCTGGGCTGGTCGGCGGGCCTGGTGGCCGGCTCGACGCTGCTCACCGACTCCGTGCCTCAGCCGGCCCGGGCGGCGGTCCAGGGCCTGTCGGACCTGACGAGCAACACCGCGGCGGGCCTCGGCGGCGCGGCGGCCGGCCTCATCGTCGCCCAGGCGAGCTACGGCCGGCTGAACCTGATCGGCGCGTGCCTGCTGATCCCGATGGCGGCGCTCACGGTCCGCCGGGCGCTGAAGCGGGACTGAGACGGGGAGCCGCGCCCCGCCCAGCTGCGTGCGTCTGTCGTCGGCGGCCCCGAAGCCGGCCGCATGAGGCATTCGGTGATCTGTCGCCCGGTGCCGATCTCCGGCGCGCCCGGCCACGTGCCGACGAGGACCGCATGGCCGCTCTCGCCGCCGGCGGACCAGGACCGGCGAGGACGCGACAGGGGCCCCGGCGGTGTGCTGTGCCGCCCGCCCTCCCCCGCGAGGCCGCCCGCGTCCGGACCTGGCGGTGTCCGGCGGACGTTTGGGCACGCCGGTCCCGTGCCAGGGATGGGGACATGCTGCTGACCCACATCACCGACGAAGTACGAGAAGCACTGGCCGCACGCCGCCCAGTCGTCGCCCTGGAGTCGACGATCATCGCGCACGGGCTGCCGCGCCCGCGCAATCTGGCCGTCGCCGAAGAGCTTCAGGCGCTGGTACGGGACGGGGGCGCCGTGCCCGCGACCATCGCCGTACTGGACGGACAGGCCCATATCGGCCTGGACAAAGGCCAGTTGGAGCGGATCGCCGGGGACGACGACATACGCAAGCTCGGTCACCGCGACCTTGCGCCGGCGCTTGCGGCCGGGGTGAGCGGGGCGACGACCGTGTCGGCGACGGCGTTCTTGGCGGCGCGCGCCGGGATCCGGGTGTTCGCCACCGGCGGGCTCGGCGGTGTGCACCGCGAATGGACCCAGACGCAGGACGAGTCGGCGGATCTGGGGCTGCTCGCACAGACCCGGATCGCGGTGGTGTGCGCGGGCGTGAAGTCGATCCTGGACGTACCGGCCACCTTGCAGCGTCTCGAAACGCTCGGAGTCGGCGTCCTCGGGTACGGCACCGACCGCTTCCCCGGCTTCTATCTGACCTCGTCCGGCGAGCCGGTCGACTGGACGGTCCGCACGCCCCAGGAGGCGGCGGCGGTGATCCGGGCCCAGGAGGCGCTGGGCGGCCCGGAGTCCGCGCTGATCATCGCCAACCCGGTACCGCGGGAGGAGCAGTTGGATCCGCAACTGCACGACCGGGTCCTCGGCGAGGCCCTCGCCGCGTGCCGGGAGCGGGGCATCACCGGCCAGGCGGTCACCCCCTTCCTCCTCGACCATCTGATGCGGCACACCGAAGGCGCCTCCCTGGAGGCAAATCTGGCGGCGGTGCGCGGCAATGTGCGGCTGGCGGCGCAGATCGCGGCGGCGTACGGATGACGGGCGGCCTTCTCATCGTCGGGGACGTCGTCACCGATGTGGTGGCGCGACACCGCACACCGCTCGTGCGGGGTACGGACACTGCGGCCCGTATCCGCATCCTGCCCGGCGGCGCCGGCGCCAACGTGGGCTGCTGGGCGGCCCATCACGGCTGCCGGGACGTGCGGCTGCTCGCCCGGGTCGGTGACGGCGACCTGGCCTGGCACGCGCAACAGCTACGGGAGGCCGGGGTGCGCCCGCATCTCGTGCCCGACGACGGCGCCCCCACAGGCACGGTCATCGCGCTCGTCGACGCGACCGCCGAGCGGACGTTTCTCACCGACAGCGGCGCGGTGCTGCGCCTGGGAGCCGACGACTGGTCCGCCTCGCTGCTGGACGGAGTCGGCGCACTGCATCTGTCCGGCTATCTCCTGTTCTCGGACACCAGCCGGGCGGTGGCCGCACTGGCGAGGGAGTCTGCGCGGGAGAGGAACATCCCGGTCAGCGTGGACCCCGCCTCGGCGGGCTTCATCGCCGAACTGGGCACCGAGCGCATGCTGTCGGCCCTCGAGGGTGCGGACACCCTCTTCCCCAACGCGGACGAGGCCCGGCTCCTCACCGGACTGCCGGACCCGGCCGACGCGGCGGCCAAGCTGAGCCGCCATGTGCCGCTGACCGTGGTGACACTCGGCGGCCAGGGCGCCCTGGTGGCCGAGTCCGGCCAGGTCACGGCGCGCATTGCGCCGCACCCGACCGACGCGGTGGACACGACCGGCGCGGGCGACGCGTTCACGGGGGCGTTCCTCGCCGCCCGCCTGGCGGGGGCGGACGCCCGTACGGCGGCGCAGGAGGGCTGCCTGGCCGGAGCGCAGGCGGTGACGGTGATCGGCGGCCGGCCGTGAGGGGCACAGGTCAGCGCAGGCCGCCCCATGCGGGGTGGCGGGGATCCTCGGCCCGTACGAGCACATCCGCCGCATCCTGCGGGCCGACCTCCTGCTCGTAGCGGGCGAAGGCGGGGAGCGTCCAGCGTTCCCGCTCGTCCGTGCGGCGCTCGAGTGCGTCGGGTGACAGGCGCAGATGCACGGTCAGGTCGAAGGGGAACCAGTGCCCCAGCAGAAACGGCCCGTGCAGCAACAGCGCTCCGCCGGGCGGGAGTCCGACGTGCGGGGAACGGGTCGCGCGGTCGCTCGCCGGGTCCCACAGGTCGGGCAGCACCCGCCCCGTACCTCCCGCCTCCAGCGGGGCGAAGACCTCCCGCCACAGCGCGCCCGTGTCGAACCAGCCGCTGTAGTACGAGTCCGGGTCCTCGCGCCCGTACTCGTACCGCAGCGACGCGGGCCGCAGAAACCCCTCCGTACCGGCCACCAGCGCCCCGCGCCCGCGCAGCCGCAGCGCGTCCGCGACCCGGTCGGCGAGCTCTCCGGGCCGAGCGGCGGGTGCGCCGTCGATTCCGATGCGCAGCCAGGGGCTGCCGTCCTCGGCCTCGGTCCGAAGGACCCGGTCGGCCAGGGCTTCGGTCAGCCGCTCCCAGGTGATCGCTTCGAGTCGCACACGCCCATCATCGCCCGACCGGCCCCGGGCCGTCCTCGTCGTCACCGGCGAGGCCGGCCGGCCCGCCTCGTGCCGTCAGGCACCCGCAGTCGCAGGGGAGCGCTCAGAGGCCGAGGACGGTCGCGTCCCCCTCCACCTTGACGCGCCCGGCCCGCACCCCGTCGGCCAGCGCCAACTCGCCGCTGCCCAGAGCGATACAGGTGTCGGCGTCGAGGGTGAGGCAGGCGTCCGGAGCGGCGGCCGGACCGTCGCCGTAGTCGGGTCCCTCGCCGTAGCCGGGGCTTCCCAGCCGTACGTGGAAGACGCCTTCGTCGAGCCGCACCTCCACCACGCCCGTGCGCTGCGGTGCGTCCAGTGCGCGCAGCAGCGGGATCGCGAACCAGTGCGCCCGCACGGCGTCGGTGGGCCGGCGCTCGGCGAGCTCGGGCGCGCCCCAGTCCGCCAGTGCCGCGAGCACGGGCAGCAACCGGGCTCCCCGTCGGGTGAGTTCGTACACGGTGGCGGCCGAGGGCGGCGGGAGCCGGCGGCGCGTGGCCAGCCCGTCCCGTTCCATGTCCTTCAGCCGCGACGCCAGGACGTCCGTGCTGACGCCGGGCAGGTCGGCGTGGAGGTCGGTGTAACGGCGGGGGCCGGCCAGCAGCTCGCGGACGACAAGCAGTGTCCAGCGGTCCCCGACGGCGTCGAGCGCGCGGGCGGCGGCGCAGTACTGGTCATAGCTTCGGCGGCGAGTCTGACGGGGCATGCGACGCAGTCTAGACAAGTTGTTGGACTTTCCAAGCTCTCACTTGGTAAAACCAAGTACGTCATTCAGTCCTGGGAGGCCACGGCATGGAGTTCCGGCAGTCGAGCAAGCTCAGCGAGGTCTGCTACGAGATCCGCGGTCCGGTGATAGAGCACGCCAACGCGCTGGAGGAGGCGGGCCACAGCGTCCTGCGCCTCAACACCGGCAACCCGGCGCTCTTCGGCTTCGAGGCGCCCGAGGAGATCGTGCAGGACATGATCCGGATGCTCCCGCAGGCCCACGGCTACACCGACTCGCGAGGCATCCTCTCGGCCCGCCGCGCGGTCGCCCAGCGCTACCAGGAACTCGGCCTGCCCGAGGTGTCGGTCGACGACGTCTTCCTCGGCAACGGCGTCTCCGAGCTGGTCTCCATGGCCGTCCAGGCGCTGCTGGAGGACGGCGACGAAGTCCTCATCCCTGCACCGGACTTCCCGCTGTGGACCGCCGTGACCACACTCGCCGGCGGCAGGGCGGTGCACTACCTGTGCGACGAGGAGTCCGACTGGTACCCGGACCTCGACGACATGACGGCGAAGATCACCGACCGCACGAAGGCCATCGTGATCATCAACCCCAACAACCCCACCGGCGCGGTCTATCCGCGGGAGATCGTCGAGGGCATGCTGGACCTCGCCCGCCGCCACCAGCTGATGGTGTTCGCCGACGAGATCTACGACCAGATCGTGTACGACGACGCCGTCCACCACACCGCGGCCGCGCTCGCCCCGGACCTGGTCGTGCTGACCTTCAGCGGCCTGTCCAAGACGTATCGCGTCGCCGGCTTCCGCTCGGGCTGGCTCGTCGTCTCCGGGCCCAGGCAGCACGCCCGCAGCTATATCGAGGGCCTGACGATGCTCGCCTCGATGCGGCTGTGCGCCAACGCCCCCGCCCAGTACGCCATCCAGGCCGCGCTCGGCGGACGCCAGTCCATCCGGGAGCTGGTCGCGCCCGGCGGCAGGCTCCACGAGCAGCGCGAGCGCGCCTGGGAGAAGCTGAACGAGATCCCCGGCGTCTCCTGCGTCAAGCCCAAGGGCGCGCTGTACGCCTTCCCGCGGCTCGACCCGAAGGTGCATCCGATCCACGACGACGAGAAGTTCGTGCTGGATCTGCTGCTGCGCGAGAAGATCCAGGTCGTACAGGGCACCGGCTTCAACTGGCCGCGCCCCGACCACTTCCGGATCCTGACCCTCCCGTACGCCGACGACCTCGACGCCGCGATCAGCCGCATCGGCCGCTTCCTGAGCGGTTATCGGCAGTGACCTGGAGACATGGGAGCGGGCCCGGGGGCGTAGCCGGCCCCCGAGCCCTGTGATGCCGCCCATGTGGCACGCCGGCACGCTTGAGAGCCCGAGTCAGTCATGATGTCGTCGCGTCCTGCCTTTGGACCACCGCACATCGAGCTGTGCGGGCCGGACTTGAACCGGCAATTCGACGTCCGGAGCCCGGGCCCGGTCGATCCGGCGATCGGCGGCGAATGCTGAGTCTGGAGCAATAGTCTGAGATTGACGGCGGTCTGCCTCTACCGACTTGGGCTACCGCGGCCCGAGAGGGGAAATGCCGCGGGGAGGATTCGAACCTCCACTGGAACCGCACGATCACGACAAGCTTCAGTTTCAGCTTGCGCTCCTCGCGCACCCCGCCCGCACACAGGCGGACGGGGAGTCATTGAGGCTACCCGAACAGGTAGCCGAACACGGCGTCACCCACCCGCTGGTCGGTGACCTCCGCGCCGTTCGCCTCCTCACGTGCGAACTTCACGGCCTGCTGGAGCTTCTCCACGCGGTCCAGAAGCTCGTTCACACGGCGGGCGGGCAGCGCGCCGGAGAACTTCACGGTGGTCCAGTAGCCCACCGGGATGTCCTCGTAGTACACCTCGACCTGCGCCGGGTGCTTCTCGGTCGCCTCGGCCTTCACATGGTTGCGCGGCACCTTCTTCGTCCGCAGCGTCCGCACCGCCTCGGTCTTCCAGGCGTCGGTCGACGGGTCCTGCGTCCATGCCTCCGAGGCGTCCAGCACCGGAAGCTTGCGGACAAAGGTGTTGATGTCGGTGAGCTGCTTCTCGAGGAAGAGCAGATAGGCGACCGGCACATCGCTCACCAGCACGCGCCCGTCCACGCTCACATCGGCGCGCGCCGCGCAGTTGGCCCAGTCCTTCGTGGCGGTCACATCGAACAGCCTGGTCAGGGTCTTCGCCGTCTCGCGCAGCACATCCTCGGCCTTGACCTGCACCCTGGTCGACTCGGGCGGCAGCTGCTCGCCCTCCTCGTCCTTGGGCTGGTACGTACGCGAGATACCGGCGAGCAGCGCCGGCTTCTGCAGCCCGTGATGCGCCGCCGTAAGGTCCTGATGCGCCTTGGACTTGACGCCCTTCTCCACTGCGATGATCTGATTGAGTTTCGCCACGAGGATGAAGTTATCAACACCGATCAGCACTGCTCGAACGATTTATTCAGAGCTCGGGAGTCAGCATCATGTGGACAGCCGTCATCGCGGTCGTAGGCACCTTGCTCGGCTCGGTGGCGACCCACTTCTTCCAACGCCAGACGGCCGAGCGCAGCGCCGCGCTCGCCCGCGCCGAACAGCTGCGCCAGGAAAAGATCTCGGCGTACAGCTCGTTCGCCGATGCGCTCGTGGACTACCGGCGCGGCCAGAACGACCGCTGGCACCGGGCGCAGGACGCGCCGGGCAGCCCCGTGGCGGAGCAGTCCCGTATCGACTCCTACCGTCTGCGCTCCAGCGCCCATCAGGCGCTGATCCGCGTGCAGTTGGTCTGTGACGATCCCGCGGCCCTGGAACTTGCGGCATCCGCCTTCGAGGTCACCAACTGCATGCACGAGGCGCGGAACGAGGACGACCGGGCACAGCGCTCGGAGCAGGCCCGCGAGACGTTGTCCGAGTTCATCGGGGCCGCGGCGCCCGGGGTGCGCTGAGGGGAATCGGAGGACCGGCGTGGGCGCGGGTGTGGACCTGGTGGTCGTCGAGCCGCTGAAGGGCAGACACTGCGCGGAGTGCCGTCGGGGGCCACTCGCGCTGCATGTGCTCGAGTTCAATGCCCCGGTCTGTCTGGACTGCGCGGATCTCGGTCATCTCGTCTATCTGCCACGGGGCTCCGCTGCCCTCACCCGCCGCGCCCGCGAAGCGAGTTCCCTGTGCGCGGTCGTGGTCCGCTTCAACCGGCGACGCAGGCGCTACGAGCGCCAGGGGCTGCTGGTCGAGGAAGAGGCCCTCGCCCGCGCCGAGTCTGCGTGCCTCGCCGATGCCGAGGTCCGGGCCCGCCGCCGGGAGCGGGACGCTCTGCGCCGCGCGGCCGAGGACGTTCGTTTCACCGCCGCACTGACCGCCGAGATCCGGCGGCTGTTTCCCGGCTGCCCGGCCGGGCGGGCAGCCGCGGTCGCCGCGCATGCCTCGGTGCGTGGCAGTGGCCGGGTGGGCCGCACGGCGGCGGGCCGCTCCTTGGACGAGGGAGCGGTGGCCGCCGCGGTGCGGGCTTCCGTCCGGCATCTCGACACCCCGTACGACAGCCTGCTGATGGCAGGAGTCGAGCGCCACGAGGCGCGGGCACGGGTGGCGCCGGAGATCGAGGCGGTGCTGGCGTCCTGGCGTGCCTAGGCCATGTCCCGGCAGGTCTCCCCCGCCGTCAGACGCGCGCCGACTCCTGCGCCGGCCGGAAGCGACGGTAGAGCACCAGGCCGCCGAGCAGCAGGGTGGCACCCGCCGGAACGGCGAACGCCAGCTGGTCGCTGCCGGTGTGGGCGAGGGACCCGCCGGACGAAAGGGGCCCCTCGTCGTCCGTGGCGGACTTCGGCGGATGTGCGGCCTTCGGCGGCGTGGCAGGCGCCGCGGCAGGCGGCTTGCCCGGGACGTTCGCCGACGTGTTGCCGGTGGCGGGGTTGCCGATGCCGACGACGTTGACCGAGTTGCCGCTGACGTTGACCGGCACGTCGATCGGCAGCTGGACGCTGTTGCCGGACAGGACGCCCGGGGAGTTGGACGCTCCGCCGTCGGCCGTGGCGCCGCCGCCGTTGGATGCGGACCCCGCTGTGCTGCTGCCCGCCGTGCCCCCGTTCGCGGCGCTGCCGCTGTTGGAGCCGGCGCCCGCGCCCGAGCCGTTGGCGCATTGGTTGCCGACCGCCGGGTTCAGCACTCCGACGACGTTGGCGGTGTTGCCGCACACGTTGACCGGAACGTTCACCGGAAGCTGCACCGTATTGCCGGACAGCACTCCCGGTGAATCGGACGCGGCGCCATCCGCGTTCGAGTTCGCGTGCGCGTAGCCCGTTGCCATGGCCAGCGCGCCACCCGTGAGCATCACGGTGGCCAGGCCCTTTCGGTGAACCTGCCTCATTGATCCCTGCCTTCAGGAGAAATTCTCGGGACACTCGCCCGCACCGGAATAACGTCACGGGGCCTTCCAGGTTCTGGCGTGAGCGCCATTCACCTCATCGGGTGTGCGAAAAGTCGAACGAGCCGTCGTGGTCCCGAATGTGCTGCTATGACGCGAGCGACCGGCTCGGAGAGCAGTTCGGCGAGTTCGGCGGCGATGGCGGGCACGTCGAGAACGGGCAACCGCGGCTCCGCAGGGGGACCCAGCCGCCGTCCACGGTCGTCCGTACGTCCGAGGGGGCGCCAGGACGTTTCTCTCACGCGGCACAACGGCGCAGCCCGGACCGGCCGCCGCAGTGGATGTCCCCGACCGCGGGCGTCCGGATCACCGTGCGGTGCCGGCTGATCCGGACGGTGATGGTGCTGTGGGTCTCATGGACCTCGGTCACCCGCCGTACGGGCGCGTCGGGGGACAACTAGTCGAGCAGGATGTGCGGTTCGGCCGCCGCCTGCGGGTCGGGCCTGCAGGGTACGGCGCAACAGGAAGCGCCGTTCGGCCTGAATGTCGGCCGCCGTCTGCATGTCGGCGGACTGCTGGGCGTCGACCAACTCCCAGTCGGCGGTGTCCGGTTCCCCTCCGACCGCCTCGGGGTCGGCACTCCTGCGCGGGAAGAAGCGCACCACGCGCCCGCGCGCCGAGGTCCCGGCTCCGTGACCATCCGCTGGGCCGGCGCCGGCGCTCCCGCTGTCACCGTGCTACCGACTCGGCTTCCGCAAAGCCTTCTTCGCCGAGGTTGCGGGGCTGTCGGGGAAGCTCGGTCAGCCGCCGACCAGTGTGGTGAGCGCGCCCACCGGGTCGGTGTCAGGGGTGCCCCGCGGCCACCAGTCCTCCCGGTCCGGGTCCGACTCGTAGCCGTACCAGAGGCCGTCGCGGCCGAAGCGCAGCTGGAGCATGGGGGCACCCCCGGCCGAAGGCTGGGGGAGGGTGGAGAGCTGGTTGCGCCAGGGGCGGAAGGGCGGGAAGTCGGCGGCGATGAGCGCGGGTCGGGCCCGGTCGAAGGGCCCGGCGGGCGGATCCCACGGCTCTTCGAGTACCGCGAGGGCCGCGAGGCCGCCCTGCCGCCAGGCCGCGACGGCGCGGGACAGGTCGATGGAGGTGCGGCCGGAGGCTGCCGCGAGGTCGCGGTAGAGGGCCCGGGTGGACGCGGTCAGCCCGGAGCCGGGGTGCGCGGCGGCCAGCCGGACCGCGTCCTGCCACTGCGTCAGCTGGGCGACGGGGTCCCGGCCGGTGGTCAGGAGGGTGTGGGCGCGCGCGGCGGCCTCGCCCGCGAGCAGGTCCAGGGCGAGCGGGTCGGGTGCGCCGGGCGCGTCCGGATACGACGGCGGTCGCCCGGCGCGGTGGGGGGCCCGGAGCGGGGGCGGCAGGGCCGGCCGCACCTGTGCGGTGACCGCGTCGCGGGCGAGGACGGTCGCCAGGGGAGCGGCGCCGGCGGTGACGGATCGCTCGGCGGCCGACCGTGTGGCGTTGCGGCGGGCCAGCGCGGCGAGGATCTCCCGCTCGCCCATGCCGCGCATCAGGAAGAGCACGAAAGGGTCCTCGTCCAGCAGCCGGGCCGTCTGGTAACAGAGCGCCGCCACATGCTTGCAGGGGTAACCGTCGTCCGGGCAGGAGCAGTCGGGGATCAGGTCGCCGGGCGCGGGCAGCAGATCGACGGCGGCCGCCAGCCCGTGCGGCACGTCCTTGTCGAGCAGCGCCGCGATGTGGTCGGGACGGGCCGCCGCCGCGGCCAGGAAGTCGTCCCAGTCGTCGTCGGAGAGGGTGTGCAGGCGGATCTCCGTGCGGTACGGGCGCGGCCGGCTTCCCTGGACGTAGGCCATGACGCGGCCGGGTGTGACGGTGATGGACGCGACGTTCCCACCACGGGCGTAGGCGCGGCCGCGGGACAGCCGGGCCCGGTCGAGTGCCATGTCCTCCAGCGCGTCCACCCAGGCGTTGCCCCACCAGGTGGCGGCGGCCTCCTCGCCGGCGAGCGGCTCAAGGGCGGGGAATGTACGCCGGTGGTCGTCGTGCCCGGGCAGGGACCCGGAACGCGGGCCGGGGCGGGCCCCGGGCCGGGTGGCACCCGGACGGGGCCGGTCGGGCCGGTTCATGAGGACCTCCGCAGCGAGACGAGGTCGGCCAGCTCCCGGTCGGTCAGCTCGGTCAGGGCCGCCTCGCCCGAGCCCAGCACCGAGTCCGCCAGCGCCCGCTTGGCGGCGAGCATGTCGGCGATGCGGTCCTCCACCGTCCCCTCCGCCACCAGCCGGTGGACCTGCACGGGCTGGGTCTGGCCGATGCGGTAGGCCCGGTCGGTCGCCTGTTCCTCGACCGCCGGGTTCCACCAGCGGTCGTAGTGGACGACATGTCCGGCCCTGGTGAGGTTCAGTCCGGTGCCGGCGGCCTTGAGGGAGAGGATGAACACCGGGATCTCGCCGGACTGGAAGCGGTCGACCATGCGCTCGCGCTCGGCCACCGGGGTGCCGCCGTGCAGGAGCTGGCCGGGGATCGCGCGGGATGCGAGATGGGCGGACAGCAGTCTGGCCATGGACACGTACTGGGTGAAGATCAGGACGGAGCCGTCCTCGGACAGGATCGTCTCGAGCAGCTCGTCGAGGAGCGCGAGCTTGCCGGAGCGGCCGACGAGACGGGAGGTCGGGCCCTGTGGCCCGTACTCCTTGAGGAACTGTGCCGGGTGGTTGCAGATCTGTTTGAGGGAGGTCAGCAGCTTCATCACCAGGCCACGGCGCGCGATGCCCTGCGCACCCTCGATCGCCGCCATCGTCTCCCGCACGACCGCTTCGTACAGGGACGCCTGCTCGCGGGTGAGCGCGACGGGATGGTCGGACTCCGTCTTCGGGGGCAGCTCCGGCACGATGCCCGGATCGGACTTCCTGCGGCGCAGCAGGAAGGGGCGGACCAGCCGGGCCAGCCGCTGGGCCGCGTCCTGGTCCTCCCCGTTCTCGACCAGGCGTGCGTGACGTGCGCGGAAGGCCTTGAGCGGCCCGAGCAGACCCGGCGTCGTCCAGTCGAGCAGCGCCCAGAGCTCGGAGAGGTTGTTCTCCACGGGGGTGCCGGTGAGGGCGACGCGGGCGGGGGTCGGGATGGTGCGCAGGGCCTTGGCGGTCGCCGAGAACGGATTCTTCACATGCTGTGCCTCGTCCGCGACGACCATGCCCCAGGTGTGTGCGGCCAGCCGCTCCGCGCCGGAGCGCATGGTGCCGTAGGTGGTCAGTACGAATCCGGCGTCTGCTCCGTCACCGGCCAGGTCGGCGGGCTCGGGCAGGGTGCGGTCGGCGCCGTGGAAACGGCGCACCGGCACCCCGGGGGCGAACCGGGCGATCTCCCGCTGCCAGTTGCCGAGCAGGGAGGCCGGGCAGACGACGAGCGTCGGCGCCCTGCGTGCCCGGCGCAGATGGAGGGCGATCACGGTGATCGTCTTGCCGAGACCCATGTCGTCGGCGAGACAGCCGCCGAGCCCGAGGCCGGTCATCAGGTCGAGCCAGGCCAGACCGCGCAGCTGGTAGTCACGCAGCGTGGCGTCCAGGCCCGGCGGGGCCTCAACGGGAGCGGCCGCGGCGGTGAGGCGGTCGCGCAGGCTCTCCAGCGCCCCGGTCGGCACCGCCTGCACGGTCTCGCCGTCCACCTCGGCGGTCCCGGTCAGCGCCACGGCCAGCGCGTCGACGGGCTCGAGCAGCCCCAGCTCGCGCTTGCGCGCCTTGCGTACGAGGTCGGGGTCGACCACGACCCACTGGTCGCGCAGCCGCACGACGGGGCGGTGCGACTCGGCCAGTGCGTCCATCTCCCGCTCGGTGAGCGGATCGCCGTCCAACGCCAACTGCCAGTTGAACTTGAGCAGTTGATCGCTGTCGAAGAACGGCGTGCCGTCGGTCGCCGAGCCGGGCGCGGACCGTACGACGGCGGCGGCCGTGAGCGTACGCGCCAGCTCCTTGGGCCAGTGGACGGCCACGCCCGCCGCGTCCAGACGGGCGGCGCCGGGCCCCAGCAGCTCGTACAGCTCGTCCTCGGTCAACGGCAGCACATCCGGCACGTCCCGCTCCAGCAGGCGGGCCAGCGGCGGCCAGACCCGGGCGGCGCGGCGCAGCGCCAGTACGGCGTCGATCCGGGCGCGCGGACCGAAGTGCTCGTCGCCGTCGCCCGCCCACAGCCGCGTGGCGTCCATCACGAGCGTCGGGTCGGCGAGACTGTGCACCTGGACCAGGGCCGCCCCGGCACTGCGCTGCGCCCCGTCCTCCTGGGCCGTGTCGAAGAGCTCGAAGGCGGACAGGTCCAGGCGCAGGGAGACCCGCACCCCCGCGTCCATCCCGGCGGCGGCCTCGGCGGCCCACTCACGCGCGGCCGGAAGATGCTGCGCGGCGACGGCCGCGAACGGCGCCCCCGCGGCGTGCGCGGCCGCGGGGGTACGCGGCAGGCTGTCGGCGACCGCGTCGAAGAACGCGCGGACCAGGGCCTCGGGGTCGGGCAGCCGCAGGGGTCGCAGCCCGGGGACGGGAACGGCATGCGCTTCGTAGGGCATGGCGGCCGCGATGGCGCGCAGCTGGGCGATGTCGTCCGCGTCCAGCGGCCCGGCCCGCCATGCGTCGTGGTCTCCGGCGGTCAGGCCCGGCAGCAGTCGGCCCCGGGCCACCAGATGGAGGGCGTGCAGAGCGGCGGCGCCCCAGCAGGCGGCCGCCGGGTGCGCGGCCGGATCGTGACGGGCTCGGGCGAGCAGCGGCAGTGCGTCGCCGACCGGCAGCAGGACGGCGGGCACGCTGCGGCCGCGCACCCCGGTTCCGTGCCGCCTGACCACGGTGAGCTCGCCCGTCCCGGCGCCGGGCCGGCCCGGCGCACCGGTCACGGCGTCGGCCGGGCCCGG
The DNA here is from genome assembly GCF_042888425.1 of Streptomyces sp. NPDC002889. Classification (NCBI taxonomy): domain Bacteria; kingdom Bacillati; phylum Actinomycetota; class Actinomycetes; order Kitasatosporales; family Streptomycetaceae; genus Streptomyces; species Streptomyces sp. NPDC002889. The sequence goes on from NZ_JBIAPT010000003.1 coordinate 177,460, forward strand.
GAGCGGGCCGCCGTCCGGGCCCGGCAGCGGGCCGCCGTCCGGGGCCCAGAAGGCGACCCGGCCTTGGCGGGGCAGATCGGCCGGCACGAAGACCGCGGCGCAGGCGCGCAGCGGATGCGCCGGACGGCTCGCTTCCACGCTCAACAGGGCCACCTCCCCTCCGCCGGTCGGGTGCGGGCGCCGCAGCGCCCGAGCACCGAATCATTTGATCCTCGACCTTACGGGCGGGGTCTGACAATGACCCCGGTCACCGCTGTGACCTGCGTGGATGTCGGCAATGGGCGCCTGTCAGGCCGCGCCGGGCGGCAGGGTCGGCGGGAGTGGCGAAGTGATTCGTTCCGCCTGGATCTCTGCCGCTGTCAGCTCCTCCAGGGACGTGGCCGTCTCCGGGTCGGGCCGCCCCGGCAGCGACCGTTCGGGCACCGGCTGTTCCCTGACCCCCTGGTCGGGGACCGACCGATCGGGAACCGGCTGATCAGCGGCCGACGGCTCCGGCGCGTACCCGTCCGGCGCAGGCGGCTCAGGCGCCGGCTGTCCGGACACCTGCGGCAGCGTTCCAGGCTGCTGTGCCCGCTCCAGGAACCGCAACAGCTCGACGGGGAACGGCAGTACCAGCGTGGAGTTCTTCTCGGCGGCGACGGCGACCACGGTCTGCAGCAGCCGCAGCTGCAGGGCGGCCGGCTGCTTCGACATCTCCTGTGCGGCCTGGGCCAGCTTCTTCGACGCCTGCAGTTCCGCATCGGCGTTGATGACCCGGGCGCGCCGCTCACGGTCCGCCTCGGCCTGCCGCGCCATCGACCGCTTCATCGCCTCCGGCAGCGACACATCCTTGATCTCCACCCGGTCGACCTGCACACCCCAGCCGACCGCCGGGCTGTCGATCATCAACTCCAGCCCCTGGTTGAGCTTTTCGCGGTTGCAGAGCAGATCGTCCAGATCGCTCTTGCCGATGATGGATCGCAGTGAGGTCTGCGCCATCTGCGACACCGCGAAGCGATAGTCCTCGACCTCGACGACGGCGTTGGCCGGGTCGATCACCCGGAAGTACACGACCGCGTCCACCCGCACCGTGACGTTGTCGCGGGTGATGCCCTCCTGGGCCGGGATGGGCATGGTCACGATCTGCATGTTCACCTTGCGCAGCCGGTCGACCCCGGGGACGATCAGGGTGAATCCCGGCGTGCGCACCTGGTTGCGCAGCCTGCCGAGGCGGAACACCACACCTCGTTCGTACTGCTTCACGACCTTCGCCGCAGCCACCACGTACACCGCACAAGCGGACGCGGCCGCCACGCCGGCGACCACCAGCTCCTCGACCATCAGGGCACCCCTTACCGTCCGAGGTGATATCGCGGATGACACGTACCACGGTATGACCGTTATGCCCTGAGGGGCGAACCCTCACACGGTCCTCGCTGCGGGTCCCGGGGAGGGCCGGCCCGCCGCCGGCCCTCCCCGCCGCACCGGGGGCCGTCAGAGGTGCCTGCGCACCCGTGCAATCAGCTGCGCGGTGTGATTCCGGCGGACCCGTGCCACCAGGGCCAGCAGTACGAAGAAGACGGCCGGCGTGAGCGCGTACTGCTTGTCGAACACCGTGACCTGGGTGATGAACGCCCCGATCATCAGCCCCATCAGCGCCAGGGCGGAGACACCGGACAGGATCGGGATCACCAGCGCGATCGCACCGACGAGCTCCAGCGACCCCACGAGGTACATGTACCGGTCGCCGTAGCCGATCCTGTCGAAACTCTCGGTGGCCGAGGGGTGCGCGACGAGTTTCGGGGCGGCGCCGGCGATCGCGAGGAACAGCGCCAGCAGGCTCTGCAGCGCGCGCACGGCGAGGTGCGTACGGCGCCCCGCGATCGCGCCGACGGCCGTGGTGGTGGGGGTGGCCGTGGTGGTGGTTGCGGACATCGTGGGTCTCCTCCGGTGAGTGTTCGCGCGCTGCCCGGCGCGTTCAGGAGGTGGACCGGGACGGCGCCCGGAACTCATCGCACTTCCGGGCGCGGGTCGGGTGCATCCTGGAGGGTGAGAGGCGATGGCCATGCGTACCGGGAACGAACCGATCACCGCGCGCAGCCCTCTGCGGCTGCGGTTCTGGCTGAGCGTATGGGGCATGATCTGGGCCGCTGCGGGCACCACGGCCTTCGCCCTCGTCGGCCGCCCCGGCTGGGCGGCGGCATGCGGAGCACTGATGGTGATCGTGACCGTGGACCTGGTGATGGTGCTGCGCCATATCCACCAGGGGCCGCACTACCAGCCGGGCCGCGACATCCCGCCGTACGAACCCGACCACGGCTGACGCGGCCCGCCCCCCAAGCGGTTGCGGCGTCACCCCTCGCCGTCGAAGCGCGCGGCCTTCAGATACTCGGGCTTCGGGTCCAGCGCGGCCGCCAGGCGGAAGTGACGCTTCGCCTGCTCGGGCCGGCCGGACCGCTCGAAGGTGCGGGCCAGTGCGAAGTGCGCGAACGCGTTGTCCGGCTCGCGCTCCAGGACCAGCTCGAACTCGAGCTCGGCCGGGCGAAGTTGGGCCGCCGCGAAGAAGGCGCGGGCCCGCAGCAGCCGAGCCGCCGTGTTCTCGGGATGGGCCGCGATCACCGAGTCGAGCAGCTTGACGGCGCCACGCGGGTCCCGCGCGGCAAGCAACTGCTCTGCGGCGCGGTAGTCGATGACGTGCGTATCCGGGTTGCTGTGGGGCACGGTCGCATCCTTCCCTTCGCTGCCCGGTTCCAACACCGCTTGGCGCAGCGCTATTCCGGTGGCACGACCGCCCCGCCGAGGGCCCGCCGCCCCGCAGCCCGCGCCCGCGCAGGACCCACAACGCCGACCGTCAGGAGGCCGCCCGGCGTGACAGCTCCTGCCAGACCGTGCGGACCTGCGGTTCCAGCTCTTCCAGCGGCCCATCGTTGTCGATCACCAGATCCGCGACGGCCCGCCGCTCCTCGCGCGTGGCCTGTGCCGCCATCCGCGCCCGCGCCTCGGACTCCTCCATGGCGCGCAGCCGCACCAGCCGGTCCAGCTGGGTCTCGGGCGCCGCGTCGACGACCACGACCACGTCGTAGAGCGGAGCCAGCTTGTTCTCGGTGAGCAGCGGTACGTCGTGGACGACGACCGTGTCCGGGCCTGCGGCGTTCTGCAGCTGCTGGGAGCGCGCGCCGACCAGCGGATGGACGATCGCGTTCAGCGCGGCGAGGCGCTCCGCGTCGGCGAACACGATGGAGCCGAGCTTGGGCCGGTCGAGAGAGCCGTCCGCCGCGAGGATGCCGGTACCGAAGGCGTCGACGACGGCCGCCAGCCCCGGTGTGCCCGGCTCGACGACCTCCCGGGCGATCCGGTCGGCGTCGATCAACACCGCCCCGTACGAGACGAAAAGCCGGGACACCTCGCTCTTGCCGGCTCCGATTCCGCCGGTCAACCCCACGGTCAGCATGGCGGCAGCCTACGCGAGCCCCCTCAGGCGTCGCCCTCCCGCTCCGCGAGGAAGCGCTCGAACTCGAGGCCGATCTCCTCGGCGGACGGCAGGTCGACCGGCTCGGCGACCAGGCTGCCCCGGGTCTCCGCCCCGGCCACCGCGTCGTACTGGTGCTCCAGGCCCTGCACGAGTGCCACCAGCTCCTCGTCGCCCTCACCGATCTGCCGCTCGATCTCGGTCTGGGTGCGGTGCGCCTCGGTGCGCAGCGAATGCGCGACGCCCGGCAGCACCAGGCCGGTCGCGGCCGTGATCGCCTCCAGCGCGGTCAGCGCCGCGTCCGGGTAGGAGGAGCGGGCGACGTAGTGCGGCACATGGGCGGCGACGCCCAGCACATCGTGGCCGGACTCCATCAGGCGGTACTCGACGAGGGACTCGGCACTGCCCGGCACCTGCGCCTCGTCGAAGGGGCTGCGGTGGCCCGGCATGAGGTCCGTGCGGTTGCCGTGCGGGGTGAGGCCGACCGGACGCGTGTGCGGGACGCCCATCGGGATGCCGTGGAAGTTGACCGAGAGGCGCACTCCGAGCCGCTCGACGATCTGGCGTACGGCGGCCGCGAAACGCTCCCACTCGACGTCCGGCTCGGGGCCGGAGAGCAGCAGGAACGGGGCACCGGTGGCGTCCTGGACCAACCGGACGTCGATCGTCGGGGTCTCGTACCCGGCCCAGCGGTCGCGCCGGAAGGTGAGCAGCGGGCGGCGGGCACGGTAGTCCACGAGCCTGTCGTGGTCGAAACGCGCCACAATCTGGTGGGGAAGCGACTCCAGCAGGTTGTCGACAATCTGCTCGCCGGTCTCACCCGCGTCGATGTAGCCGTCGAAGTGGTACAGCATGACCAGGCCGGCCGACTCCTGCGCGAGCGCCATGTCGACGACCGCGAGGCCCTTCGGCTCCCATTCGTACAAACCCTGCGGATCAAGCACGATTACCGCTCCTCCTCGTGTTCGTACAGAAGAACGCGTGGTCGTGCGGGTGCATTCCCCGTTCCGCCGCCGAACACGCCGCCGACGTGGCCCAGTTCGCCCCGAGAACGGCGCAAGGCCCGCTCCCCTCGGGGAGCGGGCCTTGCGTCAGCTGTTCACCAGCCCGGGGTCAGAGCCTCAGCTCTGGCCGCCGGCCAGCTTCTCGCGCAGGGCAGCCAGGGCCTCGTCCGACGCCAGGGCGCCGGAGTTGTCGTCCGACTCCGAGGAGTACGAACCACCCGAGACACCGGCACCGGCACCCGCACCCGCGGCGGGGGCGGCAGCACCCTCGGCGGCAGCGGCCTCGTCGGCCTCGCGGGACTTGATGACCTGGGCCTGGTGCTGCTCGAAGCGCTGCTGCGCCTCGGCGTACTGGGTCTCCCACGCCTCGCGCTGGGTCTCGAAGCCGTCGAGCCAGTCGTTGGTCTCCGGGTCGAAGCCCTCGGGGTAGATGTAGTTCCCCTGGTCGTCGTAGGACGCGGCCATGCCGTACAGCGTCGGGTCGAACTCGACCGAGGCCGGGTCGGCACCGAAGGACTCGTTGGCCTGCTTCAGCGAGAGGCTGATGCGACGGCGCTCGAGGTCGATGTCGATGACCTTGACGAAGATCCCGTCGTTGACCTGGACGACCTGCTCCGGGATCTCCACGTGGCGCTCGGCCAGCTCGGAGATGTGGACCAGGCCCTCGATGCCCTCGTCGACGCGCACGAACGCACCGAACGGAACGAGCTTGGTGACCTTACCCGGGACGACCTGACCGATCTGGTGGGTCCGGGCGAACTGCTGCCACGGGTCCTCCTGCGTCGCCTTGAGCGACAGGGAGACGCGCTCGCGGTCCATGTCGACGTCGAGAACCTCGACGGTGACTTCCTGGCCGACCTCGACAACCTCGGAGGGGTGGTCGATGTGCTTCCAGGAGAGCTCGGAGACGTGGACGAGACCGTCGACGCCACCCAGGTCCACGAAGGCACCGAAGTTGACGATCGAGGAAACGACGCCGGAGCGGACCTGACCCTTCTGCAGGGTGGTGAGGAACGTCTGGCGCACCTCGGACTGGGTCTGCTCGAGCCAGGCACGGCGGGACAGGACCACGTTGTTGCGGTTCTTGTCCAGCTCGATGATCTTCGCCTCGAGCTCCTTGCCCACGTAGGGCTGGAGGTCGCGGACGCGACGCATCTCGACGAGGGACGCCGGCAGGAAGCCACGGAGGCCGATGTCGAGGATGAGACCACCCTTGACGACCTCGATGACGGTGCCGGTGACGATGCCGTCCTCTTCCTTGATCTTCTCGATGGTGCCCCAGGCACGCTCGTACTGGGCGCGCTTCTTCGAGAGGATCAGGCGGCCTTCCTTGTCCTCCTTCTGGAGAACAAGGGCCTCGATCTCGTCGCCGACCTTGACGACCTCGTTCGGGTCGACGTCGTGCTTGATCGAGAGCTCGCGGCTCGGGATGACACCTTCGGTCTTGTAACCGATGTCGAGCAGGACCTCGTCCCGGTCGACCTTCACGATGACGCCGTCGACGATGTCGCCGTCGTTGAAGTACTTGATCGTCTCGTCGATCGCGGCGAGGAAGGCTTCCTCGTTACCGATGTCGTTGACCGCAACCTGCGGGGTGGTGGCGGTGGTCTCGGTGCTGCTCGTCATGTGGGAAAGGGCTCCGGTACGGACATTGAAGTCGTAGGTACTGCTACGCCGAGAGCCAGTTATCGCAGCTGCAGAAGCCGCACAGCCTAGGAAGCGCCGACCCAGAACTGGCGGCGCCTCGTGAACCGAGGGATACATACAGATGCGAGCGCGGCCTGCTCTGTCTGAGGCGCGCAGGCCCGCAGCGCAACTTGTAGCATACGGGGGCAGCCGGGCATGGTCAATGCGCGAAGGCGCACACCCGGGGCGGAACGCCCCATACCTGGCACAACTAATGTTTGCCGAGGCCACAATGGCTGCTTCCCGGCCGCCGTCGGCGGTGCTGCACGCAAACTACAACGACGGTGACGATGAGCCAAGATTTCGAACCGGAAGCCACCCGCCGTGACGCAGGGGATTCGGAGAGCAGCCGGGCGAGCAGGGGCTGGTGGGACCGCAACGCCGACGAGTACCAGAACGAGCACGGCGCGTTCCTGGGCGACGACCGGTTCGTCTGGGGCCCGGAGGGCCTGGACGAGGCGGAGGCCGGTCTGCTGGGACCCGCAGGGTCGCTGAAGGGCCTGGACATCCTCGAGATCGGCGCGGGAGCGGCGCAGTGCTCACGCTGGCTGGCCGCACAGGGCGCGCGCCCGGTGGCGCTGGACCTCTCCCACCGCCAGCTTCAGCACGCGCTGCGCATCGGCGGTGACGTACCGCTGGTGGAGGCGGACGCAGGCGCGCTGCCGTTCCGGGACGGCGCCTTCGACCTGGCGTGCTCGGCGTACGGCGCGGTGCCGTTCATCGCGGACCCGGTGAAGGCGTTCCAGGAGATCAGGCGGGTGCTGCGGCCCGGCGGACGCTGGGTCTTCTCGGTGACACACCCGATCCGCTGGGCCTTCCCCGACGAGCCCGGGCCCGAGGGTCTCTCGGTGGCCGCCTCGTACTTCGACCGCACCCCGTACGTCGAGCAGGACGATGCGGGCCGCGCCGTGTACGTCGAGCACCACAGGACCCTGGGCGACCGGGTGCGCGACGTGGTGGCCGGCGGTTTCCGGCTGCTCGACCTGGTCGAGCCGGAATGGCCCGCATGGAACAGCCACGAGTGGGGCGGCTGGTCCCCGCTGCGGGGGAATCTGATCCCGGGCACGGCGATCTTCGTCTGCGAACGCGCGTGAGCGGTGTCCGCGTGATCCGTGACGAGGCCCTGGACCTGCCCGTACGCACCGCGCTGCCGGCCCTGGAGGCGGCACTCGACGGGCACGGTGCCGCGGTGCTGTGCGCGCCGCCCGGGACCGGCAAGACGACGCTCGTTCCCCTCGCTCTCGCGGAGCGCGGCGCCCGGGTCGTCGTCGCCGAGCCGCGGCGGATCGCCGCGCGGGCGGCTGCCCGGCGGATGGCGTGGCTGCTCGGGGAGAAGCCCGGCGGCCGGGTGGGGTTCACCGTGCGCGGGGAGCGGGCGGTGGGGCGGGACACGGTCGTGGAGGTCGTCACCACGGGTGTGCTGCTTCAGCGCCTGCAACGCGACCAGGAACTGTCCGGCGTCGACGTGGTGATGCTCGACGAGTGCCATGAGCGGCATCTGGACGCGGACACGGTGGCGGCGTTCCTGCTGGACGTGCGGGCCGCCCTGCGGCCGGAGTTGCGGCTGCTGGCGGCCTCGGCGACCACGGACGCGGCCGGCTGGGCCCGGCTGCTCGGGGACGCGCCGGTGGTGGCGGCCGAGGGCGTCGCGCATCCGGTGGACGTCGTCCGGGCGCCGGTGACGCGCCCGGTGCGGCCGCCGCACGGGATGCGGGTCGATCCGGCGTTCCTGGCGCATGTGGCCTCGGTGGTGCGCAGGGCACTGGCCGAACGCTCCGGTGACGTGCTGTGCTTCCTGCCCGGTGTCGGTGAGATCGCGCGGGTGGCGGGAATGCTCGGTGAGGTGGACGCCACGGTCCTCCAGGTGCACGGGCGGGCGCCGGCCGCCGTGCAGGACGCCGTGCTCGGGGGTGGCGCCGGGCGCCGGGTGGTACTGGCGACGTCGGTCGCCGAGTCGTCGCTCACGGTGCCGGGCGTACGGGTGGTGGTGGACTCGGGTCTCGCGCGCGAGCCGCGCACGGACCATGCGCGGGGACTGAGCGCACTCACGACGGTCCGCGCCTCGCAGGCGGCGGCGCGGCAGCGGGCGGGCCGTGCCGGCCGCGAGGCGCCGGGGACCGTGTACCGCTGCTGGGCCGAGGCGGAGGACGCCCGGCTGCCGCGGTTCCCCTCGCCCGAGATCAAGGTCGCGGACCTGGCCGCGTTCGCCCTGCAGGCGGCGTGCTGGGGCGACCCGGCGGCCACCGGCCTGGCGCTGCTGGACCCGCCGCCGGCCGGCGCGCTGGCGGCGGCGCGGTCGGTGCTGAGCGCCATCGGCGCGGTGGACGCCGACGGCAGGGCCACGGAACGGGGCGTACGGATGTCCCGGCTGGGCGTGCACCCCCGGCTGGCCCGTGCCCTGCTCGACGGCGCCCGTCAGGTGGGTGGACGCCGGGTGGCCGAGGTGGTCGCGCTGCTGAGCGAGGAACCGCCCCGGGAGTACGGGGACGACCTGGCCGCGGCCTGGCGTGCCGCCCGGCGCGGCGGCGACGCCTACGGGGCGCGCTGGCGTGCGGAGGCGAGACGGCTGGAGTCGTCGTTGTCGGGGGCGTCGGGTCACGGGGCCGTCGGGGGCACGGCGCGTCGGGGCGGCGATGCGCCGTCGGCCACGGGCTCAGGTCCGGGCAGCGGCCCCGCGCACGGCAAACCGGGTGCCGCGACCCGCGGCGGACAGGCCGGCGACGACGCCGTCGCCGGCCTCGTCACCGCGCTCGCCTTCCCCGAGCGGGTGGCGCGGGCGCGCGGGGAGCAGACCTTCCTGATGGCCTCCGGGACCGGTGCGGAGCTCGGCGAGGGCTCGCGGCTGCGGAGCACACCATGGCTGGCCGTCGCCGTGGCGGACCGGGCCGCAACCGCCGCGTCCGCGCGGGTGCGGCTCGCTGCCGTCATCGACGAGGACACCGCCCGCGCGGCCGCCTCGCATCTGCTCGCCGGCGACGAGGAGGTGCACTGGCAGGAGGGCGATGTGGTCGCACGCACCGTGGACCGGCTGGGCGCGGTGGAGCTCTCCGTACGGCCGCTGAAGAAACCGGACCCGGCCCTCGTACGGGATGCGCTGATGGAGGGGCTGCGGCGCGAGGGGCTCGGGCTGCTCCACTGGACACGTGAGGCGCAGGAGCTTCGCGAGCGTCTCGCGTTCGTGCACCGGGTGCTGGGCCCGCCCTGGCCGGACGTCGCGGACACGGCGCTGCTGGACCGCGCCGGCGAGTGGCTGGAGCCGGAACTCTCCCGCGCCCGGCGGCGGGCCGACATGGCCCGGATCCAGGCGGGCCAGGCGCTGCAGCGCCTGCTGCCGTGGGCGAGCGGCGACGCGGCCCGGCTCGACGAGCTCGCACCGGAGCGGATCGAGGTGCCGAGCGGTTCACGGATCCGGGTGGAGTACGGCGGGGAGCAGCCGGTGCTGGCGGTGAAGGTGCAGGAACTGTTCGGACTGCGCGAGACACCGAAGGTCGCGGGAGTGCCCGTGCTGGTGCACCTTCTCTCCCCCGCGGGCCGCCCCGCCGCCGTCACCGCGGACCTGGCGTCGTTCTGGCGGGAGGGGTACCGGGCCGTACGGGCGGAACTGCGCGGCCGCTATCCCAGGCACCCGTGGCCCGAGGATCCGGCGACGGCGGAACCGACCCGGCACACGAAGGCGCGGCTCAACCGCTGAGCGCCGGTTCGGGGTCGCGGACCGGGGCGGCCGGGGCGGGATCGTCCGGGCGCCGTGAGCGGGCCTCCAGCCACAGGGAGAGTGCCAGCAGTCCCCCGCCGAGCGTGACGAGCCCCCATGGAAGATACGAGGTCATCAGCAGCACCAGCTGCCGCTGGGAGCCGACGAGTTCCACCGTGTGATCGATGTAGTCCTCGCGCATCCGCACATGCCCGGCGAAGGCGGTGACCTTGTCGCGGCCTCCGAGCAGCGAGCCGCCGCGCAGTTCCTCCTCGTGGATCTCCTCGCCGTTGACCGGCGCGCCGGTGACCGGGTCGACCCAGAACATCCGCTTGGTGGTGTACCAGCGGGTGGTGCCTGTCTGCTTCTCGAGCGTGGTCGCATCGATGCCGGGGATGGGCATCGTCTTCGGGTACAACACCTTGGTCCAGGGGATGGTCTGCTCGAAGTAGTACACGTCCAGACCGCGGAAGGTGCGGGTGCCCTGGTAGTGGATGGGCGCGGAGGTGCGGGTCTGGGCGTCGAAGTACTCGTAGTCACGCTTCTCGGTGAGGAACGGCCACTTGAACTCGATGCCTTCCCGCCGTACCGCGTCGCCGTCGACCGCCTCTCCGGTCGCGTGCACGGGTGCCTGGCTGTGCGCGTCGAAGATGTAGCGCTCGGGGATCCGGGAGACCATCGCGCCGTCGGGTCCCACCACATAGGAGAGGGAGTCCCAGACGACGACATCGCGGCCGGCGCTGCGCTCGATCTTCCTGGACTCCTCCACATTGCCCTTGAGCGTCTGCACGATGGTGACCTTGTCGACCCGCTTCGCCTGGAGGGTGCCGTAGTCGAGGAGGGTCGCGGGCCTCGCCTCGAGGACCATCTCCTGGTACTGGGCGGGCGGGATCTTGGCGAGGCGGGGGAAGGCGTACCAGCGCAGCAGAGGCGCCAGGGCGGCGCAGAAGACGGCGAGGGCGACGAGGACGAGGCTGGCTCTGCGGCGCACGGTCCGTCCCCTACTTCTTCGGTCCTGGGACGGTGGTCAGCAGCGGCTTCGGCGAGGTCGTGCCCTCGGGTGCGCCGATCGCGGTGAGGGTGAGGACGAGGACGAGGGCGGCGACCAGCCCGATGGCGGCTGCGGCGAGGGCACGCATGCTCGGCCTCCCGGGGGCTCGGAGCTGATATGGCGTCAGGGCGGGGGCACCGTAGCAACGCGGCCGTGAGATGAGAACAGCGAGAACGTGAAGCACCGCACGACGCGCCACACCGCCCCTGCGCCGGTGCGGCACAGGGGCGGTGCGGGAATGCTGCCGTGCGGCGGCGCTCCGGTCAGGGGGCCGGGGACGGGGCGGGCGTGGCCTGGGGCGCCACCTTCAGCTCGATGTCCACGGATGCACCGCCGGCAGTGGTGAGCCGGAGCAGGAAGGTGCCTTCCGTGCTGTCCGCGAAGATCTTCGGGAGCTTGAGAACGCCGTCGGCGTCGGTCCTGAGCTCCGTCAGGGTGCGGACCGGGTTCCCGTCGGCGTCCTTGAAGTACGGCCCCTTGTCGTTCGTGGCCGGGGTCTCGGCCGAGGTGATCATGGTGGCGGTGACCGCCACACCGGAGGCGACGCCGCCTTGGTACGTGGCCTTGACCTCGACGTCGTCCGCGAACTCGGAGCCGGGGGTCGCCGTCAGCGCCTTCCCGTCGGTCCGTACGACCTTGTCCGCCTCCCGCTGGGTGACGGTCGCGGGGATGCCGACGGCAGGCAGCGAGCGGGCCTCCACCGTGGCGCGGACGACGAAGGCACCGGTCCGCTCCCCCGCGACCAGGGCGGGTGCGGTGGCCGTGCCGTCGAGCCCGGTGACAAGGGTGACGCTCGACTTTCCGCCGGGGAAGCGCGTGTCGGTGGTGCCGACGATCTCGAAACGGACGGGCTGCTTCGGGAGGCCGGCACCGGCGGAGTCCTCCACACGGACCGTGGCCCGCTCGGTGAACATCCGGCCGGCCATGGCCGTCAGCGCGCCGGTGCCCGCGTCCTCGATTCGGGCGGGCTGTACGGGGCTCGGCGTGGGCGGCTCAGGGGTCGGCGGAGTGGGGGCCGGCGGAGTAGGGGCCGGCGGAGTGGGGGCCGGCGACGTGTCGGATCCGTCGGCGGGCTTCGACGGGCGGCCGGGCTTCGGTTCGGGGGTCGGCGCGGTGCCGGGCTTGGAGGGGTTCGGCGTCGGCAGCGGGCCCGCGCTGTCCGGGCGGTCGTCGACCGGCAGCACGCCGGTGCCGTCCGGAACCTCGTGGGTGCCCCGCTTGTAGTAGTCGAACCAGGACAGGACCGTGCGCAGGTATTCGCGGGAGTGGTTGTAGCCGAGGATCGCCTTTTCCAGGTCGCCCGCGACACTGAGGTCCCGGCCGCCCGCACAGAGGTAGCGGCCCGCTGCGAGTGCCGCGTCGTAGATGTTGTTGGGGTCCCTGCGGCCGTCGGCGTTGGCGTCCTGACCCCATGTCTCCCAGGTGGCCGGGATGAACTGCATCGGGCCGACCGCGCGGTCGTGCACGGAGTCGCCGTCGTAGGCACCCTTGTCGGTGTCCGATATGTTCGCGAAGCCGACGCCGTTCAGGACCGGTCCGAGGATCGGCGAGAGGGTGGTGCCCTGGGCGTCGACCTTGCCGCCGCGCGCCTGTCCGGACTCCACCTTGCCGATGGCGGCGAGCAGTTGCCACGGCAGCCGGCACGCGGGATCGGATGCCGAGATGGTCTGTTCGGCCTGCTTGTAGGCGGCGAGGACGGTCGCGGGAATACCGGCCTCCGTCGGGCCGTTCGCCGGCTGATCCGCGGAAGAGGCCGGATGGTCGGGAGCGCCGAGCGGCGGAAGGTCCGTGTAGTACGGGGAGTTGCCGGTGACCGGGGTGCCGGGCGGCACAGTGGCCTCGGACGCTCCCTGGCTGTCATCCGAAGTGGCGGACGTGATGCCGGGCGCCTGCGACGCGGAGAGCGCCGCAACCGCGGCCGCGGCCACGGCGGTCGTCGTCGCCCCCTTGCGCAGCCGGCGACCGAAATGCGCTGCCATACGTCTGGTCCCTCCCCATCAGCGGCTCTTCGCGCTCCCCAGCGCGCAGACTCACGTGACCCTAATGCACTCCGGGCCGCCGGACACCGGCACCTGACCCGTTTTCACCGGTTCGCCACCTCCGTGTTCCCCTGATCGTGAACGGGGAGCATCACGCATACTGGGCCTCAGTGATCAACCGGGTTCAAGGGGGCCATGGGATGCCGTTCACACTGAGCCATGCCGCGGCGGTGCTGCCCGGCGTCCGGCGCAGCGGGACCGGGCGCGGCCCGCTGGTCGCTTCGGCTCTCGTCATGGGCTCGTTCGCCCCTGATATGACGTACTTCGCGGCCAGCGTCTTTCCCGGCGCGATGATGTTCGGGACCGTGACGCACGGGCTGCGGGGTGTGCTGACGGTCGACGTCGTCATCACCGCGGTACTCGTCGGGCTCTGGCTGATGGTGCGTGACCCGCTCGTGGCCCTGCTGCCGCGGGGGTGGCAGGGACGAGTGCACACGTTGGTGCGGGGGCGCCCGTGGCACGACCGGCCACCGCTGGTCACGGCGTTCTGGTTCTACGCCTCCGCGGTGATCGGGGCGGCGACGCATGTCGTGTGGGACGCGTTCACGCACTTCGACCGTTGGGGGATGCGGGTCGCGCCGGTGCTCGGTGAGGTCGTCGCGGGATTCCCCCTCTACACGTACACGCAGTACGGGAGTTCGGTGCTGGCGCTGATCGTCCTGGTCTGGTTCACGGTCTCGGCGCTGCGCCGCCAACCGGTCACCGCGCCGCCGCGGTCCGTGCCGGTGCTCGGCCGGCGCGAGCGGCGGGCGGCCGGCGCACTGCTGGCGGTGTGCGTGCTCGCCGGGGTCGTCCACCGGTGTGTGCGGTGGTACCTGTACTGGGGCGTGATCCACACGCCCTTGGACATCATCCCGACGGCATGCTTCGGCGCGGGTGCGGGGCTGGCGGGGGGTGTGGTGCTGTACGCGGCGGCCGCCCGGCTGCGGGAGCACCGCGACGACGGGGCGCCGGTGCCGGTGCCCGAGACCGAGGCGGACCGCGCCGACGCCTGAGCCCTCGGGCGGGCGGCGCATCCGGGGTGGCCCGCCCCGGGCGCCACGCCCCCGCGACGCGCGCCGCTCGTGCGTCCGCCGCTCAGTGCGCTGCCGACTCCCAGTCCGGGCCCACGCCCACCGAGACATCCAGCGGGGCCCGCAGGGACACGGCCGAGGACATCTCGTGGCGGACGATCTCCTCGACCGCCGCGCGCTCGCCCGGGGACACCTCCAGCACGATTTCGTCGTGGACCTGGAGCAGCAGCCGGGAGGAGAGTTCCGCCTGCCTCAGCGCCCGGTCGACCTTGAGCATCGCGACCTTGACGATGTCCGCCGCGGTGCCCTGGATCGGCGCGTTGAGCGCCATCCGCTCGGCCGCCTCACGGCGCTGCCGGTTGTCGCTGTTGAGGTCGGGGAGGTAGCGGCGACGGCCGAGCATCGTCGCCGTGTAGCCCGTGGCCCGCGCCTCGTCGACAGCGCGGCGCAGATAGTCCCGCACCCCGCCGAACCGCTCGAAGTAGGTGTCCATCAGCACCCGGGCCTCGGCCGGCTCGATGCTCAGCTGCTGCGAGAGTCCGAACGCGGAGAGCCCGTAGGCCAGGCCGTACGACATCGCCTTGATCTTGCGGCGCATCTCCGCGTCGACCGCGGAGCGCTCGACGCCGAACACCTGGGAGGCGACGGTCGTGTGCAGGTCCTCGCCCGAGGTGAAGGCGTCGATCAGGCCCTCGTCCTCGGACAGATGCGCCATCACCCGCAGTTCGATCTGGCTGTAGTCGGCGGTCATCAGCGACTCGAAGCCCTCGCCGACGACGAAGCCCCGGCGGATGGCGCGGCCCTCGTCCGTGCGCACCGGCACGTTCTGCAGATTGGGGTCGGTGGAGGAGAGCCGGCCGGTGGCGGCGACCGTCTGGCTGAAGGTGGTGTGGATCCGGCCGTCGGCCGCGATCGTCTTGATCAGGCCCTCGACCGTGGAGCGCAGCCGGGCCTGCTCGCGGTGACGCAACATGATGACCGGCAGTTCGTGTTCGGTCTGCGAGGCCAGCCAGGCCAGCGCGTCCGCGTCCGTGGTGTAACCGGTCTTGGTCTTCTTCGTCTTGGGGAGGTTCAGCTCGCCGAAGAAGACCTCCTGCAGCTGCTTGGGCGAGCCGAGGTTGAACTCGTGGCCCACTGTGGCGTGCGCCTCCTTCACCGCCTGCTGCACGGCGCCGGCGAACTGCTGCTCCATCGCCTCCAGATGGGCATGGTCGGCGGCGATTCCGTGTCGCTCCATCCGGGCCAGCAGCACGGAGGTGGGCAGCTCCACGTCGTGCAGCAGCTCGGCCGCGCCGACCTCCGTCAGCTTCTCGCCGAAGGCTTCACCCAGATCGAGGACCGCACGGGCCTGCGCCATCAGGGCGTCGGCCTCGGCCTGTTCATCGGCGCCGAACGCCAGCTGTCCGTCGGCGGCCGCCGGGGCGAGCTCACGGTGCAGGTACTCGACGGAGAGCGCGTCCAGTGCGAAGGAGCGGCGGCCGGGCTTGACGAGATAGGCGGCGAGCGCGGTGTCCATGGTGACGCCCGCGATGTCCCAGCCGTGCTCGGGGAAGACCCGCAGCGCGTCCTTCACGCTGTGGACGACCTTCGGCCGGGCCGGGTCGGCGATCCAGGCGGCGAAGGCCTGCTCGTCGGCCTCGTCCAGTGTGGTGGTGTCGAACCAGGCGGCGGCTCCGTCCGCCCCGGCGAGCGCGATCTCGCTGACGTTGCCGACGCCCAGGGCCCAGGTGGCGACCGTGGCCACGCCGAGCTGCTGTCCGCCGTGCCGTTCCAGCCAGGGCGCCAGCTCGCCCGCACCCAGCACGGTGCCGTCCAGCTCGACCCCGGCGGCCGGGGCAGGCGGCTCGTCCTCCTGTGCGCCCGGGTCGACGGCGAGCAGCCGCTCGCGCAGGCTCGGGTTACGGATCTCCAGGACCTCCAGGAACCCCTTCAGCGCCGACCTGTCGTACGGCGCGCGCTCCAGGTCCGTGATCGACCTGGGCAGCTCCACGTCCCGCACGAGCTCGGTCAGATGCCGGTTGAGCTTGACGGACTCCAGATGGTCCCGCAGCGCCTGCCCGACCTTCCCCTTGACCTCGTCCGCGCGCTCGACCAGCTCGGCGAACGACCCGAACTGGGTGATCCACTTCGTGGCCGTCTTCTCCCCGACGCCGGGGATGCCCGGCAGGTTGTCGGACGGGTCACCGCGCAGGGCGGCGAAGTCCGGGTACTGCTGCGGGGTCAGCCCGTACTTCTCCTCGACCTTCTCGGGGGTGAAGCGGGTCAGCTCGGAGACGCCCTTGGTCGGGTACAGCACGGTGGTGTGCTCGCTGACCAGCTGGAAGGAGTCCCGGTCGCCGGTGACGATCAGCACCTCGAACCCGGCGGCCTCGGCCTGGGTGGCGAGGGTGGCGATGACGTCGTCCGCCTCGAAGCCGTCCACCGCGAACCGCACCGCGTTCATGGTGTCCAGCAGCTCGCCGATCAGCTCGACCTGCCCCTTGAACTCGTCCGGGGTCGCGGAGCGGTTCGCCTTGTACTCGGGGAAGTCCTGCGAGCGCCAGGTCTTGCGGGAGACGTCGAAGGCGACCGCGAAATGCGTGGGCGACTCGTCGCGCAGCGTGTTCGCCAGCATCGACGCGAAGCCGTAGACGGCGTTCGTCGGCTGGCCCCCCGCGGTCGTGAAGTTCTCCGCGGGCAGCGCGAAGAACGCCCGGTACGCCAGGGAGTGCCCGTCCATGAGGAGCAGGCGCGGTCGGTTGTCTGCGGTCTTCTTCGATGCTGTCTCGGCCACGTCCCCGATCCTGCCACGTGCCACTGACAATCCCGACCGGTCCGCCCGCCCATGGGCACCGTCCGCGGTGCGTGACAGGATCGGCGATGTACAGCAGGAGACGACGCTCAAAGGAGAGCGCGATGGCGAGCAAGCCGCCCGCAGGGGATCCGGCCCAGGACGCACCCCAGGTCACGGCCCCGCAGCAGGCGGCGGCGGGCCTGCATGCCCTCGGGCACACGCTGCGCATCGCCCAGCAGCAGATGGGCCTGCGCCGCACCGCGCAGACCCTGCTGCAGGTCAACCAGAAGAACGGCTTCGACTGCCCCGGGTGCGCCTGGCCCGAGGGCGACAAACGCCATGTCGCGGAGTTCTGCGAGAACGGCGCGAAGGCGGTGGCCGAGGAGGCGACCCTGCGCCGGGTCACCCCCGACTTCTTCGCCGCGCACACGGTCGCGGACCTCGCCACGCGCAGCGGGTACTGGCTGGGCCAGCAGGGCCGGATCACACAGCCGATGTATCTGGCGCAGGACGCGGAGAGGTACGAGGCGGTCACCTGGGAGCGCGCCTTCGCGGTGATCGCCGAGGAACTGGGTGCCCTCTCCTCCCCCGACGAGGCGCTGTTCTACACCTCGGGACGTACGAGCAACGAGGCGGCGTTCCTGCTCCAGCTGTTCGCCCGGGAGTTCGGCACCAACAATCTTCCCGACTGCTCCAACATGTGCCACGAGTCGTCCGGCTCGGCGCTGGTCGAGACGATCGGCATCGGCAAGGGCAGCGTCTCGCTGGAGGATCTGCACCAGGCGGACCTGATCATCGTGGCCGGGCAGAACCCGGGCACGAACCACCCCCGGATGCTGTCCGCCCTGGAGAAGGCCAAGGCCT
This sequence comes from Streptomyces sp. NPDC002889, assembly GCF_042888425.1. Classification (NCBI taxonomy): domain Bacteria; kingdom Bacillati; phylum Actinomycetota; class Actinomycetes; order Kitasatosporales; family Streptomycetaceae; genus Streptomyces; species Streptomyces sp. NPDC002889. The sequence continues at coordinate 195,029 of NZ_JBIAPT010000003.1, forward strand.
CGGGCGCCAGGATCATCTCGGTCAATCCATTGCCCGAGGCGGGGCTGGAGCGGTTCAAGAACCCGCAGACCCCGCTCGGCATGATCAAGGGCGTGGCGCTGAACGATCTGTTCCTGCAGATCCGTATCGGCGGAGACCAGGCGCTGTTCCGGCTGCTCAACAAGCTGATCATCGACACGCCGGGCGCGGTGGACGAGGAGTTCGTCCGCGAGTACACCCATGGGTACGAGGAGTTCACGGCAGCGGCACGGGCCGCCGACTGGGACGAGACGCTCGCCGCGACGGGCCTGGACCGGGCCGGGATCGAAAAGGCCCTGGCCATGGTGCTCGGGTCCGAGCGCACCATCGTGTGCTGGGCGATGGGGCTGACCCAGCACAAGCACGCGGTGCCGACCATCCGCGAAGTGGTCAACTTCCTGTTGCTGCGCGGCAGCATCGGCCGCACCGGCGCCGGCGTCTGTCCGGTGCGCGGGCATTCGAACGTGCAGGGCGACCGGACCATGGGCATCTTCGAGCGGCCCGCGCCCGCCTTCCTGGACGCGCTGGAGAAGGAGTTCGGCTTCGCCCCGCCGCGTCATCACGGACTCGACGTGGTCAGGTCCATCGAGGCGCTGCGCGACGGCCGCGCGAAGGTCTTCTTCGCCATGGGCGGCAATTTCGTGAGCGCGTCCCCTGACACCGCGGTCACCGAGGCCGCGATGCGCCGGGCACGGCTGACCGTCCATGTCTCGACGAAGCTGAACCGCTCGCACGCCGTCACCGGCCGGCGTGCGCTGATCCTGCCGACGCTGGGCCGCACCGACAAGGACGTGCAGGCCGGCGGCCGGCAGGTGGTGACCGTCGAGGACTCGATGGGCATGGTGCACGCCTCCCGTGGCAACCTCACGCCCGCGAGCCCCCATCTGCTCTCGGAGCCCGCGATCGTGGCACGGATGGCGCGTGCCGTGCTCGGGCCCGCGTCGCCGACCCCGTGGGAGGACTTCGAGAAGGACTACGGCACGATCCGTGACCGGATCGCCCGGGTGGTCCCCGGCTTCGAGGACTTCAATGCGAAGATCGCCAGGCCCGGCGGCTTCACGCTGCCGCACGCGCCGCGTGACGAGCGCCGTTTCCCGACCGCCACCGGCAAGGCCAACTTCACGGCGGCCCCCGTCGAGTTCCCCGAGGTCCCGGCGGGCCGGCTGCTGCTGCAGACGATGCGCTCGCACGACCAGTACAACACCACGATCTACGGCCTCGACGACCGGTACCGGGGCATCAAGGGCGGCCGCCGGGTGGTGCTGGTGAACCCGGACGACGCGCGGGAGCTCGGCCTCACGGACGGTTCGTACACCGATCTGGTCAGTGAGTGGAACGACGCTGTGGAGCGGCGTGCACCCGGGTTCCGGGTGGTGCACTACCCCACCGCGCGGGGCTGTGCGGCGGCGTACTACCCCGAGACCAATGTGCTGGTGCCGCTGGAGTCCACGGCCGACACCAGCAACACCCCGGCGAGCAAGTCGGTCGTGGTGCGGTTCGAGCAGGCGACGAGCACATGACGGCCCGGGGAACGACCCCTCCCGTCTAAGCGTTCGCTCAGGCATCTGATATGACGGTGCACACAGCACTTACCGCAGGAGATCGGAGCCGGGCCCATGGGCGAGCAGACCACCGTGAAGTTCCCTCAAGAGGTCATCGACGAGTACGCCACGCTCGGAGTGGACCTGCCCGCGCTCTTCTCCGCCGGCACGCTCGGCGAACGCATGGGCGTGCAGATCCTCGAGGCCGCCGCGGACCGGGTCGTCGGCACCATGCCCGTCGAGGGCAACACCCAGCCGTACGGACTGCTGCACGGCGGTGCCTCGGCCGTTCTCGCCGAGACCCTCGGGTCGATCGGCTCGATGATGCACGGCGGCCCGCACAAGGTCGCCGTCGGCGTGGACCTCAACTGCACACACCACCGGGGCGTGCGCTCCGGCACGGTCACCGGTGTCGCGACGCCGGTGCACCGCGGCCGTTCCACCGCCACGTACGAGATCGTCATCACCGACGAGCAGGACAAGCGGGTCTGCACGGCACGGCTGACCTGCCTGCTGCGCGACGTCCAGGGCTAGAGGACAGGGCTGGAGGACAGGGGTGGTCCGGATGGGCGGGCCACCGTGTCCACCTGGGCGGTGGTGCTCGGCACCAGACGCGCCGGCGCCCGGTCACCGGCGCATGCACGAACTGATCCGCCTCTGCGCGGACGAACGGGCCACGCCCGGCGGCCTGTTGCAGCCGCGCCCCCAGCCGGCGGGCGCATACTGGGCCGCTGTTGCGGATCAGGCCGGATCAGCGAGCGGGGTCCGGTGCCCAAGGCACCTCCCGTGCCCGAGGGGCTACAGGGGGACCCAGGGCACGGCGAGCCCCGGCAGGATCCGAAAGAGAGGCCCTGGGGCCGTCAGAGCTCCAGGGCGTACGTCAGCAGCCTCAGGCCGGGAACGGGCTCCCAGTCCCGCTCGGGGGTCCGGACGAAGCCCAGACGGCCATAGATCCGGTGCGCGGCATGCATGCTGCCCTGCGTCGAAAGCACCAGCCGCACGCACCCCGGCGTGACCCGCGCCCGCTCGACACAGGTGCGCACCAGCGCCTCCCCCGCACCACGGCCGCGCGCCCTCCCACTGACCGCGAGCATCCGGAACTCCGCCTCACCGGGACCCGCGATATCGGCCAACGGGCCGCCGTCCGGCACGAACGCGACCCCGCCGAGCAGCCCGCCCCGCTCATCGGCCGCGACAAACACCTCCGCCCCCGCGGCCCGCCCCGCGGCGTCCCGCAGCACCGACAGATACGGATCGTCCTCGCCGAGGTCCAGCAGGCCGCCCTCCAGATAGGCCTGCGCGGTCAGCTCACCGAGCTCGGCGTACTCCTCGGGCTCGACTCTCCTGATCGTGATGTCCATGTCTGGCAGTGTGCAACACGGACGCACACACACCACAGCGGGGCCGGGAAGCCTGTGGCTCCCCGGCCCCGCCGCTCGGTCAACCGGTCCGTCAGGCCGCGCCCTCACCCAGGTAGGCCGCGCGGATACGGGTGTCGGAGAGCAACTCGCCCGCCGGTCCCGACATCGCGACCGCACCCGTCTCCAGGACGTACCCACGGTTCGCCAGACCCAGTGCCTGCGTGGCGTTCTGCTCCACCAGCAGCACCGTCGTGCCCTGCTTGTTGATCTCCTCGATGATGTCGAAGATCTGCTGCACGATCAGCGGGGCCAGACCCATCGACGGCTCGTCGAGCAACAGCAGCTCCGGCCTGCCCATCAGGGCACGGCCGATCGCCAGCATCTGCTGCTCACCGCCCGACAGCGTGCCCGCCTGCTGCGAACGCCGCTCCGCCAGCCGCGGGAAGAGGGTGAACGCCCGGTCCAGGTCGGCGGAGTCCACCGACGTGAACTTGTACGCGCCCATCTCCAGGTTCTCGCGCACCGTCATCGTCGAGAAGACCCGCCGGCCCTCGGGCACATGCCCGATGCCGAACTGCACCAGCTCGTGCGACTTGATGCCGTCGATGCGCTCACCGCGCAGCAGCACCTCGCCGTGGCGCGGCTGGAGCATGCCCGAGATCGTGCGCAGCGTCGTCGTCTTGCCGGCGCCGTTGCCGCCGAGCAGGGCGACGATCTCGCCCTTGCGTACCGTCAGGTCGATGCCCTTCAGCGCCTCGATGGCGCCGTAGAACACCCGCATACCCTTCAGTTCGAGCAGCGTCTCCTCGGACGACCCGGGCGTGCCGGTGTCCTTCTGCAGCTCAGTCGTGGTGCTCACTTGCCGCTCTCCTCGTCCGCAGACTGGTCCGACGCCTCGTCCGACGCCTCGCCGGTGGACGCAACCTCCGACGCCTCGCCGTCCGAGGCATCGTCCGCCTCGTCCGCCGAGTCGTCCGAAGACTCCTCCGACTCCTCGTCCGGCGCCGACCGCTGCTCCGCAATAACGGCCTGAACCGCCTCGGCGTCCTCCGCCGACGCACCCAGGTACGCCTCGATCACCGCCGGGTGCTGCTGCACCTCGCTCGGCGTCCCCTCGGCGATCTTCTTGCCGAAGTTGAGCACCATCACCCGGTCCGCCACCGACATCACCAGACGCATGTCGTGCTCGATGAGCAGCACGCTGACACCCAGCTCAGTGTTGATACGGCGGATCAGCTGCTCCAGCTCCAGCTTCTCCGTCGGGTTGGTGCCGGCCGCCGGCTCGTCCAGCAGGAGCACCTGCGGGTCGGTGGCCAGCGCCCGGGCGATCTCCAGACTGCGCTGGTCGCCGTAGGAGAGGCTGCCCGCGATCTCGTTGAGCTTGTCCTGCAGCCCCACGAACTTCAGCAGCCGGTGCGCCCGCTCGTCACTGAGACGCTCCGCCTTACGCGCGTTCGGCAGCCCCAGCATGATCGACACCGGTCCGGCCTTCAGCCGGGTCTCGGCCGCGATCTTCACGTTCTCCAGCGCCGTCAACGCGCCGAACAACCGGATGTTCTGGAACGTACGCGCCAGCCCGAGCCGGTTGACGATGTGCGGCTTGCTGCCCAGCAGCGACTTCTCACCGCCGTCCTTGGGCCGGAAGACGACCCGGCCCTCCTGCGGGGTGTACGCGCCCGTGAGCGAGTTGAACAGCGAGGTCTTGCCCGCGCCGTTCGGCCCGATCACCGCGAGGATCTCGCCGCGCCGCATGTTGAGGTTCACATGGTCGAGGCAGGTCAGACCGCCGAACCTCAGCGTCACGTCCGAGGCCTGCAGCACCAGTTCGCCGCCGTCCGCCGCGGGCTTCGCAGCCGCGGGGCTCTTCACGTCGGTGGTCATCAGAACTTGCCTCCCGCCGGCTCGGTCATCGCATCCGCGTCACCGATGCCCTCTTCCGCCATCTTCAGCTCACGCTGCCTTCGGCGAGAAGGCCAGAGACCCTGCGGCCGGTAGATCATCATGACCACGAGCAGCGCGCCCAGGTACATGTACCGGTCCGACGGGTCCACCCAGTCCTTGAGCGCCTCCGGCAGCCACACCAGGATCGCCGTGCCCGCCAGCACGCCCGGGATCGAGCCCATGCCACCGAAGATGACGTACGCCAGGATCAGGATCGACTGCAGCAGCGGGAAGACCTCGGGGTTGATGTACCCGTACTTACTGGTGAAGATCACGCCCGCGACACCGGAGGTCGAGGCTCCGATGGCGAACGCCATCAGCTTGAACTGCACCGTGTTGACGCCGTTGGCAGCGGCCGCGATCTCGTCCTCACGGATCGCCGTCCAGGCGCGCCCGACCCTCGAGTGCTCGAGGCGCGAGAACAGGATGATCACCAGGACGATGAAGAAGACCAGCAGATACCAGTACGGCAGCGGCTTGATCGACCACTTGTAGTCGATGCCCGCGAAGTCGATCGAGAAGTCGGGGATCAGCCGGGCGCCCTGCGGGCCGCCGGTGATTCCGTCCGCGTTCTTCGCGACCAGGTAGATGATCTCGTGGAAGCCGAGCGTCACGATCGCCAGATAGTCGCCCCGCAGCCGAAGCGTCGGAGCACCCAGCAGCAGACCACAGATCAGGCAGGTGATGACCGCCACCGGGATGACCCAGAAGTTGTTCAGCACCACCGGCGGCTCGATGGGCAGCCGGCCCGTCCAGTACGCCGTCGAGTACGCACCCACCGCGAAGAAGGCGAAGAACCCGAGGTCCAGCAGACCGGCCCAGCCGATCACCACGTTCAGGCCGATCGCCAGCAGCGCGAAGATCGCGATCTGGTCGACCAGAACCGTCTGCCAGGTCCGTGCCAGACCCGACGGAATGACCAGGACCAGGATCAGGACGACAGCCAGCACGCCCCAGCGCAGCCGCTTGTCGGTCTGGAACCGCGCCCGCAGGGAGCCCACCGGACCGGCGGCCGTACTCTGCTTCGCCGAGGTCTTCGCCTTCGACGCAACGCCCTTGATCGACTCGGCCGCGAACTCGCGCAGCGCCCAGATGCCGACCGTGATGGCCAGGCAGACCCACAGATTCGGACCGGTGAAGGTCGACTCGATGGAGAAGAACACGTCACGGGTGTTGCCCTGCTCACCCGTCACCAGGGCCAGCAGCACACCCAGCGCGATCATCGCCCACAGGCGGGAGAAGCGCTCCGACTGATACCAGGCCGTACGGCGGAGCTTGCTCGCCGCAGACGGCGTCAGGTTCTTGGAAGTCTCAACAGTGCTCATGCCGCCCTCCCCACTCGCTCACCGAGGATGCCCATCGGGCGGAACATCAGCACCAGGATCAGGACCACCATGGCCGAGACGCTGCGCCACTCGTCACCGAGCAGCGGCACCGTCATCGTCTCCACGATGCCGATCAGGATGCCACCGAACATCGCACCGCGGATGTTGCCGATACCGCCGACGACGGCGGCGGCGAACGCGGTGATGCCGGGAATGAAGCCCATCGTGTACGACACCTGGTTCAGGTTGGCGAACAGGAAGCCCGCCACACCGCCCATGACACCGCCGATGATGAAGGTGCGGGAGATGACCTTGTCGATGTTCACACCCATCAGGCCGGCGACCTCGGCGTCCTGCGCCACCGCGCGGATGCCCTTGCCGAGCTTGGTGCGGTTCACCAGCAGGTCGAGCGCGATCATCATCACCACGGCGGTCGCGAACTGCAGCATCTGCGTGATGTTCACGCCGGCGCCGAAGATCGTGAACACCTCGTGGTTGTCGTACATCTCGGGCAGCGGCAGCGGGTCACGCCCGAACAGCTTGCCGGCCAGGTTGTACAGGAAGAACGAGGCGCCGATCGCGGTGATCAGGAAGATCAGCCGCGGTGCACCGCGTCTGCGTAGTGGTCGGTACGCGACCTTCTCCAGGCCGTACGCCGTGACGCCGCCGAACAACGCCGACCCCGCCATCGCGAGAGCGACGAAGCCGATGGAGGCCAGGGCGGACGGGTTGTCCCCCGGATTGATGAGCTGAAGGACGATGAGGCTGCCGTAGGCGCCGAGCATGAACACCTCGCTGTGCGCGAAGTTGATCAGCTGCAGCACACCGTAGACCAGGGTGTAGCCGATGGCGATGACGGCATACAGCGAGCCGAGCATCACCCCTAGGACGAGATAGTCCCAGAATTCCTGAAGGGACATGGAGCAGACTTCCTTGTGGGAGCTGAGCAAGCCGCTGCGCTCGTGGCGACGAGGGCGGTTTGCGGGCGGAACTTTCGAATCAGTACGAGCTGAGGCGCTCTATTTCGCGGTCGGGGGCCGGGAGATCTGCTGCCTCCCGGCCCCCAGTCGCATGGCGTCAGCCACTCAAGCCTCGGACTCAGCCGATCAGCTCGTTGACGTTGCCCTGGTACCCGATCTTGCCGCCCTTGACCTGGTACAGGTACACGTCCGTGCCCTTGAACTCACCGTTCTCGTCGAAGGAGAAGGTCTTCGTCAGACCCTTGTACGTCGCCTTCGCCAGAGCGTCACGCAGGGCCTCACGCTGGACATCGCCCTTCATACCCTTGACCTGGTCAATGATCATGTTGGTGATGTCGTACGCCTCGGCGGAGTACGTACCGGGGGCCCGGCCGAACTCCTTCTCGTAGTCCGCGGCGAACTTCTTGGTGCCGGCCTCGACAGTGGCGTCGGTGCACGGGCAGGTCAGGAACCAGTTCTCGGACGCGTCACCCGCGAGCTCGATGAACTTCGAGTCGTTGGAACCGTCACCCGAGATGCCCGCACCCTTGTAGCCCGCGTCCTTCAGCTTCTTCGCGAACGGCGCGAGGTCCTGGTAGTAGCCGGCGTAGACCAGAGCGTCGGCCTTGGAGTTGACGACGTCCTTCGCGGTCGCGCTGTAGTCCGGCGTCTTCTGCGGGACGGACTTCTTGACGACCGTGATGCCGGCGTCCTTCAGGCCCTTCTCGGCAACGCCGGCCAGGCCCACGCCGTAGTCGGTCTTGTCGTCGATCAGGTAGACCTTCTTCGCCTTCAGCTTCTTGGCGTAGTAGGTCGCCATCGCGGCGCCCTGCATGTTGTCGTTGGGGACACCACGCAGGAAGCTCGTGAAGCCGTTCGCCTTGTCCGTCAGCAGCGGGTTCGTGGCCGACGGCGAAACCGTCACCAGACCCGACTCGGCGTACAGCGGCGACGCGGTGTTCGTCGGACCGGAGAACGCGGGACCGACAACCGCGACGACGCTCTCGTCGTCAATGACCTTCTGCGCGGCGGCCGTTGCCTTGTCCGGCAGACCCTGGTCGTCCGCAGCGACGTACTCGAGCTTGAAGTCGAGGTCACCCTTGGCGTTCGCCTGGTCGATGGCGAGCTTCACGCCGTTCTGCATGTTCTCGCCCAGTGCGACGTTGTCGCCGGAGAGCGGGCCCTGGAAAGCAATCTTGAGGGCGTCGCCGCCACTGCCGGAGTCACTGCCGCAGCCGGTCAATGCCATGGCACCAACTGCCAGCGGAATGGCCAGCTTGACGATGGTCTTGTTCAGCACTTCGAACCCCTTGGAGCCGCCCGAACGATCCTGTCTGTGAGGGAACTTCTTTATCCCTTCACAGGACACCGCTTGTCCGTGCGGTGTGCGGGGAATGTAATCGCGGGTTTGGGCGCACCGATAGGTGACCGCCCGATGTGTGATCGCCCTGTGACCTCAGTCATGCGCCGGAAACAGAACACTCCTTACCGGCGAGCGGACATGTCAGTCGCGATACACAACTTCGCGACAACTCACACATGATCTTCATGACTGCCAGGGACGGCGGCTCTGAAGGATGCCGGCCTCGACGAGAAGTTCCCTGCTCAGCGGGCTGACGGGGCCCATGGCGGCCATGCGGCGACCAGCGCCACCGCCATCGGAATTCGGCCGGAACCAGCCCCCTCCGCACCCCTGGCCCCCTGAGCTTCACCCCCGATTGTCTCAGCGAAACGCAGCGACACCCGCCTGCCCGATGCCACGACCCGGCGTCGCGGCATCACCACGCTCTAGGGCACACACCGTGAACATGGTGCCACAGACCGTCCATGTCGTGTGCGCGTCACTGTGCGCCGGGCGGCCTCCGGCCGCACCGGCAACGAACCCCGCCGCACCCCCACGCCTCGCACGCGAGCAGCACAGAGCCCCCGGTCACCACCCCGCTCCCCGAGCGGACCTGGACCGAGGGCTCTGTTCGACGCCCGCGCCACGGGACCACTACTGCCCCTTGGCCGCCTTCTTCTCCTCGTCGTCCTCGATGACCGCCTCCGCGACCTGCTGCATCGACAGCCGCCGGTCCATCGACGTCTTCTGGATCCACCGGAACGCGGCCGGCTCGCTCAGCCCGTACTGCGTCTGCAGAATGCTCTTCGCCCGGTCCACGAGCTTGCGCGTCTCCAGCCGCTGCGAAAGGTCCGCGACCTCCTGCTCCAGCGCCTTGAGCTCGGTGAACCGGGACACGGCCATCTCGATGGCCGGCACCACGTCGCTCTTGCTGAACGGCTTCACCAGATACGCCATGGCCCCGGCATCCCGCGCCCGCTCGACCAGATCACGCTGCGAGAAGGCGGTCAGCATCAGGACCGGCGCGATGGACTCCTCGGAGATCTTCTCGGCCGCGGAAATCCCGTCGAGGACGGGCATCTTCACGTCCAGAATGACCAGATCCGGCCGGTGCTCCCGCGCCAGCTCCACGGCCCGCTGCCCGTCACCGGCCTCACCGACGACGGCGTACCCCTCTTCCTCGAGCATCTCTTTGAGATCGAGCCGGATGAGAGCCTCGTCCTCGGCGATGACGACCCGGGTCGTCAACGGCGGTACGTGTGACTTGTCGTCATCGGCGGTGGGCTGGGGCGACTCGGGGGCGGTCACGGGGGGCTCCTCGGTGCGGGGCAGGTCACTGCTCTAATGAGCCTACCTAGCTGAAGGCGCCGACCTTCACCCGGTACACTCCGACCAGCAACCTTGCCGGGTTGGCGGAATGGCAGACGCTGATGTCTCAAACACATCTGTCCGAAAGGACGTGCGGGTTCGAATCCCGCACCCGGCACCGTTCGCCGAGCGGATGCTCACGTTCTCGTGAACATCCGCTTTTCGCTGCGCACAGCCACCCATGCTCACACAGTGTGGTCGTATGCGATTCCACAGCACGGCTGTGCGACAGAAGGCCCTGGACCTGCTGCGTGGCGGGGCTAGGAACGCGGACGTGGCACGCCGATTGAGCGTGCCGCCGGGAACCATCTCGTACTGGCTTCATATGGACCGGGCGGGACGCGGCGAGTGCCCCGGAAGGTGGGCACCACGCTGCCCCCGCTGCCACGGCCGCGAACTCGGGACTGCGGCGTACGCGTATCTTCTCGGCCTGTATCTCGGGGACGGCCACATCATCCAGTACTCCGGTCATCGCGTCCCCAGCCTCATGATCACCTGCTCCGAGGACTGGCCCGGCCTCATGGACGAGTGCGAGAGAGCGATGCAGACCGTTTTTCCCGACAACTCGGTCTGCCGGGTCATCAAGCAGGGGTGCCGCAACGTCAAGGTGTATTCGAACCATCTGTGGTGCATGTTTCCGCAGCATGGGCGCGGCAGGAAGCACGAGCGCAAGATCGCCCTCGAGCCCTGGCAGCAGGAGATCGTGGACGCTCACCCCTGGGAGTTCATCCGCGGACTCGTCCACTCCGACGGCTGCCGGAACATGAACTGGACCACCCGCATCGTCGGTGGCGAACGGAAACGATACGAGTATCCGCGCTACTGGTTCACGAATGTCTCCGACGACATCCGGCAGCTCTACACCGACACCTTGGACAAGGTCGGCGTCGAGTGGAAGGACTGCACCCGCCACGGCCGGCCGTACAACGTCTCCGTGGCCCGACGCGCGTCCGTCGCGCTCATGGACGCGCACGTCGGGCCCAAGTACTGACCCCTTACTTGGGGCTGTCGTCCTCGCCGATGTGGTGGACGCGCACCAGGTTCGTCGAGCCGGGGACGCCCGGCGGGGAGCCGGCCGTGATCACCACGATGTCGCCCTTCGCGCAGCGGCCGATCCTCAGGAGTTCCTCGTCGACCTGGGCGACCATCGCGTCCGTGGACTCGACGTGCGGGCCGAGGAAGGTCTCCACGCCCCAGGTCAGGCTGAGCTGGGAGCGCGTGGCCGGTTCCGGGGTGAAGGCCAGCAGAGGAATCGGGGAGCGGTAGCGGGAAAGGCGTTTGACCGTGTCGCCGGACTGGGTGAAGGCGACCAGGGATGTGGCACCGAGGAAGTCGCCCATCTCGGCGGCCGCGCGGGCGACCGCGCCGCCCTGGGTGCGGGGCTTGTTGCGGTCGGTCAGGGGCGGGAGGCCCTTGGCGAGGATGTCCTCTTCCGCTGCTTCGACGATGCGGCTCATGGTGCGCACCGTCTCGACGGGGTATTTGCCGACGCTCGTCTCGCCGGAGAGCATCACCGCGTCGGTGCCGTCGATGACCGCGTTGGCGACATCGGACGCCTCGGCACGGGTCGGGCGGGAGTTGTCGATCATCGAGTCGAGCATCTGGGTGGCGACGATGACCGGTTTGGCGTTGCGCTTGGCGAGCTTGATGGTGCGCTTCTGGACGATGGGGACCTGCTCGAGAGGCATTTCGACGCCGAGGTCGCCGCGGGCGACCATTATTCCGTCGAACGCGGCGACGATGTCGTCGATGTTCTCGACGGCCTGCGGCTTTTCGACTTTGGCGATCACGGGGAGGCGCCGGCCCTCCTCGTCCATGACGCGGTGGACGTCGTCGATGTCGCGTCCGGTGCGTACGAAGGAGAGGGCGATGATGTCGGCGCCGGTGCGCAGGGCCCAACGGAGGTCTTCGATGTCCTTTTCGGACAGTGCGGGGACGGAGACGGCGACGCCGGGGAGGTTGAGCCCCTTGTGGTCGGAGACCATGCCGCCTTCGACGACGGTGGTGCGGACGCGGGGGCCGTCGATGTGGGTGACTTCGAGGGCGACCTTGCCGTCGTCGACGAGGATGCGTTCACCGACGGTGACATCGGCGGCGAGGCCGTGATAGGTGGTGCCGCAGATGTGGCGGTCGCCTTCGACGGGTTCGACGGTGATCGTGAACTCGTCGCCGCGTTCAAGCAGTACGGGGCCTTCGCTGAAGCGTCCGAGGCGGATCTTCGGGCCTTGAAGGTCGGCGAGGATGCCGACGTTGCGGCCCGTTTCCTCGGAGGCTTTGCGGACGTGGTGGTATCGCTCCTCATGGTCGGCGTAGGTGCCGTGGCTGAGATTGAATCGGGCGACGTCCATTCCGGCTTCGACCAGTGCCTTGATCTGGTCGTATGTGTCGGTGGCGGGCCCCAGGGTGCAGACGATTTTTGCTCGGCGCATATATCGAGCCTAGGGCTTACCGACCGGTAGAGAATTGGCGTGGCATGACTACTCAACAACCTTTACGTGAAAGGTTATTGACAAGTGTTGAATTGTGCAGGGGACTGCTCCGATGAGCGTACGGACGGCCCGGCGGGGTTGGTCGGCTCCGATCGTGATCTTTTCCGGGTCGATCTCGCGCCTCCGGGCGTGCGGTCGCCTGCTACAGCTCGGGGGGAGTCATCGTAAAGCGGGCGTTGACCTGGGCGTGGACCACCTGGCGCTGGGGTTCGAGGTCGAGGGCGGGCGCCATTTCGGAGGCGGTGCCCGCGTACGCGGTCCTCATCATGCCTGCGGGGGCCTGGGGCGCGCCGTAGGGAATGGCACCTTCCGCGCCGAGGTCGGCCAGCTCCACCAGGGCCGCGAGTTGTGCGCCGAGGGCGCCGGCGTACTCGCGGGCGCGCTGCACCGCTTCCCGTACCGCCTGGCGGCGGGCTTCGCCGTGGGCGGGCGAGTCGGGGCGCAGGGCCCACCAGGGGCCGTTCACCCGGGTCAGTTCGAGGTCGGCGAGGCGGGTGGTGAGCTCGCCGAGTGCGGTGAAGTCCGAGAGTTCCGCGGTGAGGTGAACGCTGCCGTGGTAGGCGCGGACCCGCTCGCCGCGGCCGTGCCGGGTGAGTTCGGGGCTGATGGAGAAGGCGCCGGTCTCGAGTTTCTCCACGGATTCGCCGTAGGACTTGATGAGTTCGAGGACGGCGGAGTTGCGGCGGGTGAGGTCTTCGAGTGCGCTGCGCCGGTCCGTGCCGCGTGCGCTGACGACGACTCCGATCCGGGCGATCTCGGGGTCGACCTCCAGGCGTGCCTCGCCGCGCACGGCGACTCTCGGCATCTCCGGGGTGCCGAACGGCGGGGGCGGTGAGGGCGGCATGGGTGCGTCGATGGTCACGGGAGGCTCCCTCGTACCGGGTGATCGGGGCGGCGGGCGTCACGGTCGGACGGTCAGGGACACTCTCGCATCCTCCGGCGACAACGGGTGGACACCGGATGGAAACCCGTAGGGGGTGTTGCGGGGGTCGTCTCCTGGGCCAGAATCTACGCGCGTTGTGCAACTGATCGAGGGAGACGAAATGCCGCTGAACCGTAGGACGTTCCTGGAGCGGTCGGCCGCCGCCGGAGCCGGTGCTGCCATCACCGGCGGCGTGGCCGCACCCGCCGCGGCCGCGGGCCGGGACCAGGCCCTGGCTCAGCCCCAGGGCCATGGACGTCCGCCGAAGCGGTACTCCTTCACGGTCATGGGTACGACCGATCTTCATGGAAACGTCTTCAACTGGGACTACTTCACGGACAAGGAGTTCGACGACAAGGCGCACAACGATGTGGGCCTGGCGAAGATCTCCACGCTCGTCGAACAGATCCGCAAGGACAAGGGGCGCCGCAACACGCTCCTGATAGACGCCGGCGACACGATCCAGGGCACCCAGCTGTCGTACTACTACGCCAAGGTCGACCCGATCACGGCGAAGCGCGGCCCGGTGCACCCGATGGCGCAGGCCATGAACGCCATCGGCTACGACGCCGCGGCGCTCGGCAACCATGAGTTCAACTACGGCATCCCGGTGCTGCGGAAGTTCGAGGACCAGTGCGACTTCCCGCTGCTGGGCGCGAACGCGCTGGACGCCAGGACGCTGCGCCCGGCGTTCGCGCCGTACAGCATGCACCGGCTGTGCACGCCGCACGGCCGTGATGTCAAGGTGGCGGTCCTCGGGCTGACCAACCCGGGCATCGCGATCTGGGACAAGCAGAACGTCAGCGGCAAGATGGTGTTCCCGGGGCTGGAGGAGCAGGCCGCCAAGTGGGTGCCGAAGCTGCGCTCCATGGGTGCGGACGTCGTGATCGTCTCCGCGCACTCGGGCTCCAGCGGCACCTCCTCGTACGGTGACCAGCTCCCCTACATCGAGAACGCCGCCGGTCTGGTCGCCGAGCAGGTGCCGGGGATCGACGCGATCCTGGTCGGCCATGCGCACACCGAGATCGCCGAGTACTTCGTGACGAACAAGGAGACCGGCAAGCAGGTCGTGCTCTCCGAGCCGCTCAAGTGGGGTCAGCGCCTGACCCTGTTCGACTTCGATCTGGTGTGGGACAAGGGCCGCTGGTCGGTCGAGAAGGCCGGCGCGCAGGTCCTGAACTCCAACACGGCCGCCGAGGACGAGAAGATCACCCGGCTGCTGGGCGACGAGCACAAGAAGGTCGTCGCCTACGTCAACCAGGTCATCGGCACGTCCACCGCCGCCATGAGCACGGCGGCGGCTCCGTGGCGGGACGAGCCGATCATCGACCTGATCGGCCATGTGCAGGCCGAGACGGTGAGGGCGGCGCTGGCCGGCGGTCAGTACGCGGCGCTGCCGGTGCTGTCGCAGGCGTCGTGCTTCTCGCGCACCGCGGCGATCCCGGCCGGGCAGGTGACCATCCGTGAGGCGGCCGGTCTGTACGTCTTCGAGAACACTCTCGAGGCGCGGCTGCTGACGGGTTCGCAGGTGAAGGACTATCTGGAGTTCTCGGCGCGGTACTACGTACAGACGCCGGCCGCGGCGCCGGTCGACACCGCCAAGCTGACGAATGCCGACAACATCCCGGACTACAACTACGACGCGATCTCGGGCCTGACGTACGACATCGACATCGCCAGGCCGGCGGGGTCGCGGATCGTGAACCTGGCGTTCGAGGGCAAGCCGGTGGACGCCGCCGCGCAGTTCGTGCTGGCCGTCAACAACTACCGTGCGAGCGGCGGCGGCAACTTCCCGCATGTGGCCAAGGCGCAGCAGCTGTGGGCGAACTCGGAGGAGATCCGTAACACGATCATCAACTGGGTGAAGGCGAAGGGCACGGTGGACCCGGCCGAGTTCGCGGCGGTCGGCTGGAGGCTCACCCGGGACGGTGTTCCGGTGTTCTAGTAAGGCCTCAGAGGGGTGAGCGGGGGCGCCTGGCCGGGGATGCCGGGCGCCTCGCGCTTTTCGAGGCCGAACGTGGTGAAGGCGGTGCGGCGCGGCAGCGGATACGGTTCCTTGCCGGTGAGGGAGCCCAGGATGCTGGCGCTGCGCCAGGCGGCGAGGCCGAGGTCGGGGGCGCCGACGCCGTGCGTGTGGCGTTCGGCGTTCTGTACGTAGACCGATCCGGTGACGGACGGGTCGAGCATCAGCCGGAACTCGTCGTCGATGCGCGGGCGGCCGGCGGTGTCGCGGTGCATGTACGGGTCGAGTCCGCCCAGTATCCGGTCCAGTGGGCGTTCCCGGTAGCCGGTGGCGAGGACGACGGCGTCGGTGGTGAGCCGGGAGCGGGTGCCTTGCCGGGTGTGCTCCAGATGGAGTTCGATCCTGGTGTTGGCGATGCGGCCGGCGGTGCGGACGCTGACGCCGGGGGTGAGGACGGCGTCGGGCCAGCCGCCGTGCAGGGTGCGGCGGTAGAGCTCGTCGTGGATGGCGGCGATGGTGCCGGCGTCGATGCCCTTGTGGAGCTGCCACTGGCGCGGGAGGAGTTCGTCGCGTGCGGACTCGGGCAGGGCGTGGAAGTAGCGGCTGTAGTCGGGGGTGAAGTGTTCCAGGCCGAGCTTGGAGTACTCCATCGGTGCGAACGCCTCGGTGCGGGCCAGCCAGTGGATCTTCTCGGCGCCGGCGGGGCGGGCGCGCAACAGGTCGAGGAAGATCTCGGCACCGGACTGCCCGGAGCCGACGACGGTGATGTGTTCGGCGGCCAGCAGGTGCTCGCGGTGGTCGAGGTAGTGCGCGGAGTGGACGACGGGGACGGCGGGGGCGTCGGCGAGCGGGCGCAGTGGCTCGGGGACGTACGGTTCGGTGCCGACTCCGAGTGCGATGTGCCTGGTGTAGGCGCGGCCGAGGGCTTCTGCTGCGCCGTCGGCGTCGAGCTGGGTGAAGTCGACCTCGAACAGGGCGCGTTCGGGACTCCAGCGCACGGCGTCGACCTGGTGGCCGAAGTGGAGGCCGGGGAGGCTGCCTGCGACCCAGCGGCAGTAGGCGTCGTATTCGGCGCGCTGGATGTGGAACCGCTCGGCGAAGTAGAAGGGGAACAGCCGGTCCTTGGAGCGGAGATAGCTGAGGAAGGACCAGGGGCTGGCCGGGTCGGCGAGGGTGACGAGGTCGGCGAGGAAGGGGACTTGGAGGGTGGCGCCTTCGATGAGCAGGCCGGGGTGCCAGTGGAAGCCGGGGCGCTGCTCGTAGAAGGCGGTGGCGAGGCCGCCGGGGACGCCGTGGGCGAGCGCGGCGAGGGAGAGGTTGAACGGGCCGATGCCGATGCCCACGAGGTCGTGGGGCTGGGGTTCCCCCCACGCCGCGGGGGCGTGGGGGGAGGGTTCGGCCGCCGCGGCGGCCTCGGTAGCGGGCGTGCCGGTCATCGGGGGGTGCTGCCTTCCACGAGTGCGGTGAGGGTTTCGAGGTCGCGGGGGGTGGCGTAGGGGTTGAGCAGGGTGGCCTTGAGCCAGAGGCGGCCGTCGGCGCGGGCCCGGCCGAGGACGGCGCGGCCCTGGTCGAGAAGGGTGCGGCGGATCTGGGCGGTCTGCTCGTCGGTGGCGGCGGTGGGGCGGAACAGGACGGTGGTGAGGCCGGGCCGTTCGTACAGGGTCAGGCGGGGGCTCTTGTCGACGAGGTCGGCGAGCTGTTGGGCGGCTGCGCGGGTGCGGTCGATGAGTTCGGCGAGTCCGGAGCGGCCGAGGGCTCTGAGGGTGACGGCTGCTTTGAGGATGTCGGGGCGGCGGGTGGTGCGCAGAGAGCGGCCGAGCAGGTCGGGCAGTCCGGCGTCGGTGTCGTCGGTGGGGTTGAGGTATTCGGCGGTGTGGCCGAGGGGTGTGAACACGGCCCGGTCGGGTACGGCGAGGAGTCCGGCCGCGATGGGCTGCCAGCCGAGTTTGTGCAGGTCGAGGGTGACGGAGTGGGCACGGTCCAGACCTTGGAGCAGGGTGCGGTGGCGGTCGCTGAACAGCAGTGGCCCGCCGTAGGCGGCGTCGATGTGCAGCTCGGCGCCGTGCCGGTGGGTGAGGTCGGCGATCTGGGGCAGCGGGTCGATGCGTCCGGTGTCGGTGGTGCCGGCGGTGGCGACGACGAGGAGCGGGCCGTGCAGGTCGGTGAGGGCCTCGTCGAGCGCGGCCGGGTCGAGGACGCCCGCGGGTGCGGGGACGGTCACCGGCTCGGGCAGCCCGAACAGCCAGGCGGCGCGGTGCACGGAGTGGTGGGCGGCCGCGCCGCAGATCACCTGGATCGTGCCGTGGCGCTCGCGGGCGAGGAGCAGGGCGAGATGGTTGGACTCGGTGCCGCCGGTGGTGACGAGGGCGTCGGGGTCGGGGCCGTGCGGATAGACCTCGGCGGCCAGAGCGCGGGTGACGGCGCTCTCGAGCTCGGATGCGGCGGGGGCCTGGTCCCAGGAGTCCATGGACGGGTTGAGCGCGGACGCGGCGAGGTCGGCGGCGGCCGCGAGGGCGAGGGGCGGGGTGTGCAGATGGGCGGCGCACAGGGGGTCGGCGGGGTCGGCGGCGCCGTGGGCGACTTCTCTGACGAGGGTGTGCAGGGCTTCTTCGGCGCCGCGTCCGTGGTCGGGGAGCACGGGCTCGACGACGTTGCGCATCCGGGCGGCGACTGCGGCGGGTCCCCCGGCGGGGATGGGCCCGCCGCGGGCCGCGGCGCCCTCGGCGAGCGCGTCGAGCACGACGGCGAGCAGGGGCCGCAGGGCGTCGGGGCCGGTGGTGCCTCCGGCGAGGGGCGGCGGCGTAGTCATGCGGGGTCCTTCGGCCGGCGCGGGTGTCACCCCACGGTGACGGGGGGACCCGGCGGGGCGCCCGCAGAGCGGGCGATCCTGACCCGAAAGTGGTATTGGCCGGTGGAAGGGGCGGGGTGGGGGTGAGGGTGCTGGTATAGGGGTGCTTCCCCACTCCTCCCCTGTGGGCTCGCGAGCGAAGGGGGCTCCTCACGCCCGACCGGGGCTCCGTGTCCCGCCCCACGGTGTTGGGGCTCCGCCCGCACGGAACGCCGTCCGGAGTCTGTGGACCACGCCCGACGGCGTTGCGGGCGGGGGAACCGGTCTCCGCGGCAGATGAGGGGCCCGGGGCTGTGCCCCGGGCGGGCGGGGCTACGCGTCGCGGACCGCCGACGCCCTGCGGAGGTCGTCGAGTTGGTCCACCAGTTTGCGGCGCAGTGCCGGGATCATCGTCGCGTCGCGCAGGCAGTCCTCACCCAGGCTCAGTGCCTGGGCGTCGACCGCGTGGGCCGGGAAGGCGTAGCGGCCGGCCGCTTCGGCGATGGCCGGGCCGCGGCGGGCGGCGAGGGCGACCGAGTCGGGGTAGTACCGGGCCACGTACTCCTGTACCAGTTCGGCCTGTTCGGGCTGCCAGAAGCCCTGGGCGGTGGCCGCGAACAGATAGTTGGACAGATCGTCGGAGGCGAACAGCCGCTCCCAGGCCGCCGCCTTGGCCTCGGGGGTGGGCAGCGCGGCGCGGCAGCGGGCGGCGCCTTCCTGGCCGCTGGCGCTGGGGTCGCGGTCCAGTTCCGCGGCGATCGCGGGCTCGTCGGTCGCGCCGAGGACGGCGAGGCGCCTCAGGATGCGCCAGCGCAGTTCGGGGTCGAGCTCGGGGCCGCCGGGGACGCTGCCGTCGGCCATCCACTCCTGGATCGGTTCGGGCTGGGGTACGGCGTCGATGAAGTGGCGTACGGCTGTGAGCCGCAGGCCGGGGTCGCTGCCGTCCTCGGTGCGGCGCAGCAGGGCGCGGCAGATGTGGGTGAGGGTGGTGAGCGCCGCGGGGCGCTGCTCGGCGGGGAGGTAGCGGTCGGCGATGTCGGCGGCGGCGAAGCCGAGGACGCCCTGGACGACGGCGGTGTCGCTCTCGCGCGGGAGGTGGGCGGCGGCGGCCTCCAGGTAGGCGGTGGGGGCCAGCTCGCCGTCGCGGACCATGTCGCGGGCGGCGTTCCACACGACCGCTCGGGTCAGCGGGTCGGGGATGCCGGACAGGGAGCCGAGGGCGGTGGCCCAGGACACCTCGTCCAGGCGGACCTTGGCGTAGCTGGTGTCGCCGTCGTTGAGGACGATCAGGGCGGGGCGGCGGCCGGGGCGGGTCTCGGGCTTGCCGTGCGGTACGTCCGTCTCGATGCGCTCGCGCAGCACGAGGCGGCCCGGTTGGACGGGGTCGGTGTCGTAGGCGCCCACCGCGATGCGGTGCGGGCGGGTGCCTGACTGTTCGACGGTCAGCTGCCAGCCGCCCGGTGTCTCGGTGACGGTGGGGGTGAGGGTGTCCACGCCGGTGGTGCGCAGCCATGCCTCGGCCCAGGCGTGCACATCGCGGTCGGTGGCCCGGGCGAGGGAGTCGATGAGGTCGGCGAGGGTGGCGTTGCCGAACTTGTGTGTGGCGAAGTGGTCGTTGATTCCGGCGAGGAACTCCTTCTCCCCCATCCAGGTCACGAGCTGGCGCAGCGCGGATGCGCCCTTGGCGTAGGAGATGCCGTCGAAGTTGAGCATCGCGGAGGCGGTGTCGGGCACGGCGTCCGGGTCGGGGGCGACCGGGTGGGTGGAGGGTCGCTGGTCGGCGTCGTAGCCCCAGGACTTGCGGGCGATGCCGAAGTCGACCCAGGTGCCGGTGAAACGGGTGGCCTCGGTGAGGGTCTGGTAGCCCATGTACTCGGCGAACGACTCGTTCAGCCAGATGTCGTCCCACCACTTGAGGGTGACGAGGTCGCCGAACCACATGTGGGCCATCTCGTGGGCGATCACCATGGCGCGGGTCTGGCGCTGGGTGTCGGTGACGGCGGAGCGGTAGACGTACTCGTCGCGGAAGGTGACCAGGCCCGGGTTCTCCATGGCCCCGGCGTTGAACTCGGGGACGAAGGCCTGGTCGTAGGAGTCGAAGGGGTACGGCTCCTCGAACTTCTCGTGGTAGCGGTCGTAGCACTGCCGGGTGATCTCGAAGAGCTCGTCGGCGTCGGCGTCCAGGCACGCGCCGAGCGAACGGCGGGTGTGGAGGCCGAAGGGCAGTCCGGCGTGCTCCATGCGTACGGAGTGCCAGGGGCCGGCGGCGACGGCGACGAAGTAGGTGGACAGCGGCGGGGTGGGCGCGCAGGTCCAACGGCCGTCGCCGTGGGGGGTGGCGATGCCGTTGCCCAGCACGGTCCAGCTCTTGGGCGCGGTGACGGAGAGCTCGAAGACGGCCTTGAGGTCGGGCTGGTCGAAGGCGGCGAAGACGCGCTGGACGTCTTCCAGGAACAGCTGGGTGTAGACGTAGGTCTCGCCGTCGCTGGGGTCGGTGAAGCGGTGCATGCCCTCGCCGGTGCGGGAGTAGCGCATGTCCGCCTCGATGCGCAGTTCGTGGTCGCCGGCGGCGAGGCCGGTGAGCGCGAGCCGGTTCTCGGCCAGTGTCCCCGGCTCGATGGGCTGCCCGTCGAGGGTGACGCTGCGCAGTGCGGCGGGCTTGAGCTCGACGAAGGTGTCCCCGGAGGTACGGGCGGTGAAGTGTATGACGGTTCGCGAGTCGAAGGTCTCTTCGCCGGTGGTGAGGTCGAGGTCGACCGTGTACCGGTGGACGTCGAGGAGCTGGGCTCGGGTCTGCGCTTCGTCGCGCGTCAGTACGGGCATGCCGCCATGCTGCCGGATGGGCGGGGGGCGGCACAGGGGCGTGCGGTTCGCTGTCAGCGCACTCGGGTCCCCGCATTCCGGGGGCCCAGGTCCTGCTCAGGGCTGCTGCGGGCCCTCGGCGCGGTCCTCGGGACGGATATCGGACCGGTCCTGCGGGCGGTCCTCGGAGCGGGCGGCTGTGCCGTTGTTCTGCGGCTTGTCGGCGATCTGCTCGTGGTGGCGGATGACCTCGGCGATGATGAAGTTCAGCAGCTTCTCCGCGAATGCCGGGTCGAGTTTGGCGCTCTCGGCGAGCTGGCGCAGCCGCTCGATCTGGCGGGCCTCGCGGGCCGGGTCGGCGGGCGGAAGATCGTGCGCGGCTTTGAGGTGGCCGACCTGCTGGGTGCACTTGAAGCGTTCGGCGAGCATATGAACGACGGCGGCGTCGATGTTGTCGATGCTCTCACGCAGGCGGGCCAGTTCGGCGCGTACGGTCTCGTCGATGTCGCTCGTGGTCATGGTCAGCGAGCTTACGTGCCTGGCGGGCAGAGGGTCCCGGGGCGCTCAGAGTCCGGACGCGGTTGCTCCGGCCGCGTCGCGGGCGGGGCGGGCGCATGGGGAAGGCCGGGTGTACGGGGAGGGGCGGGCGGCCCGCCCGCCCCTCCGTCGTGCGTCGCGCTGGTCGTCAGGTGCTACAGCCCGGCCGCCGCGGCCTTGATGGCGGAGGCGAAGGTGGACACCTCGGTGTAGACGCCGGGGAGGTTGGGCCGTGCGCAGCCCTCGCCCCAGCTGACTATGCCGACCTGGATCCAGGCTCCGGCGTTGTCCCTGCGGAACATCGGGCCGCCGGAGTCACCCTGGCAGGTGTCGACCCCGCCCTGGGTGTAGCCGGCGCAGATCTCCTCGTTCGACACGAGCTCCGGGTACGACTGCTTGCAGGAGGCGTCGGAGACGAACGGGACCGTCGCCTTGTACAGGTAGCGCTGCTGGCCGCCGCCCTCGCTGCGGGCGCCCCAGCCGGCGACGGTGAAGGTGCCGCTGTTGTACGCCGTGGTCTCGGCGATCTTCAGGGTGGGCTGGTTGATCGGCTGGGCGAGTTTGATCAGTGCCCAGTCCTTGCCGGTGCCGTTGTAGCCGGGCGCCCGGTAGACCTTGGTGGACCTGACCTTGATGGCGTTCGAGCTCTGGAGGTCCACGACTCCGCCGGTGACGGTGATGCTGGTGTTGTTGCCGGTCGCGCCCACACAGTGTGCGGCGGTGAGAACGATCTGCTGGGTGTAGAGCGCTCCACCACAGCCCATGGAGAGCCGGACCATGAACGGGAACTCACCCTGGGCGGCGCGCGTGCCGCCGACGACGGGGGGCGTTGCGGCAGAGGCGGAGGTGGGCTGGAGGCTGACGGCGGCGAGGATGACGGCCCCGGCCGCGGCGCATCTCTTGAGCACACGCAGAAGCTGCTTCAACGGACTGCCTTTCGTGGGGGGTTGAGACGTACGCCGCTGGCGGACCCGCGTAGCGAAGCACCTTCTCTGACATGGGCCCGACAAGACGTGGTCCGGATTATTCGGAGTGGATCACCACCGCACAAGGCATGCTTTTCGGCCAGGAACGAGACCGCCGACCCCGCCCCGGGGCCCCGGAGAGCGTCACCCGCGCCCCCGGGCACAGGCCCACCGCCCCGGACCGGACCGGTCGTATGGTTGAGATCGGCCAACCGTCGTGCATGGGGGTACGGGGACGTGGCGAACGGCAGCGAAGTGGTACACGGCTTTCCGCACCTCGACACGGTGCGGGCGGCGATCACGGCGCTGTACCGGCGGCTCTCGCCCGAGGGCGTGCTCTCCTACGCGCCCAGCCTGCTGCCCGCCGACGCGGCCTTCAGCGACCAGGACGATCTGCATCTGGGGGCCCAGCGCGTCGCCCGCGCGCTGGTGCACCATCTGCGGCTGCCCGACGCGCGGGTGATCGTGAGCTTCCGCGAGATGCGGCATGCGGCGAGCGTCGAACTGACCGCGGGACCCGAGTACTTCATCGAGCTGAACGACCGTTTCCGCACGCACCGGCGGGACATCGGCGCGGCCCTCGCCCACGAGATCATGCATGTGCTGCTGCACCGGCTCGGGCTCTCGTTCCCCGGCACCCGCGACAACGAGATCCTCACCGACACGGCCACCACCTATCTGGGGGCGGGCTGGCTCCTGCTGGACGCCTTCCGGGAGGACGACGTCTCCAGCCAGAAACTCGGCTATCTCACCCCCGAGGAGTTCGGCTACGTCCTCGCCGAGCGGGCGCTCGCCTTCGGCGAGGACCCCTCGCCCTGGTTCACCAGCCCCCAGGGCTACCGCGCATACACCAAGGGCCGTGCCCAGGCGCTGCGCGACGCCCAGCAGCCGCCGCTCACCGTCGCCGGCTGGACGGGCCGGCACCGCTACGCCAAGGACCGCCGGCACGCCCTTGAGCACCCCGCCCACCCGGTCGCGGGCCCTGCGGCGTACGGCTTCGAGCACAGCACGGACGGGTTGCGCGTCTCGTTCCCCTGCCCCACCTGCCACCAGCGCATCCGGTTGCCGGTACGGGGCCGGGTGCGGGCACGGTGCGGGCTGTGCCGGGCGATTATCGAATGCGACACCTGATCCCCCCTCCGTAAGGTCGGACCATGGACGAGGAAGCGGCGGCGGACGCCCAGGACCTGTTCGAGGCGCTGTACGAGGGCGAGGACGCCGTGGTGCGGCAGCTGCGGGCAGGCGCCCGGGTGCAGGACACCGACGAGGACGGCCGGACGCCGCTGTATCTGGCGGCGGTCGACGGCCGTGCGGGCGTCGTAAGGCTGCTGCTGGCCGCCGGGGCCGACCCCGATCGCGCCTGCGGGCCCGACGAGGACGATCTGCCTCTGTGCGGGGCCGCGGTCTGGGGTCACACCGAGACGGTACGGGCGCTGCTCGCCGCGGGAGCCCGGCCCGATCTGCGGGAGACGTCCGGCTTCACGGCGCTCGCGTGGGCGGTGCAGGGGGGCCGCACGCGCACGGTGGAGGCGCTGTTGGAGTACGGCGCCGATCCCGGTCTGCCGGGTTCGGACAACGAGCCGCCGCTGGTGGCGGCGGCGCGGCGCGGCTCGCCGTCGACCGTGCGGGCCCTGCTGCGGCACGGCGCGGACGCACACGCCCAGGCGCTGGAGTTGGCACGGCAGTGGCTGGCCCGCGATGTGGAGCAGGAGGTGCGGGACGCGCTGGTGCGGGTCGAGGGACCCGGGACCCGGACGGTGTCCCGCCGGGTCGAGGAGGACGGCGGAGAGACCGTCGTGGTCGAAGCGCTGCGGGACGGTGTGCCTCGGTCGGGCAACGAGCAGCAGACGGGTCATGCGGCGATCGCCACGATCCTGGAGCAGCGGCTGGGCATCCGTACGCCGTATGCGCAGCTCGCCGAGCGGGCATTGCGCGAGGGCCGCCCGGACCGGGACAACTGGAGCGAGTCGGTGACGGCCCTGTCGCGGCGGGGCGACGAGGAGACGTTCGAGGCTGCGGCCGCGGGGTGCGCGAGCGACGACCCGCTGCACCAGGCGTTCGCGGCGGATGTGCTCGCCCAGTTGGGGTTCGGGTACGGGAGCGGGGACACGGACGACGAGACGGAGGGCGAGGCCGACGAGCCTCTTCCCTGGCCCGAGGAGTCCAAGGACGAGGTCCGACGGCCTTTCGCGGCACGGACGTTGCCGCTGCTGCGGGAGTTGTCCCGGGAGGCCCGGGACGCCGAACTGATCCAGTCGGTGGTGCTCGCGCTCGGGCACCACGGGGACCCGGCCGGGCTGCCGGAGATTCTGCGGCACGCCGGGCATCCCGACGCCGAGGTGCGCCACAGGGTGGCGCTGGCGCTCGGCGGGCTGGTGCCCGGCGACCACGCGGAGGGCATTGCCGCGCTGATCGCGCTGAGCCGGGACGCGGATGTCCGGACCAGGGACTGGGCCACGATGGCGCTGGCGGGCGTGCCGGCCGATACGCCCGGGATCCGCGAGGCGCTCGCGGCGCGGACCGACGACCGGGACCCGGACACCCTCGCGGAGGCGGCCCGTGGCCTGGCGATGCGTCAGGATCCGCGTGCTGCGGAGGTACTGGCGGGGCTGCTCGCGGACGAGGACCCGGACGGCTATGCGCACAGCACCGCGGCGGAGGCGGTGCGCTACCTGCGGGACGAGGGGCTGAGGCGGCGCCTGACGGGGACCGCACCGCGCCACCGTTAGCGCAGCCGCAGACTGCCGGGTACCTGCTGCTCGAAGATCTCCACGATCCGGTCGAAGACGGCGGGGCCCTCCCCGGCCCGTGCCCGCTCCACGTCGCGCAGGACCGCGGCCCGGTTGTCCGGATGGCAGCGCTGGGCCCGCCGCTCCAGCTGCCGAACGGTCTCCTCCTGCCCCAGCGCCCGGCGGGAGAGTTCGTGGTCGCGCCACTCCATGACGAAGTCGTCGTCGTCCGGGGTGCCGTAGCCGCCGGTGAGGCAGTCGGCGAGTGCGTCGAGGTTGCTGCCGAAGTATCCGCCCGGTCCGTTGACGGCTTCGCCGATCACCTTCCAGAAACTTTCCAGACCGGTGATCTCCGCCCCGTCGATCACATAGGTCGTGGTCACGGGGCGGAGCCTACCGGGCAACGGTGCGGGTCAGCAGTCGTAGTCGATGAGGTCGAAGGACGCGTAGTGGTCGGACGTGTAGTAGTCCTCCTGCGCCGCGTCACCGGTGACGACGCGGCGTGCGCCGCGCGTGGGGGAGCCCGGTGTGACGACGGTGTACTCGTGGTAGTAGCTGGTCGGCTGCGACGGCAGGACGCCTTCACGGTTCCCGAAGACGGTGCCGTCCTGCTCGTAGGGGAAGGGCCCGCCCCGCTCGATCAGGTCGAGCGTCTCGTACGCCTGGGAGGGCAGGTCCGCGTAGCAGATGTCGCCGACCGCGAAGGTGTGCGCCGGGGCGGCGGTGGCCTGGGTGCCGATGACGAGGGTGGATACAAGAGCTGCGATGCCACCGAGGGCGGCGATTCGTGGGGGGATTCGCATGGCCACCATTTGATGCGCGTAGAACTTGACGTGTCAATGTCAATCTCATGGAATTTCCCGTACGTTCACCGAATTCCGGATCCATGACCGGCGATCTTCACCCGTCCTGCGCACAACTACCGCATGCCATATACCGGATGAGGAACTTCCGCCTCTGTCAGCAGTTTCCGTACGGCTCCACCCGCTTCCACCGGCGTCCAGCGCGCCCCTTTGTCCGCGGTGGGCCCAGGGCGCCAGCCCTCCATGACCGTGATCCGGCCCGCCTCCGCTTCGAAGACCCGGCCGCTCACCCCGGCGCAGTCGGCCGAGCCCAGCCAGACGACCAGCGGCGACACGTTCGAGGGCGACATCGCGTCGAACTCCCCCGGCGCGGGCGCCGCCATCGTCTCGGCGAAGGTCTGCTCGGTCATCCGGGTCCGTGCGGCCGGGGCGATGGCATTGACCTGGACTCCGTAGCGGGCCAGTTCCGCCGCCGCGACGAGCGTCAGCCCGATGATCCCGGCCTTGGCCGCCGCGTAGTTGCCCTGCCCGACACTGCCCAGCAGACCGGCGCCCGAACTGGTGTTGACGACCCTGGCCGCCGTCCCCCCACCGCCCTTCGCCTCCGCCCGCCAGTGCGCTGCCGCGTGCTTCAGCGGCAGGAAGTGCCCTTTGAGGTGGACCCGCATGACGGCGTCCCAGTCGTCCTCGCCGAGATTGACGAGCATCCGGTCGCGGAGGAACCCGGCGTTGTTGACGAGCGTGTCCAGCCGCCCGAAGGTGTCCACGGCGGTCGCCACCAGGGACGCCGCGCCCTCGGCGGTGGCGATGTCGCCCAGGTGCGACACGGCGGTTCCGCCCCCTGCGACGATCTCGTCGGCCACGGCCCGCGCCGGTCCGCCCGAGCCGCCCGCCCCGTCGACGCCGACGCCGAGGTCGTTGACGACCACCTTCGCGCCCTCGGCCGCGAAGGCCAGGGCATGGGCGCGCCCGAGCCCGCGCCCGGCACCGGTCACGACCACCACGCGTCCCTCGCAGATTCCCGTCATCTGTTCACTCCTTGCCCGCCGTTGCCGGCCGTCGCGGCATCCAGGAAGGCGGGGCGTTCGCCACCGCCGTGCACCAGCAGAGAGGCGCCGCTGATGTATGCGGCGCGATCGGAGGCGAGGAACACGGCCGCTTCGCCGACATCCGCCGGCTCTGCGAGGCGCCCGAGCGGCACGGTGCGGCCGACCGCCGCGATGCCGTCCTCGTCCCCGTAGTGCAGGCAGGACAGTTCGGTCCGGACCATGCCGACGGCCAGTGTGTTCACCCGTACCTCGGGCGCCCATTCCACGGCCATCGAACGCGCCAGGCTCTCCAGCCCGGCCTTGGCCGCGCCGTACGCGGCCGAGCCCGGCGAGGCCCGGCCGCCGCTGACACTGCCGATCATCACGATCGATCCGCGGGCCGCCCTCAGATGCGCGCGGGCCGCGAGCGAGGCGGTCAGCGGTGCGGTGAGATTGAGCTCGATCACCCTGGCGTGGCGGGCCGCGCCCGCCTCGTCGAGCAGCCGGCGGGGCGTGCCGCCCGCGTTGTTGACGAGCGTGTCGAGGTGGCCGTACCGCGCCGCGACCGTGTGGAAGAACTCCCCCACCGCGGCCGCGTCCCGCAGCTCGAGCGGCAGGAACTCCGTCCCGGCGAGGGGGACTTCGGGCGGGCGCCGGGCGCATACGACCACGGTGGCACCGGCCCGCACGAACGCCCGCGCGATGCCCGCGCCCACTCCCCGGGTCCCGCCGGTGACGACGGCGACCCTCCCCTGAAGCTCCATCGGCTGCTACCTTCCTCACCTAACAAACGTTTGGTGGAAGGTAGATGATCCGCTCATGGCTGTCTCCACCGCAAGCCCGCAGAAGGGCGTATCGCTCGTCACGGTCGACTTCCCACCGGTCAACGCCCTTCCCGTGCGGGGCTGGTACGAGCTCGCCGACGCACTGCGCGAGGCCGGGCGCGACCCGGACGTGCGCTGTGTGGTGCTGGCAGCCTCCGGCCGCGGCTTCAACGCGGGCGTGGACATCAAGGAGCTGCAGCGCGACACCGGCAACGAGGCGCTCATCGGTGCCAACAGGGGCTGCCACGAGGCATTCGCCGCCGTGTACGAATGCGAGGTGCCCGTGGTCGCCGCGGTGCACGGCTTCTGCCTGGGCGGCGGGATCGGCCTGGTGGGCAACGCGGACGTGATCGTCGCCTCCGACGACGCCGCCTTCGGGCTGCCGGAACTGGACCGGGGCGCGCTCGGCGCGGCCACGCATCTGGCCCGGCTGGTCCCGCAGCATCTGATGCGCGGCCTGTACTACACCTCGCGGACCGTGACCGCGCAGGAGCTGCACACCCACGGGTCGGTCTGGAAGGTCGTCCCGCGGGCCGAACTGGCAGCCGAGGCACTGCGGCTGGCCGGGGAGATCGCCCGCAAGGACGGCATCCTGATCCGGCTCGCGAAGGCGGCCATCAACGGCATCGACCCTGTCGACGTACGCCGCAGCTACCGATTCGAGCAGGGCTTCACCTTCGAGGCCGCGCTCGGCGGAACCGCCGGCCGCGTCCGCGCCGCCTTCGGCAGCGAGGAGGCCGCCGCGCATGAGTGACAAGACCATGACCGCCGGCGAGGTCGCATCCCGGCTGCGCAGCGGGATGACGCTCGGTATCGGCGGCTGGGGGGCACGCCGCAAGCCCATGGCACTGGTGCGTGCGCTGCTCCGCTCCGAGATCACTGATCTCACCGTTGTCTCGTACGGCGGACCCGACGTGGGCCTGCTCGCCGCCGCCGGCCGGATCCGCAGGCTCGTCGCGCCGTTCGCCACGCTCGACTCCGTACCGCTCGAGCCGCACTTCCGGGCCGCCCGTGAGCGCGGAGCCCTCGAACTGACCGAGCTCGACGAGGCGATGTTCATGTGGGGGCTGCACGCCGCCGCGAACCGGCTGCCGTTCCTGCCGGTCCGGGCCGGTATCGGCTCCGACGTCATGCGCGTGAACCCCGGCCTGCGGACGGTGACTTCGCCGTACGAGGACGGGGAGACGCTCGTCGCCGTGCCCGCCCTGCGCCTGGACGCGGCGCTCGTGCACCTGAACCGCGCCGACCGGCACGGCAACGCGCAGTACCTGGGCCCCGACCCGTACTTCGACGATCTGTTCTGCGAGGCCGCGGACGAGGCGTACGTCTCGTGCGAGCAGCTGGTCGAGAGCGCCGAACTGACCAAGGACGCGGCACCGCAGACCCTGCTGATCAGCCGGCACAGCGTCACCGGGGTCGTCGAGGTCCCCGGCGGCGCGCACTTCACGTCCTGCGCCGCCCACTACGACCGCGACGAGGCCTTTCTGCGCCACTACGCGAGCACGCCCTGGCCGGAGTTCGCCGAGCGCTTCCTGCTCCCCGGCGGCGAAGCGGCCTACCGGCGCGCCGTCGCCGCCTGGCACGAGGAGCAGCGATGACCGTCAGCCGGGGCGAGTACTGCGTCGTCGCCTGCGCCGAGGCATGGCGGGGCAACGGGGAGGTACTGGCGAGCCCCATGGGCCTGATCCCGTCCCTCGCCGCCCGGCTCGCCAAGCACACCTTCTCCCCCGACCTGCTGCTCACCGACGGCGAGGCGATGCTCGTCGGCCTGGACGGGACGGTGGAGGGCTGGCTGCCGTACCGCCGCCATCTCGCCCTGGTCACCGGCGGCAGGCGGCACGTCATGATGGGCGCCAGTCAGCTCGACCGGCACGGCAACCAGAACATCTCGTGCATCGGCGACTGGCAGCGCCCCACGCGCCAGTTGCTCGGGGTGCGCGGCGCTCCGGTCAACACCCTCAACCACCCGGTCAGTTACTGGGTGCCCAGGCACTCCACCCGGTCCTTCGTCGCGCGGGTCGACATGGTCTGCGGGGTGGGGTACGACAGTGCGGCCGCCGCCGGGCCGGCCGCGACGCGCTACCACCGCATCCCGCGCGTCGTCTCCGACCTGGGGGTCTTCGACTTCGAGACCGGGGACCGCTCGATGCGGATCGTGTCGCTGCATCCCGGGGTGAGCCCGGCGCAGGTCCGCAAGGCCACCGGATTCGACCTGGCCGTCGCGGGCGAGGTGCCGTGCACCCGCGAGCCCACCGCTGATGAGCTGCGGCTGATCCGTACGGTGATCGACCCGGACGGCCTGCGCGAACGGGAGGTCGCCTCCTGATGGAGACCGCCCTGACCAGGCTCACCGGGATCCGCCACCCCATCGTCCAGACCGGGATGGGCTGGGTGGCCGGGCCCCGGCTGGTGTCCGCAGCGGCACGTGCCGGGGCACTGGGCATCCTCGCCTCCGCGACGATGACCGCGGGTGAACTGCGCACGGCCGTCCGCGAAGTCGCGTCCCGCACCGACGCGCCCTTCGGGGTCAACCTCCGCGCCGACGCCGGGGATGCGCGGGAACGGGTGCGGATCATCATCGACGAAGGGGTACGCGTCGCCTCCTTCGCACTTGCGCCCTCGCGCGAACTGATCGGCGAACTCAAGGACGCCGGCGTGCTCGTGATCCCGTCCGTCGGTGCCCGCCGGCATGCGGAGAAGGTGGCGGCGTGGGGCGCCGACGCGGTGATCGTGCAGGGCGGGGAGGGCGGTGGACACACCGGGGATGTGGCGACCTCGGTGCTGCTTCCGCAGGTGGTCGACGCGGTCGGCATCCCGGTGATCGCGGCGGGCGGGTTCCACGACGGCCGCGGGCTGGTCGCGGCACTCGCCTACGGCGCGGCGGGCATCGCTATGGGCACCCGCTTCCTGCTGACCTCCGACTCGACGGTCCCGGACGCGGTCAAGGCCCGGTATCTCGCCGCGACGGTCGCGGACATCACGGTCACCCGGGCGGTCGACGGGCTGCCGCACCGCATGATCCGTACCGAGCTGGTGGACGCCCTGGAACGGTCGGGCGGTGCGCGGCGCCTTGCACGGTCCGTGCGCCGCGCCGCCGGGTTCAGGAAACTGTCGGGGCTGAGCTGGGCGCAGCTGGTCCGCGACGGCCTCGCGATGAAGCACGGCAAGGACCTGACCTGGAGTCAGGTCCTGCTCGCCGTCAACACCCCCATGCTGCTGAGGGCGTCCATGGTCGAGGGACGCACCGACCTCGGCGTGATGGCCTCGGGACAGGTCGCGGGTCTGATCGACGACGTCCCCAGCTGCGAGGAGCTGATCACCCGTGTGATGTCCGAGGCCCGGCACGTGCTCGCCGCCCTGCCGGGCGACGGGCGGGCTTGATGGGCAGGAGTGTCAGGCCGCGGTGCGACGACCGCCCTGGGCCCCTCGTCCCGGACGGCCCGCCTGGCCGGTCCGGCCGGCCTGTCCGCCCTGTCCGCCGCGGCCCCGGCTCCGGCTGCCGCCGCCACTTCCACTGCCACCGCCGCTGGCCTGGGCGCCCCGGCCGCTCTGGCCCGGGACCTGGGCGCGGCGGCGCGGCGGCCGCTGCTGCTGAGGCTGCTGGGGCTGCGGCACCTCGATGGTGACCGCGACCCCGGAGGGCTCGCGCGCGCCGGTGAGACGGCTGAGCTCCTCGTCGCTCGACTTGATCCTGGCAGAGCGCGGGCTGATCCCCGCGTCCGCCATCAGCCGGGTCATCTCGCGGCGCTGCTCGGGGAGCACCAGCGTCACGACGCTGCCGGACTCGCCCGCCCGCGCGGTGCGGCCGCCGCGGTGCAGATAGTCCTTGTGGTCGACCGGGGGGTCGACGTTGACGACCAGGTCGAGATCGTCGACATGGATGCCGCGGGCCGCCACATTGGTCGCCACCAGCGCGGTGACGTGCCCGTTCTTGAACTGGTCCAGCGTGCGATTGCGCTGCGGCTGCGAGCGGCCGCCGTGCAGGGCCGCGGCCCGTACACCGCTGGCCAGAAGCCGCTTGGCGAAGCGGTCCGCGGAACGCTTGGTGTCGACGAAGAGGATCACGCGCCCGTCGCGGGCGGCGATACGCAGGGCGACGGCCTTCTTGTCGGTCTCGTCCGCGACGTGCAGCACATGGTGCTCCATCGTGGTGACCGCTCCCGCGGACGGGTCGACCGAGTGCACGACGGGGTCGGTGAGGAACATCCGGACGAGCCGGTCGATGTTCTTGTCCAGCGTCGCCGAGAACAGCATCCGCTGACCGTCCGCCTCGACCTGCTTGAGCAGCGCCGTGACCTGCGGCATGAAGCCCATGTCGGCCATCTGGTCGGCCTCGTCGAGGACGGTGACCGACACCCGGTCGAGCGTGCAGTCGCCGCGCTCTATGAGGTCCTTCAGCCGCCCGGGCGTGGCCACGACCACCTCGGCACCGCGCCGCAGCGCGCCTGCCTGCTTGTTGATCGACAGCCCGCCGACGACCGTGGCGAGCCGCAGCTGCACGGACGTCGCGTAGGGGGCGAGAGCGTCGGTGACCTGCTGAGCGAGCTCACGCGTCGGTACGAGCACGAGTGCGAGCGGCGCCCTCGGCTCGGCGCGCCGGCCCGCGAGGCGGGCGAGCAGCGCAAGCCCGAAGGCCAGGGTCTTGCCGGAGCCGGTGCGCCCGCGGCCGAGAATGTCACGGCCGGCGAGGGAGTTCGGCAGGGTCGCCGCCTGGATCGGGAAGGGCTCGGTGACGCCCTGCGCGTCGAGGGTCTTCAGCAGGGCGGCCGGCATGTCCAGCTCACCGAACGCCTGGACGGCGGGCAGCGCCGGGGTGATGGTTTCCGGCAGCGTGAACTCCTGCGGGGGCGTCGGCGTCCCTTTACGGGCGCCCGTCCTTCCGGAACCCTTTCCGGACGCCTTTGCGGGGACCCTCGTGCGGGAATTGGCCGAGCGCATTCGTGCCGGGCGTTCGGAGCGGTTCATACGGAATATGCCTTCCTGGGCCTGTGGACAGAACGAGCCGGGGCCCGCACCGTGCAGGTGCGGGCCCCGGCCGCGACATTCGCGTCCAGCGATCAGGCCGGGACGATGTTCTCCGCCTGCGGGCCCTTCTGGCCCTGCGTGACGTCGAAGGAGACCTTCTGGCCCTCCTGGAGCTCACGGAAGCCCGAGGTGGCGATGTTGGAGTAGTGGGCGAAGACGTCAGCGCCGCCGCCGTCCTGCTCGATGAAGCCGAAGCCCTTTTCCGAGTTGAACCACTTCACGGTTCCAGTTGCCATGTCATTCTCCTAAAACAGGGGCAAGCCGGAAATTCACACCGCGTGAATTTCCTGTCGCCGCAATGACCCCCATCCGGAGAACTCCGGAAACAAAACGTGCGCCTGAGGAAGCTTCCCGTCAGGCGCACACAAAGTTCATGGGTACCAAAACTGCAACGCCGCCACCTTAGCACGCCACGGTGGGCACACTTCGTCCCGCCCGTGTGATCCCCGCCCCACTCACGGGCGGCGATCGCACGGAGAGCGACGACCCGTCACCCCGGGAGCCGCTCGATGATCGTCACATTCGCCTGGCCGCCCCCCTCGCACATCGTCTGCAGCCCGAACCGCCCGCCCGTGCGCTCCAGTTCATGCAGCAGCGTCGTCATCAGCCTCGCGCCCGTCGCGCCCAGCGGGTGCCCGAGCGCGATCGCGCCGCCGTTCACATTGACCCTCGAAGGGTCCGCCCCGGTCTCCTTCAGCCAGGCGAGCACGACCGGCGCGAAGGCCTCGTTGATCTCGACCAGGTCGAAGTCGTCGATGGACATGCCGGTTTTCTTCAGCGCGTACGCCGTCGCCGGGATGGGCGCCGACAGCATCCGGATGGGGTCCTCGCCGCGCACGGAAAGGTGGTGGATACGGGCCCGGGGCGTGAGCCCGTGCTCGGCGACGGCGCGTTCGCTCGCGATCAGCAGCGCGGCCGCTCCGTCCGAGACCTGGGAGGAGCAGGCCGCCGTGATGGTGCCGCCCTCGAGGACCGGACGCAGGGCCGCCATCTTCTCCGGGGTCGTGTCCCGGCGGGGGCCCTCGTCCGTGGTCACGGAGCCGTATGCCACGAGCTCCCGGTCGAAGCGGCCCTCGTCGATCGCGCGGACCGCGCGCTGGTGGGACAGGAGCGCGAACTCCTCCATGGCGCGCCGCGTGATGCCCCACTTGCCGGCGATCAGCTGGGCGCCGTGGAACTGGTTGACCGGCGCCCGGCCGTAACGGGCCCGCCAGCCTTCGCTGCCCGCGTACGGCCCCTGGGTCAGGCCCAGCGGCTCGGCCGCCTGCCGGGAGGCGAAGGCGATCGGGATCTGGGTCATGTTCTGTGTGCCGCCGGCGACCACCAGGTCCTGGGTGCCGGACAGCACGCCCTGCGCGGCGAAGTGCACGGCCTGCTGCGAGGAGCCGCACTGGCGGTCGATGGTCACGCCCGGGACCTCCTCGGGAAGCCCGGCGGCCAGCCAGGAGGTGCGTGCGATGTCGCCGGCCTGCGGACCGACGGTGTCGAGGCAGCCGAAGACGACGTCCTCGACAGAGACGGGGTCGATCCCGGAGCGTTCGACCAGGGCCCGCAGCACATGCGCGCCGAGGTCAGCGGGGTGGACGCCGGCGAGACCTCCGCCGCGCCTGCCGACCGGAGTACGTACCGCTTCGACGATGTAGGCCTCGCCCATGACGTCAACTCCCTGTCCGACTACGTTCGTACGGCGATTCCGTCCAGCACCATCGACAGGTACTGCCGGGCGATCTCCTCGGGGCTGTGCTGTCCGCCGGGCCGGTACCAGGACGCCGCGACCCAGACGGTGTCGCGGACGAACCGGTAGGTGAGCCGGATGTCCAGGTCCTCACGGAAGACCCGCTCGGCGACCCCGCGCTCCAGCGTCCCGAGCCATGCCTTCTCGAACTTCGCCTGCGATGCGGCGAGATACGTGAAGCGAGGCTGCGCCGCCAGATGGCGTGACTCCTTCTGGTAGATGGCGACGGCGGCACGGTG
This sequence comes from Streptomyces sp. NPDC002889, assembly GCF_042888425.1. Lineage (NCBI taxonomy): Bacteria > Bacillati > Actinomycetota > Actinomycetes > Kitasatosporales > Streptomycetaceae > Streptomyces > Streptomyces sp. NPDC002889. Next base: position 229,772 of record NZ_JBIAPT010000003.1, read on the forward strand.
CCGGTCGATCTCCCGGAAGGACTCGGTGACGAGTGCCTCGATGGTCCGACGGGGTCCGAGCCCGGCGGCGAGGACGGCGTCGTACCCCTCCCACAGCTCGGTGAGGAAGGTGGAGAGGATCTCGTCGAGCATCGATTCCTTGGAATCGAAGTGGTAGTAGAGGCTGCCGGCGAGCAGCCCGGCCTCGTCCGCGATCTTGCGGACGGTGGTGGCGTTGTAGCCCTGGGCGGCGAACACCTCGGCGGCGGTGTCGAGGAGTTCCTGGCGCCGCTCCGGCGGGGCGGCGGTCACCTGGTTCTTCTTTTTGGTGGGAGGCACGTGCCCATTGTCGTCCCGCCCTACGCGTGCTGGCTGCTGACGGAGACGACCTCGCCCGTCAGATAGGAGGAGTAGTCGCCGGCCAGGAAGACGATGACGTTGGCGACCTCCCACGGCTCGGCATACCGGCCGAAGGCCTCGCGCGCGGTCAGTTCCTCCAGCAGCTCGGCGGAGGTGACCTTCACCAGATGCGGATGCATGGCGAGGCTGGGGGCGACGGCGTTGACGCGCACCCCGTACTCGGCCGCCTCGACCGCGGCGCACCGGGTGAGCGCCATGACGCCGGCCTTGGCCGCCGCGTAGTGGGCCTGGCCCGCCTGGGCGCGCCAGCCGACGACGGAGGAGTTGTTGACGATCACGCCGCCGCGGCCGCTCGCGCGGTAGACGCGCAGGGCGGCCCGGGTGCAGCGGAAGGTGCCGTTCAGGGTGACGTCGAGGACGCGGGACCACTGCTCGTCGGTCATGTCGGCGAGTGCGGCCGTGCCGCCGAGCCCGGCGTTGTTGACCACGATGTCGAGCCCGCCGTGCCACTGGACCGCCGTGTCGAACAGTGCCTGCACCTGCGTCTCGTCGGTCACGTCGCAGGGCAGCGAGGTCACCGCGCCGGGCCCGAACTCCGCGGCGAGCGCCGCCTCCGTCTCCTTCAGCCGACGTGCGTGGGCGTCGGAGATGAGGATGCGTGCGCCCTCCTCCAGGAACCGCCGGGCACTCGCGCCGCCGATCCCGGCTCCGGCGGCGGCGGTGATGACGGCGGTGCGGCCCGTCAGCAGGCCGTGTCCGGGTACGTACTGAGCCCTGTTGCTCGTCACATCGGCACGTTAACCTACCAAACACTTGTTAGGGAAGGATGCCGTATGGACCTGGACCTCTCCGCCGACGAGCACGCCTTCCGCGCCGAGGCCCGCAGCTGGCTCACCGAACATGTCCCCGCCGATCCGCTGCCCTGCCTGGAGACCGCGGAGGGATTCGCGGCGCACCGCGCCTGGGAGGCACGGCTCGCGGCGGGCCGCTGGTCGGCGGTCTCCTGGCCCGAGCGCTACGGCGGGCGGGGCGTGGACCTCGTGCGCTGGCTGCTGTTCGAGGAGGAGTACTACGCGGCGGGCGCGCCCGGCCGCGTCGCGCAGAACGGCATCCACCTCCTCGCCCCCACGCTCTTCGACCACGGCAGCGAGGAGCAGCGCGCCCGGGTGCTGCCCCCGATGGCGCGCGGCGAGGTGATCTGGGCCCAGGCCTGGTCCGAGCCCGAGGCCGGCTCTGACCTCGCCTCACTGCGCTCGCGTGCGGTGCGCACGGACGGGGGGTGGCTGCTGAACGGCCAGAAGACCTGGTCCTCACGCGCGGCCTTCGCCGACCGGGCGTTCGGCATCTTCCGCAGCGACCCCGCGGTCCCGAAACCTCATCAGGGCCTGACGTATCTGATGTTCGACCTGGCGGCGCCGGGCGTGACGGTCCGGCCCGTCGGCCGGCTCGACGGCAGACCCGCCTTCGCGGAGCTGTTCCTCGACGACGTCTTCGTGCCGGACGAGGACGTGATCGGGGAGCCGGGGCAGGGCTGGCGGATCGCCATGTCGACAACGGGCAACGAACGGGGGCTCACGCTGCGCTCGCCCGGCCGCTTCCTGGCCGCGGCGGACCGTCTCGAGCGGCAGTGGCGTGCCTCGGCCGACCCCGCGGACACGGCGCTGCGGGACCGGGTCGCGGACTCCGTCATCGGCGCCCGGGCGTACCAGCTGTTCACCTGGGCCGAGGCCACCCGGTCCGCGGCGGGCGAGGGCAGCGGCGCCCGGTCGAGCCTGAACAAGGTCTTCTGGTCCGAGTACGACATCGCCCTGCACGAGACGGCACTCGATCTGCTGGGCGCGGAGGGCGAGTCGGCGGACGGCCCATGGTCGCAGGGGTACGTCTTCTCGCTCGCGGGACCGATCTACGCCGGTACGAACGAGATCCAGCGTGACATCATCGCCGAGCGTCTGCTCGGCCTGCCGAAGGGCCGCCGCTGATGCGCTTCGTACTCACCGGTGAACAGCAGGCCTTCGCCCACTCACTGGACAGGATGCTGACCGCGGCCGGCACACCGTCCGCCGCGCGCGCCTGGGCCGCGGGGGACCCCGCGCCGGGGAGGGTGATCTGGGGCCGCCTCGCCGAGGCCGGGGTGTTCGCGCTGACGGTGCCGGAGGCGTACGAGGGACTGGGCGCCCTGCCGGTCGAACTCGTCGTCGCCTTCGTGGAACTGGGCCGCCATGCGGTACCGGGCCCGGTGGTGGAGACGGTCGCCGCGACGGTGCTGCTCACACAGGTGCGCGACGCCGCCCTGGCCGGGCGGCTGCTGCCGGGCATCGCGGCGGGCGAGCTGTCGGCCACGGTACGGCTGCCCGGCTCGGGGCCGTACGCCCTGGACGCGGACCTGGCGGACTGCGTCCTGGTCGTGGCGGACCCCGGCCCCTCGGCCGAGCCAGGCGACGGCGGCGCCGACCGTGACGACGGCGACGTCCGGGCCGGTCGTACGGCGCACGCGGCTCCCCGGGCCGCGCCCGAGCTGCGGCTCGCCCCGGGGCACGGGCAGGTGCGGACATCGGCCGACCCCGTGCGGCGGACGGCCGTGCCGCTGCCGGGGGGCGAGGTGCTGGCCGCCGGGCCCGAGGTGGCGGCCGCGGCCGGGCGGGCCGGCGACTGGGCGCGGCTCGCCACGGCGGCGCAGGCGCTAGGTGTCGGGCTCGCGCTGCTGGACCGCACCGTCGCGTACGTACGCCGGCGCACCCAGTTCGGCACCGCCATCGGGTCCTTCCAGGCGGTCAAGCACCGGCTCGCGGACACGTTGATCGGTCTCGAGTTCGCCCGGCCCCTGGTGTACGCGGCCGCGCTCTCCATGGACACGGCCGACATCGCCGCCGCGAAGGTGGCGGCGGGCGAGGCCGCGTACGCCGCCGCCCGCACCGCCCTGCAGTTGCACGGAGCCGTCGGCTACACCGAGGAGCTCGATCTGTCACTGTGGCTGCGCAAGGCCCGGCCGTTGCGCGACGCGTGGGGCACGCCCGCGCAGTGCCGGGCCGCCGTACTGGCCTGACCCGCCCCTGACCACCCTCGGTCGTCACTCCCCTGCGTCGTCGCTGCGCGGCGGGCTGTCGTCGTTGCCGCGCCGCACCACCCGCAGCGGCTCGCCCGGCCGCCAGATCTGGACGACGAGGTCGTCGCCGTCGACCGTGGTCCGCACCACCTCGGTGAGCTCCACCCGGAAGAGATGGAACGGCTGCGGTTCGCCCACGTCCCGCGCGAAACGGGCTTTCGTCGGCGGATCGGTCACCTCGACCGCCCGCCCGGCGACGCGGACGTCCCCACCGTCCATGGACGTGCCGCTGCCGGGGTTCGCCTGCAGGGCGAACCTCGGGTCGCGGCGCAGGTCCTGCGCCTTACGGGAGTTCGGCATCATGCCGAGCCACAGTTCGCCGGACCGGAAGTTCACCTCCAGGCCGGTCACCCGCGGCGATCCGTCCCTGCGAAGCGTCGCGAGGACATGGTGCCTGTGCTTCTCGAAGCGCTGCTGCACGATCGCGGCGTAGTCCGGTGACGCGGCCTGAAAGTCTGCCCAACTGGAAGTCATGTCCCCATGGAACCGTGGATACCCGACAACCTCTGTCGTGTTAGGCACGTGTCCTGGGTATCGTCCGCGACATGATCGCCGAACTCCGGTGCACGGTCCTCGACTGCCCCGACCCCCCGTCCCTGGCCCGCTTCTACCAGGCGCTGCTCGGCGGCGAGGTCGACCGCCCGGACCGCCGCTGGACCGTCGGCGACGACTGGGCGACCCTGCACGCGCCCGGTGGCCAGGTACTGGCCTTCCAGCGCGTGGCCGGCCACCGACCGCCGCGGTGGCGGGACCCGGCCCGCCCTGCGCAGTTCCATCTGGACTTCGCCGTCCCCGACCTGGACCACACCGGCCGCCAGGTGGCCGCCCCGGGCGCGACGCTGCTGTCCCCCGGTGACGCCGGCCGGCCCTGGAGCGTGCACGCGGATCCGTCGGGCCACCCCTTCTGCCTGGTGCTCCACTGAGCGGGCAGGTCGGGGCACCGCCCGTGAGCAGACACGGACGGCAGCAGCCCTGCGACGTGACGGATGCTCCCACGCCCCGGGCGTGGTCTGCCGGGCGTGACGACCGATCGATCCTCCCGGTCCACCACTACTGGTTCCCGAAGGCCCGACCGGAAACCGAGCGGCACCGGGCCGGTAGCGCGGTGGCGCTCACGCCGGCCCGCGGAGCATGACCACCGCCGCGTGCCCCTCCGTACGCAACACCCCGGACGGCCGGTCCAGGACCGCCGCGTCGTACTGCCCGAGCGTCAGGCGCTCGCCCTCCTCGATCACCGCGTTCCCGTCCAGTGCCACGACCACGACGACCGAGCCCGGCGGGACGAGAAGCGGGAGCCGGCCCCGTACCACCGAGGTGGCGGCCGCCGTACGGCCTCTGCGGTACATGACGTTGAAGTTGACGACCGGGCCTTCGAGCAGCCGGCCCTCGGTGGCGAGGTCGCCCGGGAACTCGTAGGGGCGCAAGCGCTCGTCGATGAGCCGGCGCTGCGGGCCGACCGTGAGCTCCATGCCCGCACCTTCGGCCACGGTCAGGATGCGGTCCACGCCCGGGAAGGCGGAGAACGGGCCGTCCGCGCCGACGTCCGCGAGACTGATCCGCCAGTCGAAGGCGTCCATCGACGCGCCCTCGGGCGATACGGCGATCTCCCGTGTCACCCCGCCGCCGTTCTTCCACGGCACGGCGCCGCGGCCGGCCGTCCGCAGGATCCTCATCGCACGATGCCCTGGGCGCGGGCCGCCGCAAGCCACTGGGGGAACTCGCCGACCAGCCGCTCGTACAGCTCCGCGTCCGGGACCTGGCGCGGGTCCTGTCCGGCGTGGAAGAAGCCGGCGTTGTCGACGGGCCGCTTGGCAGGGACCGCCAGCTCGTCGAGCTTGTGGAGGAAGTCGAACTGAGAACTGCGCTTGCTGCCGAATCCGATGAACTGCCAGAACAGCGGCAGACGGGCCGCCTTGCACAGATAGCGCTCGGCGGCGTGCTTGCTGATCGGGCCGCCGTCCGTCTGGAAGACCACGAGGGCGGGCGCGGTGGATCCGCTGTCGAGGTAGTGGTCGATGACGGCGTCCATGGCCAGGTGGTAGCTGGTCCTGCCCATGTGGCCGAGACCCGCGACGATCTCGTCGACGCGGCCACCGTGGTTGTCCAGGGCGATGTCCGTGACGGCGTCGATGTCGGTGGAGAAGAAGACGACCGGCACCGATCCGTCGTCGTCGAGATGGGCGGAGAGGCCCAGCACCCGGTCGGCCAGCGCCTGGACGCTGCCGTCCTTGTAGTAGTCCTTCATGGAGCCCGAGTAGTCCAGCACCAGATAGACGGCGGCGCGCTGCCCGTGCAGACCGTGCCGGTGAAGACTGACGCCGGCGGTCTTGTAGAGGCTGACCAGGGCGGGTGCCCGCTCCTCGACCTTGCGGAGGCTGATGGCCGGTCCGGGGATGCTGGCAGTGGCCACGCAGGGCTCCGTTCATCGGGCGGTGGGCGGGAACACCGAGGATATCCCTCGAGCCTCTCGGGCTCCCTCGACTCCCAATCGCCTTGCCCTCACGCGGATCGAGGCAACAGCGGGGGTGCCGACGACACACCCCGCCCAGTCGGGCGACCTGGGGGAAGTGGCGTATCGCGTGACCTTTCCCGGTGCCTGGCCCGGCTGCCCGGCGGCAGCTCCCATCGGCAGCGGGGCCTGCGGCCTGCGGCCCCCGGGCAGCGCGGGCGCCCCTGGGACGCCGGGGCGTCGCCCCACATGGTCCGCGACGCCCGCGGAGAACGCACCGCGGCGCCCACCCGGTGTCCGGTCGGGGACAGGGCAGGCGCCGCGACGCCGGGGTCCGGGGACTCGCGGCCAAGCCGCTTGTGTCACAGTCCCGGAAGACCCAGCCCGTACGACGTTGTACGGGACGAACTGGGGAGATCAGACCGTCAGCGCACGGTCCGTCGGGCGGATGGGAGCCGGGAGCGCGCTCGCGCCCGTCAGATAGCGGTCCACGCCGCGCGCCGCCGAGCGGCCCTCGGCGATCGCCCAGACGATCAGCGACTGGCCGCGGCCCGCGTCACCGGCCACGAACACGCCGTCCACGTTGGTGGCGAAGTCCGCGTCCCGCGCCACGTTGCCGCGGTCGTCGAGCGCCAGGCCGAACTGCTGGACCAGACCGTTCTCCTGGTCCGTGCCGGTGAAGCCCATCGCCAGCGTGACCAGCTGCGCGGGGATCCTGCGCTCGGTGCCCGCCTTCTGCTCCAGCTTGCCGTCCTTGAACTCCACCTCGACGAGGTGCAGCGCCTGGACGTTGCCGTCCTCGTCGCCCTCGAAGTGGGTGGTGGAGACGGAGTAGACCCGCTCGCCCCCCTCCTCGTGCGCCGAGGTGACCTTGTAGAGCATCGGGAACGTCGGCCACGGCTGGTTGGTGTTCCGCTCCTCGCCCGGCCGCGGCATGATCTCCAGCTGCGTGACCGAGGCCGCGCCCTGGCGGTGGGCGGTGCCCACGCAGTCCGCGCCGGTGTCGCCGCCGCCGATGACGACGACGTGCTTGCCCTCGGCGGTGATCGGCGGGGCCACGAAGTCGCCTTCGACGACCTTGTTGGAGAGCGGCAGGTACTCCATCGCGAAGTGGATGCCGTTCAGCTCACGGCCCGGGACCGGAAGGTCACGGGAGACCGTGGCGCCCGCCGCGATGACCACCGCGTCGTAGCGCCGGCGCAGCTTCGCGGCGTCGATGTCGCGCCCGATCTCCACCTCGGTACGGAACTTGGTGCCCTCTGCGCGCATCTGCTCGATGCGCCGGTTGATGTGCACCTTCTCCATCTTGAACTCGGGGATGCCGTACCGCAGCAGCCCGCCGATGCGGTCGGCCCGCTCGTACACGGCGACCGTGTGGCCGGCCCGGGTCAGCTGCTGGGCGGCGGCCAGGCCCGCAGGGCCCGAGCCGATGACCGCGACGGTCTTGCCGGACAGCCGCTCCGGCGGCTGCGGGGTGACGTCACCGGTCTCCCACGCCTTGTCGATGATGGAGACTTCGACGTTCTTGATGGTGACGGCCGGCTGGTTGATGCCGAGGACGCACGCGGACTCGCACGGCGCGGGGCACAGCCGCCCGGTGAACTCCGGGAAGTTGTTGGTGGCGTGCAGCCGCTCGGAAGCGGCCGACCAGTCCTCGCGGTAGGCGTAGTCGTTCCACTCGGGGATCAGGTTCCCCAGCGGACAGCCGTTGTGGCAGAACGGGATACCGCAGTCCATGCAGCGCCCGGCCTGCTTGCTGATGATCGGCAGCAGGGAGCCGGGGACGTAGACCTCGTTCCAGTCCTTGACGCGCTCGCCCACGGGGCGGGTCTGGGCGACTTCGCGCCCGGTGGTCAGGAAGCCCTTGGGGTCAGCCATTGATCGCCGCCTCCATCATCTTCTCGGTGGTCTCCTGCTCGGAGAGACCGGCGAGCTCAGCGGCGTCCTTGGCGGCGAGCACTGCCTTGTACGTGGTCGGGATGATCTTGCTGAAGCGGTCCACGTTCACGGACCAGTCGGCGAGGAGCGTCGCGGCGACCGTCGATCCGGTCTCCTCCTGGTGGCGGCGCACGACATCGTGCAGCCACTGCTTGTCGGCGTCGGACAGGGTCTCGATCGCCTCCAGGTTGCCGGAGTTGACGTTGTCCCGGTCGAGGTCGACGACGTAGGCGACACCGCCAGACATACCGGCCGCGAAGTTGCGTCCGGTCTCGCCGAGCACCACCGCGTGGCCGCCGGTCATGTACTCGCAGCCGTGGTCGCCCACGCCCTCCGAGACGACCGTGGCACCGGAGTTGCGGACGCAGAACCGCTCACCGGTACGGCCCCTCAGGAACAGTTCGCCGCCGGTCGCGCCGTAGGCGATGGTGTTGCCCGCGATGGTCGAGTACTCGGCGAGGTGGTCGGCGCCCCGGTCCGGGCGGACGATCACCCGGCCGCCGGACAGGCCCTTGCCTACGTAGTCGTTGGCGTCGCCCTCCAGGCGCAGTGTGACGCCGCGCGGTACGAACGCACCGAAGGACTGGCCGGCCGAGCCGGTGAAGGTGATGTCGATGGTGTCGTCGGACAGCCCCGCACCGCCGAACCGCTTGGTCACCTCATGGCCGAGCATGGTGCCGACCGTACGGTTGATGTTGCGGATGGCGACCTGTCCGCGGACCGGCTGGGCATCCTCGGCGGTGGCCGCGTTCAGCGCCTCGGCCGCGAGCTCGATCAGCTCGTTGTCGAGGGCCTTCTCCAGGCCGTGGTCCTGCTCGACGATCCGGTGGCGCACCGCGCCGTCGGGCAGCTCGGGCACGTAGAACAGCGGCTCGAGGTCGAGGCCCTGCGCCTTCCAGTGCTTCACAGCCCGCGCGGTGTCCAGCAGCTCGGCGTGTCCGACGGCCTCCTCGACGCTGCGGAAGCCCAGCTCGGCGAGGATCTCGCGGACCTCCTCGGCGATGAACTCGAAGAAGTTGACGACGAACTCGGCCTTGCCGGTGAACCGCTCGCGCAGCACCGGGTTCTGCGTGGCGATACCGACCGGGCAGGTGTCCAGGTGGCAGACGCGCATCATGACGCAGCCGGAGACGACGAGCGGCGCGGTCGCGAAACCGAACTCCTCGGCGCCGAGCAGCGCGGCGATGACGACATCGCGGCCGGTCTTCAGCTGGCCGTCGGTCTGCACGACGATGCGGTCGCGCAGGCCGTTGAGCAGCAGCGTCTGCTGGGTCTCGGCGAGACCCAGCTCCCAGGGGCCGCCCGCGTGCTTGAGCGAGGTGAGCGGCGAGGCGCCGGTGCCGCCGTCGTGGCCGGAGATGAGGACGACGTCCGCGTGTGCCTTGGAGACACCCGCGGCAACGGTGCCGACACCGACCTCGGAGACCAGCTTCACGTGGATACGCGCGGCCGGGTTGGCGTTCTTGAGGTCGTGGATCAGCTGAGCCAGGTCCTCGATGGAGTAGATGTCGTGGTGCGGCGGCGGGGAGATCAGACCGACACCCGGGGTGGAGTGCCGGGTCTTGGCGACCCATGGGTAGACCTTGTGGCCGGGCAGCTGGCCGCCCTCGCCGGGCTTGGCGCCCTGCGCCATCTTGATCTGGATGTCGTCCGCGTTGACCAGGTACTCGCTCGTCACACCGAAGCGGCCGGAGGCGACCTGCTTGATGGAGGAACGGCGCTCGGGGTCGTAGAGCCGCTCCGGGTCCTCGCCGCCCTCACCGGTGTTGGACTTGCCGCCCAGCTGGTTCATGGCGATGGCGAGGGTCTCGTGCGCCTCCTTGGAGATGGAGCCGTACGACATGGCGCCGGTGGAGAAACGCTTGACGATCTCGGAGACCGGCTCGACCTCGTCGACGGAGATCGGCTCGCGCCCGGAGTTGAAGCCGAACAGGCCGCGCAGCGTCATCAGCCGCTCGGACTGCTCGTTCACCCGGTCCGTGTACTTCTTGAAGACGTCGTAGCGGCGGCTGCGGGTGGCGTGCTGCAGCCGGAAGACCGTCTCGGGGTCGAACAGGTGCGGCTCGCCCTCGCGGCGCCACTGGTACTCACCGCCGATGTCCAGCGCGCGGTGCGCCGACGGGATGCCGGAGGCCGGGTAGGCCTTGGCGTGCCGGGCGGCGACCTCCTTGGCCACGATCTCGAGGCCGGCGCCACCGATCTTGGTGGCGGTGCCGTTGAAGTACTTCTCGACGAATGCCTCGTCGAGGCCGACGGCCTCGAAGACCTGGGCGCCGCGGTAGGAGGCGACCGTGGAGATGCCCATCTTGGACATGACCTTCAGGACGCCCTTGCCGAGCGCGTAGATCAGGTTGCGGATGGCCTGCTCGGGCTCGAGGCCCTCGATGAAGGTGCCGGCGCGGACCAGGTCCTCGACCGACTCCATCGCCAGGTACGGGTTGACGGCGGCCGCGCCGTAGCCGATCAGCAGCGCGACATGGTGCACTTCGCGGACGTCGCCGGCCTCGACCAGCAGGCCCACCTGGGTGCGCTGCTTGGTGCGGATGAGGTGGTGGTGCACGGCGGAGGTGAGCAGCAGCGACGGGATGGGCGCGTGCTCGGCGTCCGAGTGCCGGTCGGAGAGCACGATGAGGCGGGCGCCGTCCTCGATGGCGGCGTCGGCCTCGGCGCAGATCGCCTCGAGACGGGCCGCGAGGGCGTCGCCGCCGCCGCTGACGCGGTAGAGGCCGGAGAGCGTCGCGGCGGTCATGCCGGGCATGTCGCCGTCGGCGTTGATGTGGATGAGCTTGGCCAGCTCGTCGTTGTCGATCACCGGGAAGGGCAGCGTGACGCTGCGGCACGAGGCCGCGGTCGGCTCCAGCAGGTTGCCCTGGGGGCCCAGCGAGGAGAGCAGCGAGGTGACGAGCTCCTCGCGGATGGCGTCCAGCGGCGGGTTGGTGACCTGCGCGAACAGCTGGGTGAAGTAGTCGAACAGCAGCCGGGGGCGCTCGGAGAGGGCCGCGATCGGGGAGTCCGTGCCCATGGAGCCGAGCGGCTCGCCGCCGGTGCGGGCCATCGGCGCGAGGATGACGCGCAGCTCCTCCTCGGTGTAGCCGAAGGTCTGCTGGCGGCGGGTGACCGAGGCGTGGGTGTGGACGATGTGCTCGCGCTCGGGAAGGTCCTCGAGCTCGATCTCACCGGTCTCCAGCCAGTCCTGGTACGGGTTCTCGGCGGCGAGGGCGGACTTGATCTCGTCGTCCTCGATGATGCGGTGCTCGGCGGTGTCGACGAGGAACATCCTGCCCGGCTGCAGACGGCCCTTGCGGACGACCTTCGCGGGGTCGATGTCGAGGACACCGACCTCGGAGGAGAGGACGACCAGGCCGTCGTCGGTGACCCAGTAGCGACCGGGGCGCAGACCGTTGCGGTCGAGGACCGCGCCGACCTGGGTGCCGTCGGTGAAGGTGACACAGGCCGGGCCGTCCCAGGGCTCCATCAGCGTGGAGTGGTACTGGTAGAAGGCGCGCCGGGCCGGGTCCATGGAGTCGTGGTTCTCCCACGCCTCGGGGACCATCATCAGGACCGAGTGCGGCAGGGAACGACCGCCGAGGTGGAGCAGCTCCAGGACCTCGTCGAAGGAGGCGGAGTCCGAGGCGTCCGGCGTACAGACCGGGAAGATCCGGTCCAGCGTCTCGCCGCCGAAGAGGTCGGAGACGAGCTGCGACTCACGGGCGCGCATCCAGTTGCGGTTGCCCTTGACCGTGTTGATCTCGCCGTTGTGCGCGACGAAGCGGTACGGGTGGGCCAGCGGCCAGCTCGGGAACGTGTTCGTGGAGAACCGCGAGTGGACCAGCGCGACTGCGGTGGCGCAGCGGCGGTCGGACAGGTCCGGGAAGAAGGGCTCCAGCTGGCCGGTGGTCAGCATGCCCTTGTAGACGATGGTGCGGGCGGAGAGCGACGGGAAGTACACGCCGGCCTCGCGCTCGGCGCGCTTGCGCAGCACGAAGGCCTTGCGGTCCAGCGCGATGCCCGTGCTCTCGCCGTCGGCGACGAAGAGCTGGCGGAAGGCGGGCATGGTGCTGCGCGCGCCGTTGCCGAGCAGGTCGGGGGTGACGGGGACCTCACGCCAGCCGAGGACGTTCAGGCCCTCCTCGCCGGCGATCGTCTCGATCCGTGAGACGGCGGCGGCCGTCGCGTCGTCCTCCTCGGCCGGGAGGAAGGCGATACCGACGGCGTACGAGCCGGCCGCGGGGAGCTCGAATGCGGTGACCTCGCGGAGGAACGCGTCCGGGACCTGGAGCAGGATGCCCGCGCCGTCGCCGGAGTCGGGCTCGGAGCCGGTGGCGCCGCGGTGCTCCAGATTGCGCAGTACGGTCAGCGCCTGCTCGACCAGCTCATGGCTGGCAACACCGGTGAGGGTGGCCACGAACCCGACACCGCAGGCGTCGTGTTCGTTACGGGGGTCGTACATCCCCTGCGGAGCGGGGCGACCGTCCATGGGCGACCAGGCGTCGGAACGCATTGGCTCTCCCGTCGTCGTCGTGGCATGTGCATTGCCGAGGGACGACGTTGGCCCTCTGCGAAATTTCGTGCAGGTTACATGATGGAGTGCTTCTCGGAAAGTGGATAGTCCGTTCCAACATGCGGACACCGCGCATAACGGTGAAGGTGGGTCATCACCGGACAGATCGATATCCGGACGACCGTCGCAGAGCAGGCCACGTTGCCTACAGCGTCTACGGCTCATGCCCGGTGATTAAGGAATCGAAACCGCCGGGTAACGGCTACTTATGTTGTGCCTTGCATAGTGTCTCACCCCGCGACCGCTGTGCGGAGGGGGCGTCCGTCACAGGGTGCGGGACGCGGCCTCATAACGCCAGCGCACCGACCCCGGGAAGAAGGGGACCGGTGCGGCGGTGGGGGTGCGGTGCGGCGGGGGCGGTGTGGCCGCCCCGGCCTTCAGACCGCCGCGCCGATGAGCATGCCCAGGCCGTACGTGAACGCCGCCGCCGCCCCGCCCAGGAGCAGCTGCCGCAGCCCGCTGAACCACCAGCTGCGCGCCGTCACCCGGGCCACCAGCGCGCCACAGGCGAACAGCCCGATCAGAGCGAGCAGCACCGCCGGCCACAGCATGCTCGCGCCGAGCAGGTACGGCAGCACCGGAAGCAGCGCGCCCACGGCGAACGAGCCGAATGACGAGACCGCCGCGACGGCCGGCGACGGCAGATCGTCGGGGTCGATGCCGAGCTCCTCCCGGGCATGGATCTCCAGCGCCTGCTCGGGGTCCCTGGAGAGCTGCATCGCCACTTCCCGGGCGAGCGGCGGTTCGACTCCGCGCGCCACGTACAGCGCGGCCAGCTCCTCCATCTCGTCCACCGGGTGCCTCAGCAACTGAGCCCGTTCGACGTCCAGTTCGGCCTGGACGAGCTCACGCTGGGAGGCGACGGAGGTGTATTCGCCGGCAGCCATCGAGAACGCGCCCGCGGCCAGTCCGGCCAACCCCGTGATGACGATGGTCTGCTGGGAGCCGGCACCGCCCGCGACACCGGTCATCAGGGCCAGGTTGGAGACGAGTCCGTCCATCGCCCCGAACACCGCCGGACGCAGCCAGCCTCCGTTGACATCACGGTGGGTGTGGTTGTCACGGTGCGCCTCGTGAAGCGTGGCCTCGGTTTCGATGATGGACACAGCTCTCCCCTTCTCCAGCGACGGGCTCACCTGCCCCGCCCCCTCCAACACCCTCGAAAGTACGCGCGATGTAAGGGGCGCGCTAGCAAGGCAGGCTTTACTTACTTGGAGTCAGGCGGGTGAAGAAACGTTTCCTCCGGCTCGCGGCGCGACGCACGTGGCACAGATCCAGGAACAGGCTCACCGCTCGCGAAAGGGGTGACGCGTTGGAGTTGACCGCATGCGATCCCGACCCTTCCGAATCGGCCGCCCTGAGGGAACGGGCCCGCGGCGCGCTGCTGGGGCTGGCCGTCGGTGATGCGCTCGGGGCGCCCGCGGAGAACATGCGGCCGTCGGAGATCCGCCGCCGGTGGGGCCGTATCGAAGGCTTCGTGAGCGACGACCCGGCAGGAACCGACGACACGGAGTACGCGATCTTCTCCGGGCTGCTGCTCGCCAGACACGGATCGGCGCTGACCGTCGCACACGTCGAGGCGGCGTGGCACGAGTGGATCGCGGATCTCGACGAAGGGCCGTTCCGGGGAGCGGGGTTCAGCGAACGCGGCACACTGGAGAACCTCCGCAGGGGCCTCGCCGCCCCGATCTCGGCCCAGCACCGCCACGCCTGGAGCGACGGCCTGGCCATGCGGGCCGCACCCTTCGGCGTCTTCGCGGCCGGCCGCCCCGCGGAGGCGGCCCGGCTGGTCGCCATCGACGGCTGCGTCAGCCACGACGGCGAAGGCATCTACGGCGGCCAGGCCGTGGCCGCGGGAGTGGCCGCCGCGATGGCGGGCGCGGGCCCGGCCGGGGTGATCGGCGCGGCGCTGTCCGTCGTCCCCATGGACTCCTGGACCGCCCGCTCCATGCGCCGCGCGATCGTCGCGGCGGGCTGCACCGATCCCGACCCCCTCACCCGCGAACGGACCGTGCGCTCCACCGTGGTCATCGGCGGCTACCCGTGGACCGACCTCGCGCCCGAGGCGGTGGGGCTCGCGTTCGGTGCGTTCGCGGCGGCGCGGGGAGACTTCCGTACCTCCGTGCTCACCGCGGTCAACATGGGCCGCGACGCCGACACGACGGCGGCGGTCGCGGGCGCGCTGGCCGGTGCGATGTCCGGAGCCTGCGCGATCCCGGAGGACTGGGCGGCCGCTATCGGCCCCGTACGGGGCAGCTGCCTCCCCTCCATGCGGGGCCACCACGTCCTGGACATCGCGGACCTGCTCACCCCGGACGACGACCCCGAGGCCCTGTCATGACGCCACGCCCCCTGGACTCCCCGGGCACGCCGCCGCTGCCCGCCACGTGCCCGGACGAGACGCCCTCAGGGGCCCCGGCCCCCTCTCGGGGCGGCATGGGCCCGGACCCCGACCCGTGCGAAGCGCCGCGAGAGCCCCAGGAGCACCGCCCGCACCGGCACGAAGGTCCCCAGGAAACCAGGGAACACCCCCCGCACACGTACGAAGCACTCGTCGAAACCCCCGGCGGGGAGGGCCGGCCACCCGTCTCGGGATGGGGGTACCTCCCGGGCGAAGCCCTGGGAGAGCGCGCCGTGGGGGATCTTCCCCGCCTGCGGCCGGCCCGCCCGGACACACAGCGGGCGCACCCCTGCCCGCCCGGGACGGACCGCACCCTCTCCCCCGTCCCGGTCGTGACCCTCGTACGGGGCGTGGCTCCCTCACCCGCCCACCCCGCCCCCGTCACCCGCCGCGCCCGTATCGAGGGCCTCCTCCTCGGGCTGGCCGCCGGGGACGCCGCCGGCTGGCCCGCGGCCCGGCACCGCGCTGCCCGGATGCCCGAGTGGACCCGGCGACTGACCCGCGAGCTCGACACCTTCGCCGAGCAGAACGCCACGACGACCCTGCCTGTCCCCATCGCTCTCAATCAGCCCCCCGAGCCGTTGCGCCTCGGTCCCTCCGACGACGCCGAGTGGGCCGCGTTCGCCGCCCGGACCGTGCTCACCGCGGCGGGCGAGCACTTCCGCGGTCTGCCCCCCGGCCGACGTATGCGCTCCGCCATCGACCTCGCATGGAACTCCCTGGCCGCCCAGGTCGCCGCGGCCGCCGAGGCCGCCCCCGAGGTCGAATCCGCCGTACTGCCCCTGCGCGCCCGTATCTCCGTACGCGCCGGACTCGGCAATCTCGCCACCGGGCTGCGGCCGCCCGCCACCGGTCACGACAACCCCCACTACTTCGACGACGCCGCCTGCGTACGCGCCGTGGTACTGGCCGTCGTCCATGCCGGGGACCCGGCCGCGGCCGCGGTACTCGCGGAGTTCGACGCCCGCTACACCCAGGACGGGGACGGGGTCCACGGCGCCCGCGCCATGGCCGCCGCCGTGGCAGCCGCGCTCGGCGGCGCGTGCGTCGACGACGCCGTCGACGCGGCTCTCGCCGAGCTCCCCGAGGCCAGCGAGATCGGCCGCAACTCCCACCACGCGGTCAAGCTCGCCCGTGCCGCGAACGGCGCCTTCGAACTCGTCCCCCTCCTCGAGCACCAGATCGTGGACCACGTCTACAGCTACGGAATCGCCGCCGCCGAGACCGTCCCGGTCGCCCTCGCCGTCGCAACCGCCGCACGCGGCCGGGTCGCGGAGGCCGTGCCCGCGGCCGCTTGTCTTTCCCGGGTCGCCGACTCCGCGCCCGCGCTGGCCGGAGCGCTCACCGGCGCGCTCGGCGGCGGCAACTGCGTACCCGTCACCTGGCGGGATGCCTGCCGCACCCTCGCCGGCTGCGCGCTCCCCCGTCTCGCCGGTACGGATCTCGTGGAACTCGCCGGGCTCCTCGCACACACGGAACTGACCGCTCCTGGTGGACAATTCCGACATGACGACGACGACAGTCGAAACGCTCGCACTCGATGACCGGATCACGGGCAGCCTCGTCGGAGCAGCCGTCGGTGACGCGCTCGGCGGCCCCGTAGAGGGCTACACCCCCCAACAGATCGTGGAACGGCACGGCGGCCGCGTCCACGGAATCGTCGGCCCATGGCACGGGGACCAGTGGCGTACGGCCCGGCCGATCGCCCCGTACCACAAGGGCGACGGGCACATCACGGACGACACCCTGATGACCCACGCGCTGATCCGGGTGTACACGTCCGTCCGCGACCACCTCGACGCGTACTCCGTCGCCGACCACCTGGTCCCCGACCTGATCTCCACCCCGCGCTGGATCCCGGAACTCGAGGCCGAGGCGCTCCCGCTCCAACGGATCTTCCTCGCCGAGAAGTGGATCGTCAGCCGGCTGCACTACGGGCACCACGACCCGCGCGAGGCAGGCGTGGGCAACATCGTCAACTGCGGCGCGGCGATGTACATGGCCCCGGTGGGCCTGGTCAACGCGGCGCATCCGACCGCCGCCTACGCCGAGGCCGTCGACATCGCGGGGGCGCACCAGTCCTCGTACGGGCGGGAGGCGGCCGGAGTCCTCGCGGCGGCGGTCGCGGCGGCGTGCGTGCCGGGCGCCACCCCCACGACCATCGTCGACACGGCCCTGTCCGTGGCCAAGGACGGGACCCAGGCGGCGATCGAGTCCGTGGCCGAAGCCGCCGCCCGCCACACGGACTTCGAATCGGCGCTGGTCCCGCTCCGGGCGGCGATCGCCCCCTTCGACACGGTCGGCCCCGACTACCGCTCCCCCTCGCTCGGAGCGCGCCGCCCGTCCCGTCTGCACTCGATCGAGGAGCTCCCCATCGCGCTGGGCATGCTCCTGGTCAACAACGGCGACTACCCTGGCACGGTGCTGTCGTCGGTCAACTACGGCCGTGACTGCGACTCGATCGCCACGATGGCGGGGGCGATCGCGGGCGCGCTGCACGGGGCGGCGGCGGTTCCGGAGGGCTGGGCCAAACAGGTCGCCGAGGCGAGCCGGGTCGACCTGCACGAACCGGCCGCCCAACTGTCGGCGGTGACCCGGGAGATCTTCACCCGCGACATGGAACGCCGCCGCGCCCACGAAGCGGCGTTCGCCCTCCTGACGGACGCCCGATGAGCCTTCGTCTCACCTGGGTCCAGCCCGAGGACCTGATCGGCCATGAACTGCGTCAGGCGGACGAGGACGGCCGCGACGTGTCGCGCATCCGCGCCCGCTGGCTGGGGGCGGGAGGCTCCCCCGCCCCGCCCGGCGCGGGCGCGTCCCCGGCCCCGCCCCCACCGGAGCTACGGGCCCTGGCGCTGGAGCTCCTGGACGAACTGGCGGGGCTGCCTTCCCCGTTGGCAGAGGACGAGCCGACGGGGCTGACGGCCATCCTCGAGACCTGCCGCACCACCTCGCGTCCCGAAGTCCCACCCCCCGCACCGAGCCCGGGACCCCCGCGAGCGCCGGGAGATTACGGACCCCGGACCCCACCCCCGGCTCACCGCGGAGCACAGGCCCGAGGCGCCGGGCCCCACCCGCCCCCGGAGCCCGCCCACACATCACAGGCCGGTGCGCCCCCGCGCCCCGCACCGAACCCTGCGCCCTCGCGCGTTGCGCCGCGGCCACGGGGCCCCGGGGCCCCGGATTCGGGAAGCCGCGGCCCCGCCACGCCGGTGGGGGAGAACGCCCTGCATGCCGCCTGGCTGGGCCGCGCCGTCGGCTGTCTTCTCGGCAAGCCCGTGGAGAAGCTCCCTCTCCACGCCATCCGCGGCCTCGCCCGCGCCACCGGCAACTGGCCCCTGGCCACCTGGTTCACCGCCAAGGGCCTGCCCCCGGAGCTCGCCGCCGCACATCCCTGGAACCGGCGCAGCGCCACGACCTCCCTCGCCGAGAACATCGACGGGATGCCCGAGGACGACGACCTCAACTATCCCCTCCTCAACCTGCTCCTCCTCCAGCGCCACGGCAGGGCGTTCACCACCGAGGACGTGGCACGGCTGTGGCTGGACGAGCTGCCGGCCGGACGGACGTTCACCGCCGAGCGCGTCGCCTACCGCAATCTCCTCGGCGGGCTCGAGCCCCCGCTCACCGCCACCCACCGCAATCCCTTCCGGGAGTGGATCGGCGCCGCCATCCGCGCCGACGTGCACGGCTGGACCAATCCCGGCGACCCCGTGGCGGCCGCCGCGCAGGCGTACCGGGACGCGGCGCTGACCCACACCGCGAACGGCGTGTACGCCGCGATGTTCGTCGCCGCAGCCATCGCCCGCGCGGCCGGCGGCGGCGCGGATGTGCATGAGTCCATCGCCGCCGGGCTGTCCGTCGTCCCGCCCCGCTCCCGGCTCGCCCGCGCCGTCCGCTTCGGCGTCGAAGCGGCCTGCGAGGAGGCCGACTTCGATGACGCCGTCGACCGGATCCACGCCGCGTACGGCAGCTGTCACTGGGTCCATGCCGTCCCCAACGCCGCTCTGCTCGCCGCTGCCCTGACCCACGCCGACGGCGACTTCAGCGGCTCGGTCTGCCGTGCCGTTTCCGGCGGGCTCGACACCGATTCCAACGGGGCGACGGCCGGTTCCCTCGCCGGGCTGCTCGCCGGCCACCCCGGCGCCCTGCCCGACCGCTGGACCGCCCCTCTGAAGAACCGGCTCGCCACCTCGGTCGCCGGTTTCGACGGCATCGGCTTCGACACCCTCGCCCGTCTCACGCACCAGGAGGCTCTTCGCCCATGACCGGCATCGTGGTGCTCGGCAGCACCAACATGGACCTCGTCGCCTATGTCGCGAACGCGCCGAAGCGCGGAGAGACCGTCACGGGGCGCGAGTTCCGTACGGTCCCCGGAGGCAAGGGTGCCAACCAGGCCGTGGCCGCCGCCCGTGCCGGAGGGGACGTCACCATGCTCGGCGCGGTCGGCGCGGACGACTTCGGCACCCGGCTGCGGCAGACGCTCGTCTCGTCCGGCGTCGACACCGATCTGCTCCGCACCGCCGAGGGCCCCTCCGGCACGGCCCATATCGTCGTGGACGACGAGGGCGGCAACTCCATCGTCGTGATCCCCGGAGCGAACGGCACCGTCACCGCCCTCGCCCCCGGTGAAGAGGCCCTCATCGCCACCGCCGACACCCTTCTCCTCCAGCTCGAACTCCCCCTCAGCGTCGTGCTCGACGGTGCCGAAGCCGCCCGCAGGCACGGGGTGCGCACCGTCCTCACCCCCTCCCCCGCCCAGCCCCTGCCGCCCGAACTCCTCGCGGTCACCGACCTGTTGGTCCCCAACGAGCACGAGGCCGCCGCCCTGACCGCGGTCACGGATCCGCACCGGGCCGCCGAGGAACTGCTGCGGCTTGTCCCCGAGGTCGTGATCACGCTCGGCTCGGCCGGCTGTCTGTACGCCGCCCGGGACACGGACCCCTTCACCGTGCCCGCCCCGCGGGTCACCCCCGTCGACACCACCGCCGCCGGTGACACCTTCGCCGGCACCCTCGCCGTCGCGCTCGGCGAGGGCAAACCCGTCCGGCAGGCCCTGGCCTGGGCCTCCGC
Source organism: Streptomyces sp. NPDC002889 (assembly GCF_042888425.1). Taxonomy (NCBI): domain Bacteria; kingdom Bacillati; phylum Actinomycetota; class Actinomycetes; order Kitasatosporales; family Streptomycetaceae; genus Streptomyces; species Streptomyces sp. NPDC002889. The sequence continues at coordinate 249,636 of NZ_JBIAPT010000003.1, forward strand.
GGCCGCCGCCCTCTCCGTCCAACGACCCGGAGCCTCCTCGTCCATGCCGTACCGCACCGAGATCGACGCCGCCTCATGACCCCGCCGCCGCTCGACGGCCTCCGTGTGCTGGACCTCGCCACCCTCTTCGCCGGCCCTCTGTGCGCCACCATGCTCGGCGACTTCGGCGCCGAGGTGATCAAGATCGAGCATCCCGCCAAACCCGACCCCTCCCGCGGGCACGGTCCCGCCAAGGACGGCGTCGGCCTGTGGTGGAAGGTGCTCGGCCGCAACAAGCGGAACATCACCCTCAACCTGTCCACGCCCGGCGGCCGCGAGACACTGCTGCGTCTGGCCGCGACCGCCGATGTGATCATCGAGAACTTCCGGCCCGGCACCCTGGAGAAATGGGGCCTCGGCTGGGACGAGCTGAGCGGCGCCAACCCCCGCCTCGTACTGACCCGCGTCACCGCCTTCGGACAGTTCGGCCCCTACTCCCACCGCCCGGGCTTCGGCACGCTCGCCGAGGCCATGAGCGGCTTCGCCGCCATCACGGGCGAGCCCCAGGGCCCGCCCACCCTGCCGCCGTTCGGCCTCGCCGACTCCGTCGCCGCACTCGCCACCGCCTACGCGGTCATGACCGCGCTCACTGCCCGGGCCACGACCGGCCGCGGCCAGGTCGTCGACATGGCGATCATCGAGCCGATCCTGGCTGTGCTCGGACCACAGCCGCTCTGGTACGACCAGCTCGGCTATGTCCAGCCGCGCACCGGAAACCGCTCCCGCAACAACGCCCCGCGCAACATCTACCGCACGGCCGACGGCTGCTGGCTCGCCGTCTCCACCTCCGCCCAGTCCATCGCCGAACGGGTCATGCATCTGGTCGGCCGCCCCGAACTGACCGACGAACCCTGGTTCGCCACCGGCAGCGGACGCGCCGACCATGCCGACGTACTCGACGAGGCGGTCGGCGGCTGGATCTCCCGCCAGACCCGCACGGACGCGTTGGCCGCCTTCGAGAAGGCCGAGGCGGCCATCGCACCCGTCTACGACGTCCGCGATGTCATGGACGACCCGCAGTTCAAGGCGCTGGACACCATCACCGAGGTACCCGACCCCGAACTCGGCCCGCTGCGTATGCAGAACGTCCTCTTCCGGCTCTCCGAGACCCCCGGCGCCATCCGCTGGGCGGGCCGCCCGCATGGCGCCGACACCGACGAGGTCCTCGCCGAACTGGGCCTGACCCCCGCCGACATCACCGCACTCCGCACCCGAGGCGCGCTATGACCCTCCCCCTCACCCTGCTGTATGCCCCCGGTGACCGCCCCGACGTCGTGCACAAGGCGCTCGTCTCCGAGGCCGACGTCGTGATCGTCGATCTGGAGGACGCGGTCGCCCTCGGCCGCAAGGAGTACGCCCTGGACGCCACGGCCGAACTCCTGTCCTCGCCCCAGCCACTCCCGGTCCATGTCCGCATCAACACCCCCCATGACATCGAGGCCCTCGCCGAACTGCCGGGCCTGAGCGCGTTGCGTCTGCCCAAGGTCGCATACGCCACCGACATCCAGCAGATCGCGGCCCGGGCGCCGGGCATCCCCCTGTACGCGCTCCTCGAATCGGCGCTCGCCATCGAGCACGCGTATGCCATCGCCACTGCCCACCCGGCCCTGTCCGGCATCGCCCTGGGCGAGGCCGATCTACGCGCCGACCTCGGCGTACGCGGTGCCGCCGGACTGGACTGGCCGCGCACCCGTATCGTCGTCGCCGCCCGCGCCGCCGGACTCACGCCCCCGACCCAGTCGGTCTTCCCGGACATCCTCGACCTCGACGGCCTCTACGAGTCCTGCACCCATGGCCGTGCCATCGGCTTCCTCGGCCGCGCGGCCATCCATCCACGCCAGCTCCCGGTCATCGAGCGGGCGTTCCGCCCGACCCCGCAGGAGATCGAGGCGGCCGAGGAGATCGTCAAGGCGGCCGCCGACGACGCGGGGGCGCTCGCCCTGCCGGACGGCCGCTTCGTCGACGCCGCCATCGTCGCCGCGGCGCAGCGCACCCTCGCCCTCGCCCGGCGCGAGGTGTCCTGAGCTCCTGCCCCCACGTGGTCAGGAAAGGCGAAGACCGCCGGAACGGTTCGTTCCGGCGGTCTTTTCACTCAGCCCGCGCGTCAGCTCTTCCCGGCCGACTCCGCGTCCGCGTCCGCGCCGTCCGCGGCCTTGTTCCTGCCCTCCACGTGCCCGGAATCCCCGGCCTCGGGCTCGGCGCCCGCTGCCGCGTCGTCCTCGGCACCTTCGCTCCCGGTCTCGGCATCGGCCTTGTCTCCGGCCTCGGCCTCATCACCGTCAGCCGCCGCCTTCGGCTTCGCGAGATCCACGGCCGCCGGCTCGACGACCTCCTCGCGCCCCGGACGCAGCCGCGACGAGATGACGATGTACGCCACCGCCAGCGCGAAGACGAGGATCGACGTCCACACGTTCAGCCGCAGGCCCAGCACATGGTGCGCCTCGTCGACCCGCATGTACTCGATCCAGCCGCGGCCGGCGCAGTAGGCCGCGACGTACAGCGCGAACGCCCGGCCGTGGCCCAGCTTGAAGCGCCGGTCGGCCCAGATGACCAGCAGCGCGACGCCGATGCACCACAGGGACTCGTACAGGAACGTCGGGTGGTAGAGACCGGCCTCGCGGTTCGTGCCCTCGGTGATCTTGAGGGCCCAGGGCAGATCGGTCGGTTTGCCGTACAGCTCCTGGTTGAACCAGTTGCCCCAGCGGCCGATCGCCTGGGCGAAGGCGATGCCGGGCGCGATGGCGTCCGCGTACGCCGGCAGCGGGATGCCCCGGCGGCGGCAGCCGATCCAGGCGCCGACCGCGCCCAGGGCGATGGCGCCCCAGATACCGAGGCCGCCCTCCCAGATCTTGAAGGCGTCGACCCAGTTCTCACCCTCGCTGAAGTACAGCTGGTAGTCGGTGATCACGTGGTAGAGCCGGCCGCCGACCAGACCGAAGGGCACGGCCCACACGGCGATGTCGGCCACGGTGCCGGCTTTGCCGCCCCGGGCGATCCAGCGCTTGTTGCCGTACCAGACGGCCACGAAGACGCCGATGATGATGCAGAAGGCATAGCCGCGCAGCGGGAGCGGTCCGAGGTGGATCACTCCGGTCGACGGGCTGGGAATGTAGGCAAGGTCCATGGCAGGACCGACGCTACCCTGCCGGGTGGACCGTACGGCAACCCACCCGGCAACGTCTGGATAACGGGCAGCGGTTCAGGAGGCGGAGGCGGCGGGGCTGCGACCGGCCCCGGAAGCCGGGCTCGGAGTAGGCCGTTCGGTGCCGGGCTTCTTGCCCTTGTTCGCCTCTTCGACCCACTTGCGCACATTGGCGACGGAGATCTGTTCGGCGCCCTTCTTCGGGAAGATCGCCTCGCCGTTGAGCAGCACGGTCGGGGTACCACCGAAGCCCGCGCTCATGAAGGCGTCGTTCGACTTCTTCACCCAGGCGTCGTGCCGGCCTTCCTCGACACAGCTGCGGAACTCGGGTGTGTCCAGACCCTTCACCTTGCCCGCGAGCTGGATGAGCTTGCGGTTGTCGGCGAAGGCGTCGTTCGTCTCCGGCGGCTGGTTCATGTAGAGGACGTCGTGGTACGGCACGAACTTGCCGACGTCCTGGGCGCACGCCGCCGCGTTCGCCGCGCGCAGCGAGCCGGTGCCGCCCAGGTTCCCGTCGATGATCGTGGCGAGGTGGTACTCGATCTTGATCTTCCCGTCCCGCTCCAGCTCATGGAGGGTGTCCCGCAGCCCGTTCTCGAACGCGGCGCAGGCGGGGCAGCGGAAGTCCTCCCACACGGTGAGGGTCGAGGGCGCGTCCTTGGCCCCGACCGGGATCGCCAACTGGTCCTTGCCCTGCACACCGGCCGGCGCGAGGAGGGGGCCCTCGTCGGACCCGCCGCCCGAGTCGTTCCCGGCGTTGGCGGCGATCAGGCCGACCACGGCGGCCAGACCCAGTACGCCCACCACGGCGGCGGCCACGATCACGGTCCGGCGGCGCTTGTCGCGCGCCTTGTCCAACTCGCGTTCCCGCCGGAGACGCTCGCGTGCGCTCCGCTGTCCTTGCTGATTCTCGCTCACGTCCCGCAAACGAACCGGGGAGGCATGCAGCACGCCTCCCCGGTCCGCTTTCCACCCGTTTGAGCTACTGCTCCCGGCGCACGCCCCGGGCGAGATCGGCCGCCAGCTCCCGTACGGCCGCGAGACCGGCACCCTGGTCGGGCGCGTCGAGCAGCCGCTTGACGAAGGCGGACCCGACGATCACACCGTCCGCGAAGGAGGCGACCTCGGCGGCCTGGCGGGCGTTGGACACGCCCAGTCCCACACAGACCGGCAGGTCGGTGGTGGCCCGGGTGCGGCGTACCAGGTCCTGGGCCTGTTCGCCGACCGACTCACGCGTACCGGTCACTCCCATCAGGGACGCCGCGTAGACGAAGCCGGAACCGGCCGCCGTGATCGTGGCCAGCCGGGCGTCCTTGCTGCTGGGCGCGACGACGAAGACGGTGGCAAGACCGTGCTTCTCTGCGTGCTCCCGCCACAGTCCGGCCTCCTCGACCGGCAGGTCGGGCAGGATGCACCCGGCGCCGCCCGCCTCGGCCAGCTCGGCCGTGAACCGCTCGACGCCGTAGCGGTCGACCGGGTTCCAGTACGTCATCACCAGGACGGGCTTGCCGCTGGCCGCGTGGGCCTCGCGGACCGTCCTCAGCACGTCGGCGATCCTGACTCCGCCGCGCAGGGCGATGTCGTCGGCGGTCTGGATGACGGGGCCGTCGAGGACCGGGTCGCTGTGCGGCAGTCCGACCTCCACGATGTCGGCGCCGCCGTCCAGGACGGCCTTGACCGCTTCGATACCGCCGTCGACGGTCGGGAACCCGGCCGGGAGGTACGCGATGAGTGCGGCCCGGTTCTCCGCCCTCGCCGCCGCGAGGGTGTCGCTGAGCAGGTGGCGCTTCCCGCCGGTCATCGATACGGTCCCGCTCACTTCGCGTCCCCCTGGATCTCCGCGGCGCCGTTCTCGGCGGAGGCATCGGCCTCGACCTGGGCGTCGGTGTCGTACAGCCCGAAGTAGCGGGCCGCCGTGTCCATGTCCTTGTCGCCGCGTCCGGACAGATTGATCAGGATCAGCCCGTTCTTGCCCACCTCCCGGCCCACCTCCAGCGCGCCCGCCAGCGCGTGCGCGGACTCGATGGCCGGGATGATGCCCTCGGTGCGCGACAGCAGCCGCAGGGCCTGCATCGCCGCGTCGTCGGTGACCGCGCGGTACTCGCCCCGCCCGATGTCCTTGAGGTACGAGTGCTCGGGCCCGATGCCCGGGTAGTCGAGCCCGGCCGAGATCGAGTACGGCTCGGTGATCTGGCCCTCCTCGTCCTGGAGCACGTAGGAGCGCGAGCCGTGCAGGATGCCGGGCTCGCCCGCGGTCAGGGTGGCCGCGTGCTCCCCGGTCTCGACGCCGTGCCCGGCGGGCTCGCACCCGATCAGACGCACACCGGCGTCGGGGATGAAGGCGTGGAACAGTCCGATGGCGTTCGATCCGCCGCCGACGCAGGCGACGGCCGCGTCCGGCAGCCGTCCGGCGCGCTCCAGGATCTGCCGCCGTGCCTCCACACCGATGACGCGGTGGAAATCGCGCACCATGGCGGGGAAGGGGTGGGGGCCCGCGACCGTGCCGAAGAGGTAGTGGGTGCGGTCCACATTGGCGACCCAGTCGCGGAACGCCTCGTTGATGGCGTCCTTGAGGGTGCGGCTCCCGGACTTCACCGCGACGACCTCGGCGCCGAGCATCCGCATCCGGGCCACGTTCAGGGCCTGGCGCTGGGTGTCGATCTCGCCCATGTAGATGGTGCACTCGAGGCCGAACAGGGCGCAGGCGGTCGCGGTGGCGACGCCGTGCTGGCCGGCGCCGGTCTCCGCGATGACCCGGGTCTTGCCCATCCGCCTGGTGAGCAGGGCCTGCCCAAGGACGTTGTTGATCTTGTGCGAGCCGGTGTGGTTCAGATCCTCGCGCTTGAGGAAGATCCGCGCGCCCCCGGCGTGCTCGGCGAAGCGAGGCACCTCGGTGAGCGCGCTCGGGCGGCCCGTGTAGTGGACCATCAGATCGTTGAGCTCGGCGGCGAAAGCCGGGTCGGTCTTGGCCTTGTCGTACTCCACGGCGACCTCATCGACCGCGGCGACGAGCGCCTCGGGGATGAACTTGCCGCCGAAGGCGCCGAAGTAGCCCTCGGCGCTCGGGACGTGACCGTCGGGGTCGGGAATGAAGAACTCGCTGGTCATGCGAACCTCGCAGGGGCGTTGTGCCCTGGGTGTAGGTCTGACGGGGTCACGGTGTGTGCGCGCACGCCACCGGCGGTCGGCCGACCGGTGCGGGTCGCGGTGCCGGACGACCGCCGCTGCGGCGGATCGAAGGTGCCCAGCACCTCGGCCGTGCTCGCGGCAGCCGTCTCATCATGCGGACAGCCCTGTCGCGAGGGCGGCCTCTGCCCGGGCAAGGACCGTCGCGACGGCGACAGGCCGCCGCGGCAGAGCCCGGCCGTGCCGAACTCGGCGCAACCCGCTCGGAGAACCAGGCAGGGCCTAGGCGCGCGCGCTCCGGCGCCATCGCATGCCGTTGACCTGGCCGGGCTCGTCCCCGATCACGTACCGGACCCGCCGTCCGTGCACCCGCCGGGCCGGCGCGCGGCAGCCGCGTGGACGGCAGCCGCGGGCGAGCCGGGCGTAGGGGTCACGAGGGGCTCCGGCAGCGCCGCAGGCCGCGGTGCGCGCTCCCGTCGCGGGCTGTCCGACCGTCGACGCGTGCATGCCGAGATCCCCCGGGCGCGAGCCCAGGGGCGGCAGGCAGTGGCGACGGTGCGTCATGGCCGGGTCAGTCCCGCCCGTGCCGCAGCGCCGGGTGGGCACCCGCGGCGACCAGGTCGGCCACCGCCGACTTGGGATCACGGCCGGTCACCAGGGACTCACCGACGAGTACGGCGTCGGCGCCGTCGTTGGCATAGGCGATCAGGTCGTGCGGACCGCGCACACCCGACTCGGCGATCTTGACGATGCTCGCGGGGATCTCCGGGGCGACCCGCTCGAAGGTGGACCGGTCGACCTTGAGCGTCTTCAGATCGCGGGCGTTGACACCGATGATCTTCGCACCGGCCGCGACGGCCCGCTCGACCTCGTCCTCGTCGTGCACCTCGACCAGCGGCGTCAGACCGATGGACTCGGCCCGCTCGATCAGGGAGACCAGGGCCTCCTGCTCCAGGGCGGCCACGATCAGCAGTACCAGGTCGGCTCCGTACGCACGGGCCTCCCACAGCTGGTACGCGGTGACGATGAAGTCCTTGCGCAGCACCGGGATGTCGACCCGGGCCCGGACGGCTTCCAGGTCGGCGAGCGATCCGCCGAAGCGGCGCTCTTCGGTGAGCACGGAGATGATGGCCGCGCCGCCCGCCTCGTAGTCCGCGGCGAGTCCGGCGGGGTCGGCGATCGCGGCGAGCGCGCCCTTGGACGGGCTCGAGCGCTTGACCTCGCAGATCACCTTGACGCCCTCGCCGCGCAGCGCGGCGACGCCGTCCTTGGCCGCGGGTGCCTTGGCGGCGCGCTCCTTGAGCTCTTCGAGGCTGACACGCGCCTGCCGCTCTGCCAGGTCGGCGCGCACACCTTCGATGATCTCGTCGAGCACACTCACGCGAGCGGCCCCCTTCCGGGAGGGTGATGATGGTTCAGGATCAGCCATGTCGATGGTATCCGCAGGAGGGCGCCGGGCTCACATCCGGCCGTCGGCTGTCCCACGGACTGGAACTCATGGAGCGAGCGCCGAGCCGAACGGCAGGTTCCGCACCACGCTGAAGATCAGTACAACCCCGCCGGCGGACCACCACCAGGCAGGCGTGAGCGAGATCCGCAGGGGCCTGCCCCCAGCGGCGCGAATCAGCCACATCACCCACACCACGGCGAAGATGCCGTAGCCGACGACCGCGACGGCGTTGGAGCCGAGCGCGGTGGCCAGATCGCCGTGGATGAACGCGTGCGCGCTGCGCAGCCCGCCGCAGCCGGGGCAGTAGATGCCGGTGAAGCGCAGCAGCGGGCAGACCGGGTAGTGGCCGGGCTCATTCGGATCGACCGTGCCGACGTACGCGAAGGCCGCGGCGACCGAGGCGATGGCCGCCATCGGCATGGCGATCCGCCGCGCGAACGGAACCGCCCGCGGCCCGCGGGCCGGGCCGGGGACATGGGGAACCGGGTGGCCGAGCGCCTGCGGGGAACCGGCGGACTCGTGCGTCGCACTCGGCTCGAAGGCCGGGCCGCCCGGCCCCTGGGCCGGGTCGGTGGAGGAAGGCATGGCGTCCACCCCGTGATTCTCTCCGCCGGCACGTGAAGGCGCAGCCCGGCCCTGCCGGGCCGCGCCCGATGACAAGTTCCAGGAAAGCCGGGTCAGGCGACGCTCTCGGCCTCGGCCTCGGAGCGGGCGGCGTTCGCCCTGGCCTGCACCACGGCGTCCGGCTCGTTCGGCGTACCGAGGCCGGCGAGCTTCATCGCACCGCCGAGGGCACCGCCGATGAGGATGACGGCCATGCCCGCCCAGAAGCCGACCGGGTTGTCCGCCACCATGAAGACGCCTGCGACACAGAAGCCGATGAAGGCGATGATGACACCGGTCCAGGCGGCCGGGGTGTGTCCGTGGCTGCTGCCCGCCATGAGAATGCTCCTCGTATCTGGTGCTCTGTCGTGAGCTGGTGCGCTGTGCTGAGCCGGACGCTCACCACTGATTGTCCCGTACGCCGACGTCGGCGTGATCAGGGGGTCACGCTTCGCGCGTCGGGTCCTCGCCCCGGTCGAGAGCCTTCCACAGGTCCTCCGGCCGGTCGGGGTCGACGACGGCCGTCTTGCGGGGCCGCGGGCTGCCGTCACGCTCGTAGCGGCCGGACATGGCGGGCCACTGCTTGCCGTACCGCAGCGCGAGCAGGCCCGCGAGCAGGATCAGCAGACCGCCGGCGGCGGTCACGTAGGGCCAGGCCGTATGGGTGAGCGCGTCGATGGTGGCTGCGGCGTCGCCGGTGGTCCGGGCGGCCTTCTCGTCGAGTGCGTCGCTGTCCGACGCGCCGAGGGTGGCGGCGACGGCCGCGCCCGCGCCACTCAGGGCGAGCAGTGCGGAGACAAGCATCCGGCCGCCGCTGCGGACCGCGAACACGGCGACGAGTGCGGCGAGACCGACGATGGCCAGCGCGGTGGGAACACCGGTGACATCGCCGCCGTCGGCGTCGAGCGAAACGCTTCCGCCGCCGACCGCTGCCGTGCCCTCGGCCCAGATCTGGCCGGAGGCGAGGAGCACAACGGTCGCGCCCACGCCACCGAGGAGAAGGGCGGCGGCCAGGCTGCGGCGGCTGCCCTCACCGGCGGAGGCGGCCGCGGAGCGGGGCTGGGGTACGGGTACAGCAGTCACGCGTCCACTATCCCTTACCGGTCCGCCCGGCATTCAGGCGGTTGGCGGTGTGGACGGCACGCAGCACCGCGGCTGCCTTGTTACGGCATTCGGTGTCCTCGCCGACCGGGTCGGAGTCGGCGACCACACCCGCTCCGGCCTGCACATGGGCCGTGCCGTCGCGCAGCAGCGCGGTACGGATGGCGATGGCGGTGTCGGAGTCGCCCGCGAAGTCCAGATAGCCGACGCAGCCGCCGTAGAGCCCGCGCCGCGAGGGCTCGAGCTCGTCGATGATCTGCATCGCCCGGGGCTTGGGCGCGCCGGAGAGGGTGCCCGCGGGGAAGCAGGCGGTGAGTACGTCGAAGGCCGTACGGCCGTCGGCGACCTTGCCGGTGACGGTGGAGACGATGTGCATGACGTGCGAGTACCGCTCGATCGACATGAAGTCGACGACCTCGACGCTGCCCGGTTCGCACACCCGGCCCAGATCGTTGCGGCCGAGGTCGACGAGCATCAGATGCTCGGCGCGCTCCTTGGGGTCGGCGAGCAGTTCCTCGGCGAGCGCCTGGTCCTCCTGCGGGGTGGCGCCGCGCGGCCGGGTGCCGGCGATCGGGTGGAGCATGGCGTGCCCGTCCTCGACCTTGACCAGCGCCTCGGGACTGGAGCCGACGACATCGAAACCGTCGAAGCGGAAGAGGTACATGTACGGGCTCGGGTTGGTGGCCCGCAGCACCCGGTAGACGTCCAGTGCGCTCGCCGTGCACGGGGTTTCGAACCGCTGGGACGGCACCACCTGAAAGGCCTCGCCCGCCCGGATGCGTTCCTTGATGTCCTCGACGGCGTCCTGGTAGTCCTCGCCGCCCCACAGTGCGGAGAAGGCCGGCAGCTCGGAGGGCGGCAGCGCGGCGGGCGCGGAGGCCAGTGGCCGGGCGAGGTCGGCCTCCATCGCGTCGAGGCGGGCGACGGCGTCCGCGTGCGCCTCGTCGACACCGGTGTCGAGGTCGTTGTGGTTGATCGCATTGGCGATCAGCAGGACGGTGCCGTCCCAGTGGTCGAGTACGGCGAGGTCCGAGGTGAGCAGCATGGTCAGCTCGGGCAGCCGCAGATCGTCGCGTTCGCCGGGGCCGATCTTCTCGAGCCGGCGCACGATGTCGTACCCGAGGTAGCCGACCATGCCGCCGGTGAAGGGCGGCAGTCCGGAGGCCGGGTCGTGCGGTGTGTGCAGGGCCTCGACGGTGGCGCGCAGGGCGGCGAGCGGATCACCGTCCGTGGGGACGCCGACGGGCGGTGTGCCGAGCCAGTGCGCCCTGCCCTCGCGCTCGGTGAGCGTGCCCGCGCTGCGTACACCGATGAAGGAGTACCGCGACCAGGAGCGGCCGTTCTCCGCCGACTCCAGCAGGAAGGTGCCGGAGCGTTCGGCGGCCAGCTTGCGGTAGAGCCCGACGGGGGTGTCGCCGTCCGCGAGGAGACGGCGGGTGACGGGGATGACGCGGCGGTCGGCGGCCAGCTTGCGGAACGTCTCGAGATCCATGGCGTCCGACCCTACTCGCCGACGAGCGGGAGCACGTCGGCGTCGAAGCAGGTGCGGTCCCCGGTGTGGCAGGCGGCCCCGACCTGGTCGACCTTGACGAGCACGGCGTCCGCGTCGCAGTCCAGGGCGACGGACTTGACGTGCTGGACATGGCCGGAAGTATCGCCCTTGACCCAGTACTCCTGGCGGCTGCGGGACCAGTAGGTGCAGCGGCCGGTGGTCAGGGTGCGATGCAGCGCCTCGTCGTCCATCCAGCCGAGCATCAGCACCTCACCGGTGTCGTACTGCTGGGCGATGGCGGGAAGCAGACCGTCGGCGCTGCGCTTGAGGCGGGCGGCGACGGCGGGGTCGAGGGCGCTTGCGGGGACACTGCTGGTCATCAGGCCATTGTGCCGTGCCGGGACGGCTCTGCGGGCGGTGCGTCCACTGTGCGGACCGCGGGGACCGGTCGTACGCTGGCGAGCATGTCGACCCATGCGAAGCGTGAGCGGCTTCTGCTCGCCGATCTGTTGGAGGCGGCGGGCCCCGAGGCACCCACCCTGTGCGAGGGCTGGCGGACCCGGGAGCTCGCCGCCCATGTGGTGATGCGCGAACGGCGGCCGGACGCGGCGGGCGGTGTACTGCTCGGCGTGCTCAAGGACCGTATGGAGCGGGTGCAGGCGGAGTTCGCGGCCAGGCCGTACGACGAGCTGATCCGGCTCATCCGTACAGGTCCGCCGCGGATGTCGCCGTACGGGATCAAGCTGATCGACGAGGCCGCGAACACCCTCGAGTTCTTCGTGCACGCGGAGGACGTGCGGCGGGCGCAGCCCGAATGGACACCGCGCGAGCTGGACCAGATCTTCGAGAACGTGCTGTGGGCGCGGCTGGAGAAGGCGGCCCGGCTGCTCGGGCGCCGGGCGCCGGTCGGGCTGGTGCTGCGCCGGCCGAACGGTCAGACGGCGGTGGCCCACCGCGGGACCCCGGTGGTGACGGTGACCGGGGAGCCGGGCGAGCTGACACTGTTCGCGTTCGGGCGGCAGGACGTGGCCCGGGTGGACCTGGAAGGTGACAAGGACGCGATCGCCCGGGTGCGGGAGGCCGCGCTCGGGGTGTGGATGTAAGGGCCGCGTTCCCGCTCCGTGCGGGGTGCTCCGCAGGTCGCCGAGGCGGTCGCCCCAGCCGCCCGGCGGGGTGCGGAAACGGGGGTGCTCCGCGGGGCGCCGAGCCACCCGGTCTCCCCGCAACGGCGGCCTCGCTGCCCCGGGACGGCGCCGGGGTGCGCATCCGGGCCGCGGCGACCACAAGGACCGGTGACCGGGGTGTGCGTGCATCCGGGCCGTGGCGGCGGATCGACGGTGACCGGGCCTGTGGCGGGATGAGCCCCACCAGGGCGCCGGCGACGCCCTCCGTTGCCGGGCGCGGCCGACGGTGACCGGGGGCGCGGGTCCGGCGCTTCTCGGCCGTGACTGGCAGCGCTGAGCGTCGATCGCGCCGGTCAGCGCGGCAGCTCGGCGCGGCGCAGGTCCCTGGAGCACAGCCCGTACACCCCGCCGGCCGCGCAGATCGCCGCACTGAGCGCGAAGACCGGGGTGGTGCCCCACAGGCCCACGGCGGCGCCGGTGACGGGGAAGCTCAGCGGGGCGAGGCCGAGGCTGAAGAAGGTGGCGAGCGAGGTGACCCGCCCGAGGTAGGCGGGGTCGGACCGGGTCTGCAGCAGCGCGCCGCACACGGTGCCGCTGAGCCCGGTGAGCAGCCCGATCATCACGGCCACCGCGACCGCCGCCATGAGGGACGGGACGAGCGCGAGGCCCGCGAGGGCCGAGGCGCCTACGGTCAGGACGAGCCCCTGGAGCAGTCCGGCGCGCGGCACCCGGCCCCGTACGGCCAGCAGCAGCGCGGTCGCGCCCGCGCCGATGCCGAACCCGGCGAGGATCCAGCCCATGCCGGACGCGCCCCAGCCCCGCTCGTCGGCGAGCAGCGCGAGTCCGACGTTCAGCGGGCCGACGAAGCCCAGGTCGCCGAGGGCGATGACGACGAGCAGCGGGGCGAGGATCCGGTGGCGGCGTACGTACCGCAGCCCGTCGGCCAGGTCCCGCAGCGCGGTGGCCTCGGGCCGGCCCGCGTCGTCGCCGGGCAGCGGGGTGATCCGTACGGCGAGCAGCAGGGGCACGGAGAGCGCGAACAGCAGACCTGCCAGGCCGAACGCGGTCGCCGAGCCGCCGAGCGCCACCGCGATGCCGCCGAGCGGCGCGCCGACGACGGTGGCGGCGCGGGAGGCGAGACCGCGCATGCCCTGGATCCTGGCGAGCTGTCCGGGCCGGGCGATCCGCGGCGGGAGGGCGCCGACGGCAGGCATGAACACGGCGTCGAGGACGCCGAAGACCACGGCGACGGCGGCGAGCAGCCACAGCCCGGGTGCGGCCACGAGCAGCAGGGCGGCGACGCCGAGGACGATCAGGCTGCGGGCGGCATCGGTGGCGATGACGACCCGGCGCGGGCCGATGCGGTCGGCGACCACTCCGCCGCCGAGCATCAGCAGGGCGCGAGGCACGGCGCTCACCGCCAGGACGACGCCGGCCTGTGCGGGGCTGCCGCTGCGGGTGGCCGCCCAGGACAGGGCCAGGTAGTAGATGCTGTCGCCGACGGCGGACGCGGCGTAGGCGCCGAGCCAGCGCAGCACATTCGCGTCGCGGTACGCGGGCTTCTCGGCGGGTGGCGTGTTCGCCGTCTGTACGGAGGTGTCCACGACGGACATACCGGGGCGGTCCCTTCAGGGCTGGAACGGGAAGCCGTACATGTGCAGGGCGACGTTCTCGCGGCCGGCGGTGTCGCCCGCCTCCTCGGCGGCGCGCCCGATCGCGTCGTACTTCTTGATCAGCTCGTGCAGTTCGGTGCCGAGCCGCTCCAGTTCGCCTGCGGTCAGCCGCGGCAGGTACTCGGAGCTGAACGAGGCCGACCGCCATGCGGCGTCCCAGGCGGACCGGGCGTCCAGGTAGCCGCGGTAGAGCTCGCTGCGCTGCTCGAAGGACAGCCGGGAGACGGCGGCGTGGGTGGCGGCCTCGGCCGGGTCGTCCCGGAAGTCCTCGTCGTGCGTGGTCAGGCCTTCGGACGCGACCTGCCACCAGCGCTCACGGCCGTCGCCGCCCTGCCGCTCGGTCTCCTCGATGAGTCCGTGGTCGGCGAGCTTGCGCAGGTGGTAGCTGACGAGCGAGACGGCTTCGTCGACCTGGTCGGCGAGCTGGGACGCGGTGGCGGTGCGGGCGACGAAGAGTGCCCGGTAGAGCCTCATGCGCAGGGGGTGGCCGAAAGCCTTGAGGGTGTCGATGTCGGTGATCCTGCGCAGTTCTCTGTCTGCCATGTCCCCGACGATAAATAGAAAAGGAATTTTGCGCAATATAATTTGCGCAAGATTTCTTGTGGAAAGCCGGCCCGCGCCGGAACGCGCCTGCAGCAGCACCGGCGGCAGCACAGCCTCGGCGAACGAGAGCGTGAGCGGCGCCTGCGGATTGCGGCCGCGCCCGGGCCGGGAGCAGCACAACGGCGGCACCGACTCCGGCCACCGTCCGGCCCGCGAGCCGGACTTCGTGCGCCAGGGAACGGCGCGGGCGACCACGGCGAAGAGCATGCTGTGCCGCGGACCACCTGCCACCGGGTCGAGCGGCGAGGTGACCAGCAGCAGGGGCCGCGCAGCCGGGGGTCCTCCCGGGTTGCACGGCAGCACACTTGCCGGTCCGTCAGATGTCGAGCAGCCGCCGCGCGGTGAGCGCCAGCGACACCTCGACGGCGTCGGACGGCCGGGACAGACTGCGGCCGGTGAGCTGTTCGAAGCGGCGCAGCCGGTTGAGGACGGTGTTGCGGTGGCAGTAGAGCCGGGCCGCGGCGCGCTGCGCGGAGCCGTCCTCGTCGAGCCAGACCGTGAGCGTCTCCACAAGGAGCTCCCGGTCGGTCGGATCGACCCCGTCGAGCGGACCGAGTACCCGCTCGGCGAGCGCGGTGCCCAGCGCGGGGGACGAGACGACGAGCGCGGCCGGCAGATGCTCGTCGAGGATGACGACTCCGCCGTCGCGTGCGCAGGCGCGCAGGGCGAGGCCCGCGAGCCTGCGGGCGTCACCGAGGGCGGCGAGCCCCGTCACGGCGGAACTGACGCCGACACGGACCCCCGGCGGTGGCGCCAGCCGGGCGGCGAGTTCGGCGGGTTCCGTACGCGGACGAGCGTGCGCGTGCCCCGGGCCGCCGACCGCCCCTCCCGGCCCGGGTCTCGCGTCGTGTCTCCCACGGTCCGGCTCCCGGCCCCCGACCCACGGCGCGCATCCGCTGCCCGGGTGGTCCGCCGGGTCCGGGGCGGCGTCCGCGGACTCCTGCTCGTCCTCGCCGAGCAGCACGATCGCGAGCTCCTCGTCCCCCGACGCGTGCCAGATCGCCCGGGTGCCCGGGGGCAGGGCCAGCGGGGCGGGGTGCAGCGCCGCCACCGCCACGACCGCGTACCGTGCGTGCTCCGGGAGGTCCAGCATCGCCGCCGCGTCGGGGAGGTCCGTGATGCGGAGGGTGCCGTCCAGCAGGGCGGCCGTCGTCAGCCTCAGCCGGTTCTCGCGCCGCCAGGCCAGTTGGCGCTCCGTCCGGCGGTAGGCCTCGGCGACCAGGCTGCAGTGCTCGTCGACGAAGTTCCAGACGTCGGCCACGACATGGACGAGCAGCCGCACGTCCTCGGGGTCGCGCCGGGCGGTCTCGTCCACCAGGCCCTGCCACACAATCGCCCCGCCGAGCCGGAACGCGTGCAGCAGAGCGTCGAGCGGCATGCCCTGCTCCGCCCGGTACTCGGCGATCCGCCAGGAGGTGCGCAGGGCGGCGTCCCGCGACTCCCGCGGCCGGAGCAGCGAGCCGACGCTGTGCCGCAGGGAGCGATGGATCTCCTGCCACACCTCGGCGGGATCGGCCTCGATCACCGCACGGTAGGCCGGCTCCTGCTCACGCAGCGCCGCCACGAGGCTGCTGGTCAGTCCGGCGAGGTCGTCCATGAGCACCTGGGCCGCGCGGTGCAGTACGGCGATCGCCTCCGCGTCGACCAGGCGAAGGTGACGCGGCGGCGCGGCCGAGGGCGCGGGCAGCGCCCGGACGCGCGAGCGTATGACGTGAGACATGACGGCGGCCTCCACGAATTCGGCTCGCTCCGGGAGGAAAGGGACCGGAGACGTGCCGGATGTTCCTGACCGACGCAGAATGACATACCGCCCGGTCGGTACCCAGAGGTTTGCGCACTTTTGTCATCACAGTCCGACAACTGTCCCTCCGCGGGCCGGGTGAGCACCGCGGCGCGGGGCCCGGTCGCGGAACGACCGGGCCCGGCCATGCCGTCAGCGGACCGGGTGACCGGCCTGCCGCAGCGTGTCCTTGACCTGGGAAATCCGCAGGTCACCGAAGTGGAACACCGACGCGGCCAGCACCGCGTCCGCGCCGGCCTCGATCGCCGGCGGGAAGTCGGCGAGCTTCCCGGCGCCCCCCGAGGCGATCACCGGCACGGTGACGTGCTTGCGCACCGCCGCGATCATCTCGGTGTCGTAGCCGTCCTTCGTGCCGTCGGCGTCCATCGAGTTGAGCAGGATCTCGCCCGCCCCGAGCTCGGCCGCACGGTGCGCCCACTCGACGGCGTCGATCCCGGTGCCCGTGCGGCCGCCGTGCGTGGTGACCTCGAACGAACCGGACGCGGTGCGGCGGGCATCGACCGACAGCACCAGCACCTGGCGGCCGAAGCGCTCGGCGATCTCGCGGATCAGCTCCGGGCGGGCGATGGCCGCGGTGTTCACGCCGACTTTGTCGGCGCCGGCCCGCAGCAGCTTGTCGACGTCCTCGGGGCTGCGCACCCCGCCGCCGACGGTGAGCGGGATGAAGACCTGCTCGGCGGTGCGGCGCACCACGTCGTAGGTCGTCTCACGGTTGCCGGACGAGGCGGAGATGTCGAGGAAGGTCAGCTCGTCGGCGCCCTCGGCGTCGTACAGCTTGGCCATCTCGACCGGGTCGCCCGCGTCGCGCAGGTTCTGGAAGTTGACGCCCTTGACGACGCGTCCGTTGTCGACGTCCAGGCAGGGGATCACTCGGACCGCGAGGGTCATGCGGCACCTCCGTTGTCTCCGGGCCGGTACGCCTCGACCTCGACCTCGACGACCAGACGCGGGTCGACGAAACCGGAGACGATGATCATCGATGCGGCCGGGCGGACGGCGTCGAACAGCTCCTTGTGGGCGCGGCCGATCTCGTCGACGTCCCGGGCGTGGGTGATGTACATCCGGGTGCGCACCACCTGCTCGCGGCCGAGGCCGAGTTCGCCCAGCGCGGCCAGGGCGGCGTTGAAGGCGTTGACCGCCTGCTCGTACGGGCCGCCGTCGAGGATCGCACCGTCCTTGACCGACGTACTGCCGGAGACCAGGACGAGGCCGTTCGGCAGCTCCACTGCGCGGGAGTAGCCGAAGGCCTCTTCCCACGGACCGCCGGAGCCGATGCGCCGGATGCCGTCGCTCATCGCGTCGACACCGCCTCGAGCGCCTCCTCCAGCGTGAAGGCCTCGGCGTACAGCGCCTTGCCGACGATCGCGCCCTCCACTCCGTCCGGGACCAGCGCGGCGATCGCCCGCAGGTCGTCGAGCGAGGAGACGCCGCCGGAGGCGACGACCGGCTTGTCGGTCGCGGCGCAGACGCTCTTCAGCAGCTCGAGGTTGGGGCCCTGGAGTGTGCCGTCCTTGGCGATGTCGGTGACGACGTAGCGGGCGCAGCCCTCGGAGTCGAGGCGCGCCAGCGTCTCGTAGAGGTCGCCTCCGTCGCGGGTCCAGCCGCGACCGCGCAGGGTGGTGCCGCGTACGTCCAGGCCGACCGCGATCTTGTCGCCGTGCTCGGCGATGACCTTGGCGACCCACTCCGGCGTCTCCAGCGCGGCCGTGCCCAGGTTGACCCGGGTGCAGCCGGTGGCGAGCGCCGCCGCGAGCGAGGCGTCGTCGCGGATGCCGCCGGAGAGCTCGACCTTGATGTCCATGGCGCCGGCGACCTCGGCGATCAGCGCCCGGTTGTCGCCGGTGCCGAAGGCGGCATCCAGGTCGACGAGGTGGAGCCACTCTGCGCCCGAGCGCTGCCAGGTGAGCGCTGCCTCGAGCGGCGAGCCGTAGGAGGTCTCGGTACCGGACTTACCGTGGACGAGACGGACGGCCTGGCCGTCGCGGACGTCGACTGCGGGAAGGAGTTCGAGGTTGTTCGAAGGCATTACAGCGTCTCGATCCAGTTGGTCAGCAGCTGGGCACCGGCGTCGCCGGACTTCTCGGGATGGAACTGGGTGGCCCACAGCGCGCCGTTCTCGACCGCGGCGACGAAGGGCTCGCCGTGCGTGGCCCAGGTGATCCGGGGTGCTCGCATGGCGGCGCTGGTGATCTCCAGCTCCCACTCGTGCACCGCGTAGGAGTGCACGAAGTAGAAGCGGGCGTCGGCGTCGACACCGGCGAACAGGCGGCTGTCGGCGGGCGCGTCGACCGTGTTCCAGCCCATGTGGGGGACGATCGGGGCCTTCAGCGGGCCGACGGTCCCGGGCCACTCGTCGAGGCCCTCGCTCTCCATGCCGTGCTCGATACCGCGGGCGAAGAGGATCTGCATACCGACGCAGATGCCCATGACGGGACGGCCACCGGAGAGCCGGCGGTCGATGATCCACTCGCCGCGGGCCTTCCTGAGGCCGTCCATACAGGCGGAGAACGCGCCGACGCCGGGTACGAGCAGCCCGTCGGCGTTCATGGCCGTGTCGTAGTCACGGGTGATCTCCACGTCCGCGCCGACGCGGGCCAGCGCCCGCTCGGCGGAACGGACGTTTCCGAACCCGTAGTCGAAGACGACGACCTTCTTCGGCGACGTCGATGCGCTCATTGCCAGATCCCCTGAATCCGCAGGACACCGGCGAGCAGACACATCGCCGACGCGATGCACAGCAGCACGATCGGGCCCTTGGGCAGCTTCTGCTTGGAGAAGGAGTACACACCGCCCGCGAGGAAGAGCCCGACGACGATGAGGATGGTGGAAAGACCGGTCATGGGATTAGAGGGCGCCCTTCGTGGACGGGAGAATGCCGGCGGCGCGCGGGTCGCGCTCGCTGGCGTAACGCAGCGCGCGGGCCAGCGCCTTGAACTGGCACTCCACGATGTGGTGGGCGTTGCGCCCGTACGGCACGTGCACGTGCAGCGCGATCTGGGCCTGCGCCACGAAGGACTCCAGGATGTGCCGGGTCATCGTGGTGTCGTAGGTGCCGATCATCGGCGCCATGTTCTCCGGCTCGGTGTGCACCAGATACGGGCGGCCCGACAGGTCCACGGTCACCTGGGCGAGCGACTCGTCCAGCGGCACGGTGCAGTTGCCGAAGCGGTAGATGCCCACCTTGTCGCCGAGGGCCTGCTTGAAGGCGGCGCCCAGCGCGAGGGCGGTGTCCTCGATGGTGTGGTGGGTGTCGATGTGCAGATCGCCGTCGGTCTTGACGGTCAGGTCGAACAGTCCGTGCCGGCCGAGCTGGTCGAGCATGTGGTCGTAGAAGCCGACGCCGGTGGCGACATCGACCTTCCCGGTGCCGTCGAGGTCGATCTCGACGACGACCGAGGTCTCCTTGGTGGTGCGCTCAATTCTTCCAACACGCCCAACGCGAGTCACGAGCTCTGCTCCTTCTTCAGTGCGCGAACCGCATCGAGGAACGCGTCGTTCTCTTCGGGCGTACCCGCGGTCACCCGCAGCCAGCCGGGTACCCCGTTGTCCCGGACCAGGACGCCCCGGTCGAGGATCTGCCGCCACACCAGCTGTGCGTCGTCGAACCGGCCGAACTGCACGAAATTGGCGTCGGACTCGGTGACCTCGTAGCCGATGGCACGCAGTTCGTCGACCAGGCGGTCCCGCTCGGTCTTGAGCTGTTCGACATAGCCGAGCAGCGTATCGGTGTGCTCCAGCGCGGCCAGCGCGGTCGCCTGGGTGACGGCGGACAGGTGGTACGGCAGCCGCACCAGCTGGACGGCGTCCACCACGGCGGGGTGGGCTGCCAGATAGCCCAGGCGCAGCCCGGCCGCGCCGAACGCCTTGGACATGGTCCGGGAGATCACCAGGTTCGGGCGGCCCTCGATCAGGGGCAGCAGCGAGGCGCGGTGGCTGAACTCGACGTACGCCTCGTCGACCACGACCAGGGACGGCTTGGCGGCCTGGGCGGCCTCGTACAGCGCCAGCACCGTGTCGGCGTCGACCGCGGTGCCCGTGGGGTTGTTGGGCGAGGTGATGAACACGACGTCCGGGCGGTGCTCGGCGATGGCGGCCGTGGCGGCGGCGACATCGACGGTGAAGTCGTCGCTGCGCGGGCCGGAGATCCAGCCGGTGCCGGTGCCGCGCGAGATCAGGCCGTGCATCGAGTAGGAGGGCTCGAAGCCGATCGCGGTCCTGCCGGGCCCTGCGAAGGTCTGCAGCAGTTGCTGGATGACCTCGTTGGAGCCGTTGGCCGCCCAGACGTTGGCGAGCGCGACCTCGTACCCGGTCGTCCGGGTGAGGTAGCGGGCGAGCTCCGTACGCAGCTCGACAGCGTCCCGGTCGGGGTAGCGGTTGAGCAGGCGTGCGGCGTCTCGCACCCGCTCGGCGATGCGCTCCACCAGCGGCTCGGGCAGCGGGTAGGGGTTCTCGTTGGTGTTCAGCCGTACCGGTACGTCGAGCTGCGGAGCACCGTACGGGGACTTCCCGCGCAGCTCGTCACGGATGGGGAGATCATCGATGCCGATGCCGGCACCGGTGCTGGACATGCTCACTGGCCGGGCACCTTCCATCCGCTGTGCTTGTCCTGTGCGCCTCCGACACTGCGCTCGTCCTGTTCGCCTCCGACACTGCGCTCGTCCTGTTCGCCTCCGACGAAACGCGCCTTCACGGCCGCGCCGTGCGCCGGGAGGTCCTCCGCCTCGGCCAGCGTGACCACGTGGTGGGTGACGTCGGCCAGCGCGTCACGGGTGTAGTCGACGATGTGGATGCCGCGCAGGAAGGACTGCACGGACAGGCCGGAGGAGTGGCAGGCGCAGCCGCCGGTGGGCAGCACGTGGTTGGAGCCGGCGCAGTAGTCGCCCAGCGAGACGGGCGCCCACGGGCCGACGAAGATCGCGCCCGCGTTGCGCACCCGGTTCGCCACGGCCGGCGCGTCCACGGTCTGGATCTCCAGGTGCTCGGCGCCGTACGCGTCGACCACCCGCAGGCCCTCCTCGACGCCGTCGACGAGGACGATCGCGGATTGCCTGCCGCTCAGGGCCGGGACGATCCGGTCCTCGACATGCTTGGTCGCGGCGATCTGGGGCTCCAGCTCCCGCTCGACCGCGTCGGCGAGCTCGACGGAGTCGGTGACCAGGACGGCCGCCGCGAGCGGGTCGTGCTCGGCCTGGCTGATCAGGTCGGCAGCGACGTGGGCCGGGTCGGCACTCGCGTCGGCGAGGATCGCGATCTCGGTGGGACCCGCCTCGGTGTCGATGCCGATGCGGCCGGTGAAGTAGCGCTTGGCGGCGGCGACCCAGACATTGCCGGGGCCGGTGACCATGTTGGCCGGGGCGCACTCCTCGGTGCCGTACGCGAACATCGCGACGGCCTGGGCACCCCCCGCCGCGTACACCTCGTCGACGCCCAGCAGCGCGCACGCCGCCAGGATCGTGGGGTGCGGCAGGCCGTCGAACTCCTTCTGCGGCGGGGACGCCAGCGCGATGGACTCGACGCCGGCTTCCTGGGCCGGGACGACGTTCATGACGACGGACGACGGGTAGACCGACCGGCCGCCGGGGGCGTACAGACCGACGCGCTGGACGGGAACCCACTTCTCGGTCACCGAGCCGCCGGGCACGACCTGGGTGGTGTGGTCCTTGCGGCGCTGTGCGCGGTGCACGGTCCTGGCACGCCGGATCGACTCCTCCAGCGCCTCCCTGACCGCGGGGTCGAGCTGCTGCAGGGCCGCGGCGAGAGCGGCCGCGGGCACCCGCACCTGCTCCAGCTTCACGCCGTCGAACCGCTCCGCGTAGTCGATCAGTGCCGCGGTGCCCCGATGATGCACGGCCTCGCAGATGGGCCGCACCTTCTCCAGGGCGGCTTCCACGTCGAACTCGGCACGGGGCAGCAGGTCGCGCAGCGCGCCGCCCTCGGGGAGAGCGCCGCCGCGCAGGTCGATTCGAGCCAGAAGATTAGATCGCAGCACGGGACCAATTCTCTCAGACCGGCTCAGGCCTCTGGTCTTCCGTATCACTGGCTGATACATGCCTCAGTTCTTGACCATGACCACTAGCGTTCAGACCGCTACCCAGCGGGAAGAACAGCTGTACGAGCCAACGAAGCGGAGGGGCGGCAGTGACCGAGCCGCTTGACGACGGGCCTCCGGACGGACTGAGCCCGACCGAACTGCTCATGTGGAACGCCTTCCGGAACGGGAGCACGCACGACCTCAGCGACACCGATCCCCTCCTGAACGATCCCTTCGCGCCGCGCCCCTGGGGCCCCGAGCGCAGTGTCCGTGCCTCCATCGTGGCCCGGCTGCTGCTGAGCGGGCCCCCGGCCCGACCCGGCCGGGTCGCGGCCCTCAAACTGCGCGGGGTGCAGATCACCGGCACGCTCAAGCTCGCCGGCGGCCGCATCGCCCCGTACGTGGAGCTGAACGGCTGCCGCTTCGAGAGCGAGCTGCTCATGCCCGAGGCGCACTTCACCACGGTGCGCATGGTCGGCTGTGCGATCCCGCGCATAGAGGCCGCGCGACTGCGAACCGAGGGCGATCTGCATCTGCCGCGCTGCCGGGTGGAGCACGGCATCCGGCTCACGGACGCGCAGATCGGCACCGATCTGCTGATCAACCAGATCCATGTGCGGCCCGACCGCCGGGGCCGCGCGATCACCGCCGACGGCATGTCGGTCGCGCAGGATTTACAGGCCGAACTGATAGAGACGTACGGCGAGTTCAGTCTGCGCGGCGCCAAGGTCGGCGTGTCGATGAGCCTGCGCGGCAGCCGACTGCGGGCAGCAGCCGAGCGGCGGGCGCTCAACGCACCGCAGCTGAGTGTGGAGCGGACGCTGTACATGACGGGCGCCTGGGTGAGCGAGCTCACGGGCAACCAGGGCGCCACTCCCCCGTTCGGCGTCGCCACCCTCGGCGCGTCGGGCCGCGGCACCCGGCTGCGGCCCTTCGAGTGCCATGGCGGGGTACGGCTGGACGACGGGCGGTTCGGCGACGCGATCGACCTCCAACGGGCCGTGTTCGTGCTCAGCCCCCGTGAGGAGCTGTCGCTGCGCAGGATCGCGACACCCGAACTGCGCTTCAACGCCGAGCGCCCCGAGGAGGGGCGGGTCGTTCTGAACGGCGCGAAGGTGGTGACGCTGATCGACCGGGCCTCCAGCTGGCCGGGGCCCGGCGGTCTCGCGATGGGCGGCTTCGTCTACGAGAACCTGGTGCCGTACGAGGAGTTCCCGCTGGCACGGCGGCTGGACTGGGTGGCGTCGGCGACGCCGGAGTACTCGCCGGAACCGTACGAGCGCCTGGCGACCGTGCTGCGCAACTGCGGCGAGGACGCGGATGCCCGCGAGGTGCTGCTGGCCAAGCAGCGCCGCCGCCGCGAGACGCTGCCGCTGGCTGCGAAGCTCTGGGGCTATCTGCAGGACTGGACGGTGGCATACGGCTACCGGCCGGGCCGGGCCGCGCTGTGGATGGCGGTGCTGTGGGCGGCGGGCGCGATCGCCTTCGCCCAGATCGCCCCGCCGCCGATCAAGGCCGATGAGCATCCGCAGTGGAACCCGGCGCTGTTCGCCCTGGATCTGCTGCTGCCGGTGATCAATCTCGGCCAGGACGGGTACTGGCGGCTGGACGACCAGTGGCAGTGGGTGTCGGCGGTGCTGGTGCTGCTCGGCTGGATCCTCGCGACCACCGTGGCAGCGGGGGCGTCGAGGCTGCTGCGCCGCACCTGAGACCCGCCCGAGGTCCGGTCCGGACCCGGACCGGAGCCGCATCGGAATCCCCGTGGCCCCGCCCCGAGACCCCGGAACCGCCGGAGCCCCGCCCGAAGCCCGCCGGAGCCTTACCCGAGACCGCCCGGAACCGCCTGCCGGATCGGCCTATCGTCTCGCCCGAGCCACTTTCTTTACGCTCTCTTGGCTTTCGTCAGGACAACCATTCCGCCGCTACGAACTCTTCACAGCCGACCCTCTGGCGCCGCGTTTCACCTGCGGCTTTCAATGGTCCGCACCATGTCATTGCTCCGCGCCCTGATTCGTGCCGCACGCATGATCCGTCATACGCCGCACCTGTCCGACGGCCTCCCGCCCGACGACGCGGTGCTGCTCGACGTCCCGGACAACCGGCTGGGTCCGGCGCTGGTCGCAGCCTCGCTGGGTGAATACGAACCGGCCGCGAAGCTGCTGGCGACCACGCGGGAATCGGCCGAGTGGGAGAACCGCGACCGGTATGTGATGCGGCTCGCCGCCTTCGCCCACAACCGCGGCGAATGGCTCGGCGACTGGCTCAGGGCCGCGCCCCGTGACCCGGACGCCCTCGTGGTCAAGGCGGAGCTCGCGGTCCGTCAGGCCTGGGACTCGCCGGCGCGTGCGGAACGGCTGCGCGAGGTCGGCCCGCTGATCGACGCGGCTGCGGACGCCGAGCAGAACGATCCGGTGCCCTGGCGTATCGCGCTGGACCACGCGCGCGGCACACACGCCACGCACACGGCGTTCGAGTCACTGTGGGAGCAGGCGGTACGGCGCTCCTCGCACCACTACGGGTGCCACGTCGCGGCGCTGCAGTATCTGTCCGCCCAGTGGTACGGCTCCCACCGCGAGTGCTTCGACTTCGCCGAGCGGGCGGCCGAGGACGCACTGCCGGGCTCACTGGTGCAGGCACTGCCGGCGCGGGCGGCGTTCGCCCAGCTGCTGGGCGGCGAGACCGTGTCGTCCGTGCAGAACGACCGGATCGATGCCGCCGCCGATCTGGCGATCACGCTCTCCAAGGACTACGAAGCCGGGGACCCGTGGCCGGCCGAGGTACGCAATCTGCTGGCGTACGTACTGGTGGCGCGGGGCCGCTGGGCGGATGCGCTGGAACAGTTCCGGCTGATCGGACTGTATGCGACCTCGTTCCCGTGGACGTTTGTGACGGACGATCCGCTGGGGCAGTTCCTGCAGGCCAGGGAGGGAGTACGGATCGAGGTCGCGGCGATGAGGCCACTGCGTGGACAGCGCGGACGGAGCTCGGTCGGCGGCCATTACTCTTAACGGCTGTGACCACCGCTCGCCTCCCCCTCTTCCCGCTGAACTCGGTGCTGTTCCCAGGCCTCGTGCTGCCCCTGAACGTTTTCGAGGAGCGGTATCGCGCCATGATGCGGGAACTGCTGAAGACGGACGAGTCCGAGCCTCGCCGCTTCGCCGTGGTCGCCATCCGCGACGGTTTCGAGGTCGCACCGACCGCTCCCGGCATGCCCGACCGGACGGCGCTGCCCGAGCGGGGACCTGCGGCCGGCTTCGGGACCGACCCGGTCCAGGCGTTCCACCAGGTGGGCTGTGTCGCGGACGCGGCGACGATCCGCGAGCGCGGGGACGGAAGCTTCGAGGTTCTCGCGACCGGTACGACCCGGGTCAAACTGCTCTCGGTGGACGCGAGCGGACCGTTCCTGACCGCCGAACTGGAGGAGATCCCGGAGGAGTCCGGGGACGGCGCGGGAGTGCTGGCCGAGGGGGTGCTGCGGGCCTTCCGCAGCTACCAGAAGCGGCTGGCGGGGGCACGGGAGCGGTCGCTGTCGACGGGGGCCGACCTGCCGGACGAGCCGTCGGTGGTGTCATATCTGGTCGCGGCCGCGGCGGTACTGGACACACCTACCAGGCAGCGGCTGCTGCAGGCGCCGGACACGGCGACGCGGCTGCGCGAGGAGCTGACGCTGCTGCGCTCGGAGACGGCGGTCATCCGCCACCTGCCGTCGCTGCCTGCGATCGATCTGACCCGGCAGCCGACGAGCCCCAACTGACGCGAGGGACCCCTGTCTTGGCGAAGAAGCAGAAGAAGCAGCCGAACGGCACACCGGCGACGGTGGCCCTGACGGCGGCGGGCACGCCCTTCACCCTCCACGCGTACGACCACGACCCGTCGTCCCCGTCGTACGGCGAGGAGGCGGCAGAAGCCCTCGGCGTCTCCCCGGACCGGGTCTTCAAGACCCTGGTCGCGGACGTCGACGGCGCCCTGACCGTGGCGGTGGTCCCGGTGGCGGGCCAGCTCGACCTCAAGGCCCTGGCTGCGGCGGTCGGTGGCAAGCGCGCGACGATGGCGGACCCGGCGGCGGCGGAACGCACGACGGGCTACGTCAGGGGCGGCATCTCCCCCCTGGGCCAGCGCAAACGCCTTCCCACGGTCCTGGACGCCTCGGCAGCGATGCACACCACGATCTGTATCTCGGCCGGCCGCCGCGGCCTGGAGGTCGAGCTCTCCCCCACGGACCTGGCCACCCTCACCGACGCGGTCCTGGCACCGATCGGCCGCGCGTAGCCCCGGAGGGCATGGCTGCCACCACGGGGGGACGCGCCCGCGCAGGGCGATCCCGAAAGGAACCCGGGCTCTCGGTGCCCCGTCCCGTTCCGCGGCGCGAAGCCGCCGCTGTACGCAAGCACCTGGGCCCGCCGGAGCGGACCCACCGTTCGCACCGCCCGCGCCGCCGGCCCGACGGTGCCGTCGTCGGGCCTCGGCCCGGGGCAAGGCAAGAAACCTGCGAATCCGCCTCCGGGATCGCCCGGATCCCACTCAGCGGAGCTGCACGTTCACGCCGCCGCACCGGTGGCGCGAAGCCGCCGCCGCGAGGCGCGAGCCGCGTCGGCGGGCGCACAGAAATGGCGGGGGTCCGGGCGGAACCCCGGTCAAGAACCCCTGTCAGATGTCCTGCTCCCACTCCGGCTCGGGGTCCCGCGGGCCGAACAGCGCCGTCAGCCCCAGGTGAACCACCATCGCCGTCAGCGGCCACGCCAGCAGCGCCCCCTGCGCCTCGAGCTTCAGGTACGCGTCGAAGGGGACGCCCTCGCCCACCTCCCGCGCACGCTGGGCCACGTCCTGCGCGGGGTCGAACCAGACGCCCACGCCCCAGGCCAGCAACGAGCCGAGCAGGGCGCCCACCGCCAGGGCGACGACCAGGGCGATGCCTCCGCGGCGGCGGAGCCAGAAGACCGCTGCCGCGGTGACAGCTCCGAACGCGACGCCCAGCAGTACGAACGTTCCGTCCGCGCCGATCGCCTCTTCGCCCTCGGTGTCCTTGAGGAAGACCGCCTCGCCGTTGGAGACCAGCGGCACCTTCGGCGCCAGCCACAGCCACAGCAGGCCCAGCGCCACGCCCAGCACCGTCATGACCAGCGCCACCACGGCCGCGTCCCGCAGGTCCCGCTTGAGGTCCCCCTCCGGGTCCGGGGCAGCCTTCTCGGCCCCGTCGTACGGAGGCGGCGGGGAGGACTGCCACGGATTGTCGTTCGGCGGTGGCTGGTGCGGCGGCGTCAGAGGTGCGGTCACCCCGCCATCGTGCCAGGCGGGCGGACGCGCCGCCTCACCGGACTGCCGCCCGCCGGTAGGCCCACGTCGCCACGGTGAGCGACACCGCCCCGACGAGCGCGCAGACCGCGAGGTCCAGGACGACGGCCGGCCAGTCCGGACGGGCGTCGAAGGTCCGGGCCAGCGCCTCCACCCCGTACGTGGACGGCAGCAGATCACGGGCGTACCCGATGGGCCCCGGCAGCCGGTCGGCCGGCAGCACGCCCAGCAGCAGCGCCGCCGACATGCCCAACTGCCCGAGCAGCGTCGCGAGTTCCTGGCGTGGCGCGAGCAGCCCGAGCGCCGCGCCGAGGCCGGCGAGTGCCGCCCCGGACAGCGGGATCACCGCGGCCAGCACCCACAGATGGGTCAGCGGCAGCTGGAACAGCACGCTTCCCGCGACCGCCGTGACCACCGTCCCCGGCACCGTGAAGGACGCGTACGCACCGGCCGCCCCGAGCACCACGGCCGCCGGTGGCACCGGCAGGGTCGCATAGTGGTCGAGGCCGCCACCGGCCCGTAGCTGCCCGAAGTACTGCGCGAGCAGATTGAGTGCGACGAACGCGACGACGAGCACGCTCGCCCCCGCGACGACCGCCCTTGCCTCCGCTTCGCCGTCGACGACCCCGCGCATCAGGACCATGATCCCGACCGATTGGAACGTCGCCACGAACAGCAGCGGGATGCGGGCCACCCGGGCCCGCGACAGCTGCGCCCGGTACACCGCGGCGAGCGCCGGCAGCAGCCGTGCCCTCGGCGCCAGTGGCGCCGCGGTGCCGTTCGACGACGCCACCGCGTTCCGTGTCATGGCCTGCCCGGCCACCGCCTCTGCGGCGGACCCGATGCTCACGCCTTGACCAGCCCCTTCGTCGCGTTCCCCCCGAGTGCCAAGTACACGTCCTCCAGGCTCGGCGTGGCCAGCGTGAAGTCGTCGAGCGCAGCGAACGCCGCTCCGCCCGTCACCGCCGCGACCGCCGCCCGCGCCTCCTCCGGTGCCAGCCGGAGCACCCAGCGCCGCCCGGACTCCTGCGCGACGTCGCGCAGCGCTGCGACCTCGGGCACGTCCAGGGGTGCCCGGTCCCGCCACACCAGCTCGACCCGGACCTCGCCGGCGACATGTTCCTTGAGCCCGGCGGGGGTGTCGCAGGCGATGACCCGGCCATGGTCGAGGACGGCGACGCGGTCGAGGACGGTCTCGGCCTCGATGACGTTGTGGGTGACGAGAAGGACGGTCGCGCCATGCTCGGCCCGCCGCCGGTCGACGGCGGCCCAGACCGCGCGTCGGGCCACCGGGTCCATGCCGGTGGTGGGCTCGTCCAGTACCAGGACCGGCCGCTCGCCGACCAGCGTCGCCGCGAAACAGGCGAGCCGGCGCTGCCCGCCGGACAGCTTCCTCAGGGGGCGCCCGGCGATCTTGGTCAGCCCGAGCTCCTCCAGGACGGCGTCGCGCTCGGCCCGCGCCGCACGTGCGGTGAGCCCGCGCAGCCGACCGGTGGTCTCGGCGGCGAGCGCGACGGTCAGTTCGTCGAGTGCGGTGGATTCCTGCCCGAGGTAGCCGATGAGCCGGGCCGCCCGCTCGGGGTGGCGCACCAGATCGTGGCCGAGTACCTCGACACCGCCCGAATCCGGACGCATCAGTCCGGTCAGCTGGCGTACGAGGGTGGACTTGCCGGCGCCATTGGGTCCGAGCAGTCCGAAGATCTCACCACGCCCGACATCGAGGCTGATCCCGTCGGTGGCCCGCACCTCGGGAGTCCCGGGCGTCCCCCGCCTGCCGCGCGCGGCGGGGTACGTCTTGACGAGATCCCGCACCACGCACACCGTACTCACGAGGTACGAGACTACGGGGTCCGCCCGCCCCGGATGCCCTCGGGCCCCGCCTGCTCCCCCGTGGGGGTGTGCTCGGCGGCCGCCCGTACATCGATCTCGCGCCAGAAACCGGCCCGGATCGCATAGCGGTCGTGCTCGTCGATCTGGTCGTCCTTGTGGGCGAGAAGCCCGAAGCGGGCGGCGTACCGCAGCAGTTCGCCGTCGATGCGGTGCGGGATGCGCGGGTACATGGTGGACAGCTTGTGCACATGGCTCGATTCCGGCAGCCGTTCCATCCAGCGCCGGGCGAAGACCTGGCCCACCTCGAACGGGTCGCCACCGACCGTGGTGATGTCCTCCTCACGGTCGGCCCAGCGCTGCTCGGCGCTGGTGAGCTGGGCGAGGGTAGGCAGGGAGGCGGTCTCGGGCGGCTCACCGAGCGCGCTGCCGGGCCGCTCCACCCAGCCCTTGTCGGAGGACCAGCGCAGGGTGGCGCCGGGCGGATGGGGTGAGGTGGGCTGTCCGGGGCTGCGCAGTCCGGCCAGGTCCTTGGGGGTGGGCACGCCCTTGGAGGTGGCCGGGGCCGGGGCGGGCGCGGAGCCGTTCTCCACGGGTGCGGGCTGTGAGCCGTTGCGTACGGCCTCGGCGGCACGCTCGGCGGAGGCGGCGAGCGCCGATTCGGGCAGCGGGGCGGAGAGGATCGCCGCGATCTCGGGGCGGGGCACGGGCGGCGGGGCGCAGATCCCGTTGAGTTCCTTGGCCCGTACGGCGCGGGTGATCCATGCCCGGTCGAGCACCCGCCGTTCGTCGGCCTCGGCCACGAGGTCCTCGGACTGGTTGTAGTCGCCGTCGGCGGCCTGTACGGCCCACAGATGGACGGCGACGCCGTGTTCCTTCGCGGACATCAGACCGGGGAGCAGGTCACCGTCACCGGTGACGAGCACCACGTCCGAGCATGCGCGATTTCTGGCCAGTTCGGTGAGCTCGGCGTGCATGGCGGCGTCCACGCCCTTCTGTGCCCAGCGGCCGTCGCTGCGGGTCAGGGCGCCGAGACGGACGGTGACCCGCGGCATGACGCGCAGCCGCCGGTGCTCGGGCTGCGGGACCCGGTCGGGCGCGCCGTCGAACCAGTAGATGCGCAGCAGCGGGCGCTGGGTGTCCGCCTCGGCGAGCTCGCGCAGTCCCTGGATGAGAGCGGCGTGGTCGACGGTGATCCGGGAACGCGCCGGTTCTCCCGCGAGGAGGCTCGCGGCGGCACCCAGCAGATATCCGGCGTCCACCAGGACGACGCAGCGGTCCACGCGTTCCACCCTCTTTCGGGAACTTCGGGATCGGGGAAGGTTCCGGATCGGGGATTGTTCCGGGTTTCCGTCGAGTCTGCCCGACCACGGGAGGGTTAACGGCCGGAACTCGATCATCGGCGTGGCGAATCCTTCCGCCCCTACCCTCAACAACCCGCTACTACACACCGTAATGATCCAAAATGCGGCGGTTGTTCTGCTATGTGAGTCTGACAGCGGCCCTGGCCCTACGTCCCACAGGAGGCACCACCATGGCCAAGAACAAGAACCGTGACCGAAGTCAGAAGTCCTCGGCGGCCGAGCGCGGCGCCGAGCAGGCCCGCAGTTCGGCCATGGAGGCGCAGGCCGAACAGCGGCAGTCGCAGGTCACTCCGTCCGATGTTGCCCACAAGGGCCGGCAGAAGCGGTTCGGTCACAACTGACCCCGCGCAGGACGAGAAGGGGCGCACCCGTGACGACGGGGGCGCCCCTTCTGTGTGCGCACGTACCGCTACGACCCGGGCACGCGCCTCTGTTGTTCCGGTACCCGCCGCAACCGCGTGCGGGAGGGCGGATCAGCCGGCCAGGCAGGACGGGCCGAGCAGTACCTTCAGATCGCCGAAGAGCGCCGGGTCCGGCTGCACCCGGTGCCGGTCCAGGCGCAGCACCGTGGTCTTGCGGGGGCCCTGGAGCTTGATCCGTACCTCGGTGTTGCCCTTGTGGTGGCTGAGGATCTCCCCGAGCCTGGTGACCATCGGCGGGGTCACCTTGACCGTCGGAATGGTCACGACCACCGGGGCGTTGGTGCCGGCCGACGACAGGTCGGGGACCATCAGTTCCATCGCGACCAGCCGCGGGATGTCCTCGCGCTTGTCGAGCCGGCCCTTGACGAAGACCACCGTGTCCTCGACCAGCTGGGTCGACACCAGCTGGTACGTCGCCGGGAAGAACATGCACTCGATGGAGCCGGCCAGGTCCTCGACGGTGGCGATCGCCCAGGCGTTGCCCTGCTTGGTCATCTTGCGCTGCAGCCCGGAGATGATGCCGCCGATGGTGACGACCGCGCCGTCCGCGTGCTCCCCACCGGTGAGCTGGGAGATCGCCGCGTCGGTCTTGTCGCTCAGGACGTGCTCGATACCGAAGAGCGGGTGGTCGGAGACGTACAGGCCGAGCATCTCGCGTTCCTGGGCGAGCAGATAGGACTTCTCCCACTCGACGTCGGAGAATTCGACGTCGAGCCCGAAGCCCGGCTCACTGGTGTCCTCCTCACCCATGCCGCCGAAGAGGTCGAACTGCCCCTCGGCCTCCTTGCGCTTGACCGCGACCACGTTGTCGATCATCGGTTCGTGGTGGGCGACCAGGCCCTTGCGGGTGTGTCCCATCTCGTCGAAGGCGCCCGCCTTGATCAGCGACTCGACGGTGCGCTTGTTGCAGACGACGGCCTCGACCTTGTCGAGGAAGTCGGGGAAGGAGCTGTACTTCCCCTTCGCCTTGCGGGACTTGATGATCGACTCGACGACGTTCTGGCCGACGTTGCGCACGGCGGTGAGGCCGAAGAGGATCACGTCGTCGCCCTGGGCGGCGAAGTTCGCCATGGACTCGTTGACGTTGGGCGGAAGAACCTTGATGCCCATGCGACGGCACTCGTTCAGATAGACGGCCGACTTGTCCTTGTCGTCCTTGACCGAGGTGAGCAGCGCCGCCATGTACTCGGCGGGGTGGTTGGCCTTGAGGTACGCCGTCCAGTAGGAGACCAGGCCGTACGCGGCGGAGTGCGCCTTGTTGAACGCGTATCCGGCGAAGGGGACCAGCACGTCCCACAGGGCCTGGATGGCCTCGTCGCTGTAGCCCTTCTCCCGGGCGCCCTTCTGGAAGAGGACGAAGTTCTTCGCGAGCTCGTCGGGCTTCTTCTTGCCCATGACGCGGCGGAGGATGTCGGCCTCGCCGAGCGAGTACCCGGCGATGATCTGGGCGGCCTTCTGGACCTGCTCCTGGTAGACGATCAGGCCGTAGGTGACGTCGAGGACCTCCGTGAGGGGTTCCTCGAGCTCCTTGTGGATCGGGGTGATCTCCTGCTGCTTGTTCTTGCGCAGGGCGTAGTTGGTGTGCGAGTTCATGCCCATCGGGCCCGGGCGATAGAGCGCGGACACGGCGGAGATGTCTTCGAAGTTGTCGGGCTTCATCAGCCGCAGCAGGGACCGCATGGGCCCGCCGTCGAACTGGAAGACGCCGAGGGTGTCGCCGCGCTGCAGCAGCTCGAAGGTCTTGGGGTCGTCGAGCGGGAGGGAGAGCATCTCCAGGTCGATGCCCTTGTTGGACTTCACCATCTTGATGGCGTCGTCCATGATCGTGAGGTTCCGCAGACCGAGGAAGTCCATCTTCAGCAGGCCGAGCGACTCGCACTGCGGGTAGTCCCACTGCGTGATGGTCACACCGTCGCTGTGCCTGACCCATACGGGGACGTGCTCGGTGATGGTCTCGCTGGACATGATCACGCCGGCGGCGTGCACGCCCATCTGCCGGACCAGACCCTCGACGCCCTTGGCGGTGTCGATGACCTTCTTGACGTCCGGCTCGTTCTCGTACATCGCGCGGATCTCGCCGGCCTCGCTGTAGCGCGGGTGCGAGGGGTCGGTGATGCCGTTGAGGTCGATGCCCTTGCCGAGGACGTCGGCGGGCATGGCCTTGGTGAGCCGGTCGCCCATCGCATAGGGGTAGCCGAGCACGCGGGCGGAGTCCTTGATCGCGTTCTTCGCCTTGATCTTGCCGTACGTGCCGATCATGGCGACCTTGTCGGCGCCGTACTTCTCCGTCACGTACCTGATCACCTCGACACGCCGGCGCTCGTCGAAGTCGATGTCGACATCGGGCATGGAGACGCGCTCGGGGTTGAGGAACCGCTCGAAGATCAGGCCGTGCGGGATGGGGTCGAGGTCGGTGATGCCCATGGCGTACGCGACGATCGAGCCGGCCGCGGAGCCGCGGCCCGGGCCCACCGCGATGCCCTGGTTCTTGGCCCACATGATGAAGTCGGCAACGACGAGGAAGTACCCCGGGAACCCCATCTGGATGATGACGTCCATCTCGTACTCGACCTGCTTCTGACGGTCCTCGGGGATGCCGCCCGGGAAGCGGCGCTCCATGCCGCGCCGGACCTCCGCCTGGAACCAGGTCACCTCGGTGTACCCGTCGGGGATGTCGAACTTCGGCATCAGGTCGCGCTTCTCGAACATCCCCTCCGTCTCGATCTGCTGCGCGACAAGGAGGGTGTTGCGGCAGCCCTCCTGCCAGGCGTCCGAGGAGTCGATCGCGTACATCTCGTCGGTCGACTTGAGGTAGTAGCCGGTGCCGTCGAACTTGAAGCGGTCGGGGTCGGAGAGGTTCTTGCCGGTCTGGATGCACAGCAGGGCGTCGTGCGCAGTCGCCTCGTGTGCGTATGTGTAGTGGGAGTCGTTCGTCACCAGGGGCGGAATGCCGAGCTTCTTGCCGATCTCCAGCAGCCCGTCACGGACCCGGCGCTCGATCTCGATGCCGTGGTCCATCAGCTCCAGGAAGTACCGGTCCTTGCCGAAGATGTCCTGGTACTCCGACGCCGCCTTGAGTGCCTCGTCGAACTGGCCGAGGCGCAGGCGGGTCTGCAGCTCGCCGGAGGGGCAGCCGGTGGAGGCGATCAGGCCCTCGGACCACTGGGCGATGGTCTCCTTGTCCATCCGCGGCCACTTCTGCAGCCAGCCCTCGGCGTAGGCGTCGGAGGAGAGGCGGAAGATGTTGTGCAGTCCCGTCGCGTTCGCCGCCCAGATGGTCTTGTGGGTGTAACCACCCGAACCGGAGACGTCGTCCCGCTTCTGGTGCGGCTGGCCCCACTGGATCTTCCGCTTGTTCCGCCGGGACTCGGGGGCGACATACGCCTCGATACCGATGATCGGGGTGACCCCCGCCTTCTTCGCGGAATGGAAGAAGTCGTACGCGCCGTGCAGGTTGCCATGGTCGCTCATGGCGATGTGCGTCATGCCCATCTCGTTGCAGGCATCGAACATGTCCTTGAGCCGCGCCGCACCGTCCAGCAGCGAGTACTGGGTGTGTACGTGCAGGTGCGTGAAGGGCGGCTTGGTCACGGCGGAAGGCCTCCGGAAGACACTGTGGCGCGATGGGGGTCCCCCCGGACGAAGTCCGGGGGGACCCGTCGAGGGCGGTGGTCGGGCGACGGGTGGCACTGATCGACAGGCTGCGGACAGTCTGTGGGGTCAGCGTGGAAGTCTACGTCTCCGCACTGACACCGGGCGGGCACTCCGGAGTACCGTCGCGCGTTGGAGGGGGCGGAAAGCCTGTCCCATTTTCCGTGCACCAGGAGGCACCAAGCGATGTCGGTACCGCGATCCGCCGAGGTCACAGCTGAAGAGCGCGGCGAGGAGATCCTCGCCGTCTTCGACACCGCCTTCGGCGCCCTCCTGGCCGCCGACCCCGCCGCCTTCCAGGTCAAGTTCCGGAAGATGGCGGCCTCGGCGTTCGCGTTCTACCGGGGTACGGCGTGCCTGTTCTACAACGACCTGGAGCGGGAGCACGGCGGTGGCGGTGACGGGAAGCCGCCCAGCGGCCCGTACCTGGACGACCGGACCGGCCGGGTGTGGATCCACGGCGATCTGCACGCGGAGAACTTCGGCACGTACATGGACGCCAACGGTCGGCTGATCTTCAACGTCAACGACTTCGACGAGGCCTATGTGGGGCCTTTCACCTGGGACCTCAAGCGGCTCGCCGCCTCGCTGGCGCTCATCGGCTACACGAAGGCGCTGAGCGACGACCAGATCACCGAACTGGTGCAGATCTACGCCGCCGCCTACCGCGAGCGCATCCACGCACTGGCGGTCGGCGCCAAGGGCGGCGACATCTCCGAACTGCCGCCGTTCACGCTGGACACCGCCGAGGGACCGCTGCTGGACGCGCTGCGCGACGCCCGCTCGCGCACCCGCTTCGCGCTGCTCGACTCGATGACGGAGATCCGTGACTTCGAGCGCCGCTTCGCGCCCGGCGGCGGCTCCATCGAGCTGGACGCCGCCACCCGGTACAAGGTTCTGGCCGCCTTCGACGGCTATCTGGAGACGCTGCCCGAGTCGAGTCTGACCCGGCCCGACTCCTACCGGGTCAAGGACGTGGTGGGGCGGCGCGGCATCGGCATCGGTTCGGCCGGCCTGCCCTCGTACAACATCCTGCTGGAGGGCAACAGCGACGCCCTCGAGAACGATGTGGTGATCCACATGAAGCAGGCGCAGACCCCCGCGGTCTCCCGGCACATCACCGACGAGCAGGTGCGCGGCTACTTCCTGCACGAGGGCCATCGCACGGTGATCTCGCAGCGCGCGCTCCAGGACCACGCCGACCCGTGGCTGGGCTGGACGGAGCTGGACGGCTCGGGCCAGCTGGTCGCCGAGGTCTCTCCGTACGCGGTGGATCTGGACTGGTCGGACATCGACGACCCGCGGGAGATCGCCGCGGTCGTCGCCGACCTCGGCCGCGCGACGGCCACGATGCACGCGGCCGCGGACGACGAGAGCGGTCACTCGCTGGTGCCCTTCTCGACCGAGCGCGCCATCGACGCGGCGATCGCCGCGGACGAGGAGGGCTTCGGCAAGCTGCTGGTCGAGTTCGCGCACAGCTACGGCGCACGGGCCCGGGCCGACCACCAGATCTTCGTGGATCTGTTCCGCAACGGCCGCCTCGGCCAGTTCGGCAGGACGCTCTGAGGCGCTTTAAGGAGCCCTTACAGCCGCACATGGCACACTCGCGGACGATGAACATCTCCGGAATGCAGCTCAGGGGGCTGCGGGCAGCGATCTTCACCGCACTGGTCGTCACGCTGTCCGCCGCCTCCCATGTGCTGCTGTCCCGGGTCCCGCTGCCGCTGACAACCGTCGCCGGGCTCTCGGCGGCGGTCTTCGCCATCGCCTTCGCGCTCGGCGGCCGGGAGCAGGGCTTCTGGCGGATCGCCGCGCTGCTGGTCCCGCTGGAGCTGGCCGCGGACACCGTCTTCACCGCGGGCCAGCATGCCTGCTACGGCTCCGCCGGCGGCCCGGTCACCGGCTCGCTGCGCTCGTTCGGACTCGACGTGCTGTGCGGTGGCACGGCCGTCGGCGCGCCCCTGTCGCCCGACAGCGGCCTTGCCGCCCTGCTGAACTCCCGGGCCCCCGGACTGCCCTGGCTGCTTCTCGCCGCCCATGTGTCGGTCGGGCTGCTGGCCGCGGCGTGGCTGCGGCGCGGCGAGAGGGCGCTCGCCTCCGTGCTGCGGACCGTGGGCGCGTTCACTTTCCGGCCGCTGCTGCTCGCGGTCGCCGCGCAGGACGGCATGTCCGCGCCGCTGCCCGCGCGCGCACGCCGCGCGCCGGGCCGGGCCCGGGTGTCCCGTACCCGCCTGTCGGTGCACTTCGTCGGGCGGAGGGGACCGCCGCGCGCGACCGCCGTTCCCGGCTAGGTCCTGTCCGGGCGATCCTCGAGGATCAGCCCGCGGCGTCAGATGCATGGGGTCACCCCGGGTCCGGAGGGCCGAGGGGACGCATCGCCAGGCGGAGGATCGCTCTCGTACCGGACGTACGTGGGCGACTCCGGCAGCTCAGCGAGGTGCCCCAACTGTCGTCGCGGGCCCGAGAAGACCGCCCGGACAGGGGCTGAGCCCGCGGCAGTTCCCCTCACCCGGTCCCACCTCGCGTACCGCCATGCCGGTACGCCCCCCATCCGGAGTCATGATCATGAGTGCACGCAACAGCAAGGCCAACAAGTCCGCGGCCCGCGAGCGGCTGCGCCAGGAGCGCGAGCGCCAGGCCAAGAAGGACAAGACCCGCCGTCAGCTGATCGTCATCGCCTCCACCATCGGTGTGCTGGCGGCCGCGGGCGGCATCAGCTACGGCATCATGCAGGCCAACAAGCCGAGCCACTGGGAGTCGGCGGCCGATGCGAGCGACATCACCGCGCCGAAGAACACCGAGGGCAAGAACGGCACGACCGTCGTCATCGGCAAGCCGTCCGCGAAGAAGACCCTGGAGCTGTACGAGGACTCGCGCTGCCCGGTCTGCGCGACCTTCGAGCAGGCGGTCGGCGAGACGGTGAAGAAGGACGTGGACGCCGGCAAGTACAAGGTCAAGTACATCGGCGCGACCTTCATCGACGGCGACAAGTCAATCAACGGCCAGGGCTCCAAGAACGCGCTCAGCGCGCTGGGCGCGGCGTTGAACGTCAGCCCCGAGGCGTTCATGTCCTACAAGTCGGCGCTCTACTCGCAGCCGTTCCACCCGAAGGAGAGCGACGACACGTTCGCCAAGGACTCGTATCTGCTCAAGGTGGCCGACTCGGTGCCGGCCCTGAAGAACAACAGCGAGTTCAAGAAGAACGTCGAGGACGGGACCTTCGACGCCTGGGCGATGAAGATGTCGGCCGTGTTCGACAAGAGCGGTGTCGGCGGCACGCCGACGCTGAAGATGGACGGCAAGAAGCTCAGTGTGGGTGCGCAGGAGAACCCGCCTCTGACGGTCGAGGAGTTCAACACGGTGGTGGACAAGGCCCTCAAGGGCTGAACAGCCGAAACAGCCTGAACCAGCCCAGACAACTGCATCTCGGTCCGGGTCCGCGGACCGGCCGGCAACCGTCCGGTTGACCGCTCTCGATGGGCGGGCGAACTTTTTCCGTTCGCTCGCCCATTCGACGTACCGATCAGTAGTCTGATCGGCCGTGACCAGTCGATTTTCCTCAACTCCGAGCCGCCGTACGGTCGTCAAGGCCGCGGCCGCCACCGCAGTAGCCGCTCCCGTCATCGCGGCCGCCACCTCCTCCGTCGCTTCGGCGGCCGACCAGGGACCCGCGTTCCTCCATGGCACCGCCTCGGGCGACCCGCTGCCCGACGGCGTGCTGCTGTGGACCCGCATCACCCCGAGCGCCGACGCGGTGCCGGGCTCCGGCAAGGGCGCCGACACCGAAGTGGCGTGGGAGGTCGCCGAGGACAAGGGCTTCACCCGCCTCGCCGCCCGCGGCACCACCACGTCGAAGGCCGCCTCCGACCACACCGTCAAGGTGGACGTCAGGGGCCTGCGCCCGTCGACCGCCTACTACTTCCGCTTCACCGCCGGCTCCACCGTCTCTCCGGTCGCCCGCACCCGCACCGCCCCGGCCGCCGACGCCGCCCCGTCCGGCGTGCGCTTCGGCGTGGTCTCCTGCGCCAACTGGGAATCGGGTTACTTCTCCGCCTACCGGCACCTGGCCGCCCGGACCGACCTGGACGCGATCCTGCATCTCGGCGACTACATCTACGAGTACGCGACCGGCGGCTACCCGGCCCCGGAGTACGTCGTACGGCAGCACGAGCCCCGGCACGAGATCGTCACCCTCGCCGACTACCGCCTGCGGCACGCCACCTACAAGACCGACGCCGATCTGCAGGCGCTGCACGCCGCGCACCCGGTGATCGCGATATGGGACGACCACGAAATCGCCAACGACGCCTGGGCCGGTGGGGCGGAGAACCACACGCCCGGCGCCGAGGGCGAGTGGGCGGCCCGCGCCGCGGCCGCCAAGCAGGCGTACTTCGAGTGGATGCCGGTGCGCGCCTCGACCGAAGGCACCGTCTACCGCCGGCTGCGCTTCGGCAAGCTCGCCGACCTCCACCTGCTGGATCTGCGGTCGTTCAGATCGCAGCAGTCGAGCGTGGGCAACGGCGATGTGGACGACCCGGACCGCAGCATCACCGGGCGCGCCCAGCTGGACTGGCTGAAGGCGGGGCTCTCGTCCTCGGACACCTCCTGGCGGCTGGTCGGCACCTCGGTGATGATCTCGCCGGTCGCATTCGGCTCGCTGCCCGCCCATCTGCTGGGGCCGATAGCCGAGTTGCTGGGCCTTCCCGCCGAGGGCCTCGCCATCAACGTGGACCAGTGGGACGGCTACACCGACGACCGCAAGGAGCTGCTGGCCCATCTGACGCAGCGCGGGATCCAGAACACGGTCTTCCTCACCGGCGACATCCACATGGCATGGGCGAACGACGTCCCGGTCAAGGCGGCGACGTATCCGCTGTCGAAGTCGGCGGCGACCGAGTTCGTGGTGACGTCGGTGACCTCCGACAACCTGAACGACCTCCTCCATGTCGCACCGGGCACCGTCTCGCTCGTCGCCTCGACGGCGATCAAGGCGGCCAACCGGCATGTGAAGTGGCTGGACATGGACAGCCACGGCTACGGCGTCCTCGATGTCACGGCCGAGCGCTCACAAATGGACTATTATGTCCTGTCCGACCGCACGCAGAGCGGCGCGACCACCAAGTGGGCCCGCTCCTATCGCACGCTCAGCGGAACGCAGAAGGTCGAGCGTGTGAACAAGCCGGTGCTCTGAGGATCGATCCAACTCGGGCAGTTGCGAGCAATTTCAGAAAGCGACGTCATGGCTCACAAGGTCACACATACCTTGTGAGCCATGCACGCCAAGCCCGTGAAACGGTCATTCAAGTACCGTTTTCACCCCACCGAAGAGCAGGCAGCCGAGCTCGCCCGCACCTTTGGCTGCGTCCGCAAGGTCTACAACCTCGCATTGGATGCACGAACTACGGCTTGGTACGGACGGCAAGAACGCATCACCTGCAACCAGGCTTCGGCCATGCTGACGACTTGGAAGCGCACCGATGAGCTCGCCTGTCTGTCGGACGTCTCCTCGGTTCCTCCGCAGCAGGCACTTCGGCATCTACAGGGCGCGTTCAGCAACTTCTCCGACGGGCGCGCGCGCTATCCCACGTACAAGTCCCGCAAGAGGTCCAAGGCTTCGGCGGAGTACACGACATCGGCGTTCCGGCTGCGCGATGGCCTCCTCAAGCTTGCCAGGATGCGCGAGCCGTTGGCCGTCGTCTGGTCACGCCCCTTGCCCGAGGACGCGACCCCCACTCTCGTGACCGTGGTTCGAGACAGGGCAGACCATTGGTTCGTCTGCATTCTCGTGGAAGACACAAGTATCAAGTCGTTGCCGGCCGTCGATGCGACGGTGGGCGTCGATGTCGGACTGACGCATCTCGCCACCCTGTCCAGCGGCGAGAAGATCGCCAATCCTCGACATGAACGCAAGGACCGCACACGTCTGGCCAAAGCGCAACGGGCAATGGTTCGCAAGGAGAAAGGCTCGAAGAACCGGGAGAAGGCACGGATCAGGGTCGCCCGCATCCACGCGGGGATTGCTGATCGCAGACGGGACCACTTGCACAAGCTCACCACTCGACTCGTTCGTGACAACCAAAC
Source organism: Streptomyces sp. NPDC002889 (assembly GCF_042888425.1). Taxonomy (NCBI): domain Bacteria; kingdom Bacillati; phylum Actinomycetota; class Actinomycetes; order Kitasatosporales; family Streptomycetaceae; genus Streptomyces; species Streptomyces sp. NPDC002889. The sequence continues at coordinate 290,458 of NZ_JBIAPT010000003.1, forward strand.
GATCGTCATCGAAGATCTACATGTGCGAGGGCTTCTGAAGCACCGCCCGTCGGCCCGCGCGATCTCTGACGCGGCCTGGGGGAACTCCGTACCATGCTGACCTACAAAGCCGAGTGGTACGGCCGCGAACTCGTTGCGGTGGACCGGTGGTTCCCATCGAGCAGAACCTGCTCAAAATGCCGCTACCTAATACCCACCTTGCCTCTGAACGTCCGCGAATGGTTGTGCCCTTCGTGTGGCACCTCCCACGATAGGGACGACAATGCGGCGAAGGCCCTTCTGGCCGCCGGGCGGGCGGTGTCGGCCTGTGGAGCTGGTGTAAGACCCCAACGGAGGAATCCGGGCGGGCAGGCGGCAACGAAGCAGGAAGATCCTCGGGCGACCGAGGGACGCACCTCTCGGTTTGAGGCACGCAGGCCAGGGACTACACCTACGACTCCCAGGAGTCGAGCCTCTAACCTGGCGCCATGAATGCGCCGGGGGACCTGATCGACGGGCGGTTCGAGCTGATCGAGCGGCTCGGAAGTGGCGGCATGGGCACGGTGTGGCGGTCTCGCGACACCGTGCTCCACCGCGAAGTCGCCCTGAAAGCCGTCAGATCCGACGCGGGAGCGTCCGGTGCCGTGCGCGAGCGTGTGCTCCGCGAGGCCCGGGCGCTCGCACGGCTCAGCCATCCGCATGTGGTGACGGTCCATCACATCGTCGACAGCGATCCGCATCCGTGGATCGTGATGGAGCTGGTGGCCGGCGACACGCTCCAGCACCGGCTCGACGAGGGCGTGCTGACGCCCGCCCGGGCGGCGCGGATCGGCCGCGAGGTGCTCTCCGCCCTGCGGGCGGCGCACGCCGCGGGCATCCAGCACCGGGATGTGAAGCCCGCCAACGTCCTGCTGCGGCCCGACGGCAGCGCCGTTCTCACCGACTTCGGTATCGCGGCACTCGAAGGCGCGAGCTCCCTCACCGCCACCGGCGAACTCATCGGCTCGCCCGAGTACATCGCCCCGGAACGCCTCCGCGGCCGCAACGACGATCCCGCCGCGGATCTGTGGTCGCTCGGGCTCATGCTCTACGTATCCGTGGAAGGCGTCAGCCCGCTGCGCCGCGGCTCCACGCTGGCCACCCTGGCGGCCGTGCTCGACGAGCCGGTACCGCCGCCGGTCCGCTCGGGGCCGCTCGCACCTGTGCTCCAGGCCGTGCTGGTCCGGGACCCGGCGGCCCGGCCCGATGCGGCACGGCTGGACGCGATGCTGGCGCAGGCGCAGGCGCAGGCGCAGGCGCAGGCGGGGGCGGGGGCGACGCCGCACTGGGCGCAGCCGACGACGACGGCGCCGATGCCGCCGGGACCCGTACCGCCCGTCCCCACACAGCTGGACAGCCCCCGCCCGACCGTTGCACAGGTGCCGCAGCCGGCACCTCCGTCGCAGAGCCGGGGCAACCGTACGCCCGTCGTCGTCGCCGTGATCGCCGTGGCGGTCGCGATCACCGCCGCGACCGCACTCGTGCTCGCGCTGCGCGAACACGGGAGAGGCACCACGGGCGGCACGGCCGGCGGCAAGGGCAGTACGGCTCCGGTCACGCCCACGCCGAGTACGGCTTCGCGCCCCCTCCCGGCGCCCACCCCGAGTCCGTCTCCCAGTCCGACACGGACGCCGCCGACTCCGACTCGAATGCCGAGCAGCGAGCCGCCGCCCTCCGGGCAGTGGATCGCCCAGCTCTTCTCCGAGCCGGTCGGATCCGGCACCGCCGCACGGGACCTCCGGCTCGCCAAGATCCGCCGGACCGTCCCCGAAGCCGTATTCGTACGCAGCGACGACTACGCGTCGTTACGGCCGGGCTTCTGGGTGATCTACGCGCCCGGCCCGTTCGCCGACGGCCGCGCCGCGCTCAACTTCTGTGCCGAGCGCGGCCGGACCTCCGCGAACACCTGCCTAGGGCGTTATCTGAGCTCGAGTTCGACCGACTTTGCTCTGCAGTGCCGCCCGCCGGCCGGCAGTCCCACAGGCCGCTGCACCCGCGACTGACAACCCCTAGCGCTCCGCGAGGGTCTCCAGGAAGCCGAGCGCCACCCGCCAGGTCCGTTCCGCGGCCTCCTCGTCGTAGTCGGCGAGGTCCGGGTCGGTGTACAGATGTCCGGCGCCCGGGTAGCGGTGCACCTCGACATCCGCACCGGCCTTGCCCATCCGCAGATACCAGGCGGTCAGCCAGTCGTGCGGCTCGAAGGCGTCGGGGTCCGCGACATGCAGCTGCACCGGCAGCTCGTCGACCGACGCATCCTCCGCGATCTCGAACGTGCCGTGCAACAGCAGCAGTCCGCGCGCCTTCTCGTCACCGAGCGCCAGGTTCTGCGCGAACGCCGCCCCGAGCGAGAACCCCGCATACACGAGCCCCCGCTCCGACAGCGGCGCGGCAGCCAGGACTGCCCGCTTCAGCAGTTCATCCAGCCCGACCTCGTCCCTGTACGCCCTGCCCGCCTCGACGGAATCGAAAACCCTGCCCTCGAACAGGTCGGGCGTCCACACCTCGTGCCCCGCACCCCGCAGCCGCTCGGCAGCCGCCTCCACGGCAGGCCGCAGACCGTATGTCGAATGGAAAAGCATGATGTTCATCGGGTCAGGTTACGTTCGAAGGCATGGAGAACGTGCTGCGTCCGTTGATCGTTGTCGGAGGCTCGGTCGTGCTCACGCTACTCGTGGGCTGGCTGGCCGACCTCATGCTGCGCCGGGCAGACGCCCGGCACCCCGAGACACCACTGTGGGGCCTGCTGCGCCGCTGCCGCGTCGCGCTCCTCCTCGTGCTCGGCGCCGCCCTGCTCAGAGGGGCGTTCAGGCACGCGGACCTCCAGGTCGTCCGGGACCACGCATGGGGCATCGGCCAGATACTGACGCTGACGCTGATCGCCGCCTCGGCCTGGCTGGTCGTACGGATCGCCACCGCCGTCGTCGAGTCCTCGTACGCCCGCTACGCCACCACGACCCGCGACCCGGCCCGGGTCCGCCGGGTCCGTACCCAGGTGACGCTGATCCAACGGGTCGTCATCGCGGTGGTCGGGGTGGTGGCGGTCGCCGCGATGCTGCTGTCCTTCCCCGCCATGCGTACGGTCGGCGCGTCGATGCTCGCGTCGGCCGGTGTGCTCGGCATCGTCGCCGGTATCGCCGCCCAGTCGACGCTGGGCAACCTGTTCGCGGGGCTGCAGATCGCCTTCGGCGACATGGTGCGGATCGGCGACACAGTGGTGGTGGACGGCGAGTGGGGGACGGTGGAGGAGATCACCCTCACCTTCCTCGCGGTACGGACCTGGGACGAGCGCCGGATCACCATGCCGGTCTCGTACTTCACCAGCAAGCCCTTCGAGAACTGGTCACGCGGCGGGGTGCAGATGACCGGGACCGTCTTCTTCCATCTGGACCACTCGGCACCGGTGCCCGAAATGCGGGAAAAGATCAGGGACATCCTGCGGGAGTGCCCGGCCTGGGACGGCCGCGACTGGTCGCTCGCCGTGACGGACACCACACCGACCACCATGCAGGTGCGGGCGGTGGTCACGGCCAAGGACGCGGACGACGTCTGGACGGTGCGCTGCGCGGTGCGCGAGCAGCTGATCGCCTGGCTGTGCGACCACCATCCCTACGCGCTGCCGCGGATCTCCATGGCGCAGGCCGTCGAGCCACCCGGTACACACACTCCCCGCGAGGAGGTCGCACGCACCGGCCGCGGCTAGGGCGTGCCCTGACATCCGCGTTACCTAGTGTCCGCGTTCCGCGCCGCCGTTGACCTGGATGACCTGGGCGGTGATGTGCCCGGCGGCCGGTGAGGCGAGCCAGCGCAGGGTCTGGGCCACATCTCCCGGGTGGCCGACCCGCCCGGTGCAGGTCTCGGCGACGAGCGCCGCGCGCCGCTCCTCGGGAAACGCGCCGCCGAAGAAGTCGGTCTCCTCGACATAGCCCGGCGCCACGACGTTCACGGTGATGCCGCGTGGCCCGAGCCGGCGGGCGAGCTGGAAGGCGTACGGGTGCAGGGCGGCCTTGGCGGCGGCGTACGGGGCCGGGCCCGAGCCGCGGTACGCGGCGATCGAGCCGACGAAGAGCACCCGGCCGCCGGGGGTGGCCAGATGGCCCTGCAGCGCCTCGGTGAGCAGCGCGGCAGTGAGGGTGTTCAGCTTGAAGTTGACGGTCCAGTCGTGGGCGACTGCCTCCAGCGCGTCCATGTGTTCGGGCCGCTGCTCGAGTCCGCCGTTGCCGCCCGCGCTGTGCACCAGGACGTCGACGGCGCCGTACTCCCGCTCGATGAACTCCGCGGCCCGGCGGGCCCCTTGCGGCTCGCTGAGGTCGGCCGCGCAGTGAGCGGCGCCGGGGAGCCGCCCGGCGGCCCGCGCGAGGACGTCCTCCCGCCGCCCGAGCAGCACGACCTGCTCCCCGTCCGCGGCGAACACCTCCGCCGCCGCGAACCCGATCCCGGTCCCCCCACCACTGATCACCACGGTGCGCGCCATGCCCGGATCCTATCCAGCGACCCCGCCCCGGGCCGCGGGTCCACGCGGGGGTGGGGGGCTCCCGTGGCGGGCGGCGCACGGTTGCATGGTCCCGTGGCAGGCCCGTGCCCGCGCGCCGGGGTCACCCGCCGGTGCGCGGACGGCCCGGAGGGCGTCCACGGCCTCCGCCACGGGCGCCGACAGGGCGGGGGCCGTGGTCCGGTGGCCGCCCCGTGCCCGGGGCGCCGGTGATCCGGGCGCGGACGGCCCGGAGGGCGTCCGCGCCCTTTGTCACAGGCGTCGGCCAGGCGGGCACGGGTGCCGCGCCTCCCCCGGCAGGCCGGTGCCCGGGACGCTGCGGCCCCTCCGGAGGTAGTCCACACGAAGGCGGGCGCGGGTGCACGCGGCGCGCAGGCGGCCGGGGGTGTCGCTACCGTCGGCTGTGTGATCAGAACGCCGAAACGACTCGCCTGGGCGGTCCAGCAGCTGTCCGTCCGGCCGGACGACCGTCTGCTGGAGATCGGCTGCGGCCGGGGCATCGCCGTCGCCCTGGTCGCCGACCGGCTCCGTACCGGCACCATCACGGCGATCGACCGCTCGGCACACGCCGTCGCGGGCGCCCGGCAGCGCAACGCCGCGCATCTCGCGAGGGGGCGGGCCGAGCTGCGGCACACCGCACTCGCCGAGCTGAAACCGGCCCCCGAGCGCTACGACAAGATCTTCGCGGTGAACGTCGATGTGTTCTGGGTGGAGACGGCCGCCCGCGAGCTGAGCCTGGTGCGGAGCCTGCTGGCCCCGCTCGGCACGTTCTCCCTGTTCTACGAGCCTCCGGAGCCCGACAGGGCCTCCGAGCTCGAGGCCGTTCTGCTGCCCAAGCTGGACTGGCCGGGATGGGCCACCGTCACGGTGCGTGAGAAGGCCCGGCGCTCCACACTGCTCGGCATCCACGTCACCGTCGCGTGAGCGAGCTCTACAGCACCCGCCGCATCGCCCGGTGCGCGATTCCCGCGTCCAGGAACTCCGCCCCGTACGCCACGTAACCCAGCCGCTCGTAGAAGCCTGTCGCATGCGTCTGCGCATGCAGGTCCACGGCGGCGAGCCCCCGGTCCCGGGCCGCGTCCTCGATCGCGCGCACCAGGGCCGCGCCGACGCCGAGTCCGCGGGCCGCCCTGGTCACCGCGAGCCGGCCGAGCGAGCCGACCGTCGTATCGCCGCCGGTCTTCCCGGCCGCGGCCGGTCCGTGCAGCAGCCGGCCCGTGCCGAGCGGTCCGTCGGGTCCGACGGCGAGGACATGGATCGTGTCGGCGTCCGCCGCGTCGTAGGCGTCGTACTCGATCTCCGGCGGCACCTGCTGTTCGGCGACGAAGACCTCTTTGCGGACCGCGAAGCACGTCTCCCGGTCGGCCGGGTCCACCGCGACCCGTACGACGAAGGCGTCGGACGCGGGAGCGCTCATGCGCTCTCCGCCTCGATCGTGTCCAGAGCCTGCTGCAGATCGTCGGGGTAGTTGCTCTCGAACTCGACCCACTGGCCGTCCGACGGGTGCTCGAAGCCGAGCCGCACGGCGTGCAGCCACTGCCGGGTCAGCCCGAGCCGCTTGGCCATCGTGGGGTCGGCGCCGTATGTCAGATCGCCCACACAGGGGTGGCGGTGCGCGGCCATGTGCACCCGGATCTGGTGCGTACGCCCGGTCTCCAGCTTGATGTCGAGCAGCGACGCGGCCCGGAACGCCTCGATCAGGTCGTAGTGCGTCACCGACGCCTTGCCTTCGGCCGTGACCGCCCACTTGTAGTCGTGGTTGGGGTGGCGGCCGATGGGGGCGTCGATCGTGCCGCTCAGCGGATCGGGGTGGCCCTGCACCAGCGCGTGGTACCGCTTGTCGACCGTGCGCTCCCGGAACTGCTGCTTCAGCAGGGTGTACGCCCGCTCCGACTTGGCGACCACCATCAGGCCCGAGGTGCCCACGTCCAGCCGGTGCACGATGCCCTGCCGCTCGGCCGCACCCGATGTCGAGATCCGGTATCCGGCAGCCGCGAGCCCGCCGATCACCGTGGTCCCGGACCACCCGGGGCTCGGGTGCGCGGCCACACCGACCGGCTTGACGATCACGACGATGTCGTCGTCGTCGTGGACGATCTCCATGCCCTCGACGGGCTCGGCCACGATCTGGACCGGCGCGGGTGCCTGCGGCATCTCCACCTCGAGCCAGGCGCCGCCGCGCACGCGCTCTGACTTTCCGACGACCGAGCCGTCGACCTGCACCTTTCCGGCAGCGGCCAGCTCGGCCGCCTTCGTGCGGGAGAACCCGAACATCCGGGAGATGGCGGCGTCGACGCGCTCGCCCTCGAGGCCGTCGGGTACGGGCAGGGTTCGGAACTCGGGAATCGTACTCACCCGTCGAGTATGCCTTGTCAGTCCTTGTGGACGGTCCCGTCGGGATCCAGCCCCTTGAACGACAGCAGCACGATCAGGAGTCCGCCGCAGACGATCGCGGAGTCCGCGAGATTGAAGACAGCGAAGTGCGCGGGCGCGATGAAGTCCACGACCGCGCCCTCGAAGACGCCGGGCGAGCGGAAGATCCGGTCCGTGAGGTTGCCGAGCGCCCCGCCCAGCAGCAGGCCGAGTGCGACCGCCCAGGGCAGGCTGTAGAGCTTGCGGGCCAGCCGGGCGATCACGACGATCACCGTCGCCGCGATGAAGGTGAAGATCACGGTGAAGGCCTCGCCCATGCCGAACGCGGCACCCGGGTTCCGCACCGCCGCGAACTTCAGCAGATCGCCGATGATCTCGATCGGCTCATGGTGCTCCAGCTTCGCCACCACGATCATCTTGCTGACGAGGTCGAGCAGATAAGCCACGAGAGCCACCGCGAAGAGCACGGCGATCCTGCGCCTGCCCTTGGGCTGCTCGGCGGGCGCCGCAGCCTCGTCGTCAACATCTGGCGTACCGATGATGCGCTCCGCCTCTGCCACGTGAGTCCCTCTGCCTAGGTGCCTGACTGTGCACGAGGGTACGGCACACCGCTACGGCGCCGACCGCTGACTCAGCCCCGTCGCTCCTGCTTCTGCTTGCACTCGACGCACAGTGTCGCGCGCGGAAACGCCTGCATACGGGCCTTGCCGATCGGGTTGCCGCAGTTCTCGCAGAGTCCGTACGTCCCCGCGTCCAGACGCAGCAGCGCCCGCTCGGACTGCTCCAGCATCTCCCGGGCGTTCGCGGCGAGCGCCATCTCGTGCTCACGCGTGATGTTCTTCGTCCCGGTGTCGGCGTCGTCGTCACCGGCTCCGTCCCCGGAGTCCCGCATCAGACCGGTCAGTGCCACCTCGGAGGCGGTGAGCTCGGCGTTCAGCCGGGACACCTCGCTCTCCAGCTCGGCCCGCGCGGAGGTGACCTCGTCCTCGGTCCACTGGTCCTCGCCAGGCCGTACCGCAAGCTCACCCGCTGCGACCGCGGCCGTCGTACGCGCCGTGGGCAACGCCACCGGGCTCTTGGTCTTCTTCGCTGCTCCCACCGTGGTGGCTCCTGTCTGCTTCGCGGCCTTGGCCGACCTCGCGGCCGCGGACGCGGCCTTCTTCGCGGCCGGCGCGGCCGCGGTTCTCGTGGCAGTCGCCTTCTTGGCGGTCGCCTTTCTGGCTGTCACTTTCTTCGCCGGTGCCTTGCGCGACGCCGACTCCGTCTTCTTCGTCGCCGCCTTCTCGGCAGCGGCCTTTTTCGCAGTGGCCTTCTTGCCGGTGACCTTCTTCCCGGCTGTCTTCCTCCCGACCGTCGTCCTGTCGACGGGCTTCTCGTTGTCGACAGACTTCGCGGCAGGCTTCTCCGCCTTCTCGGCGGCCTTCTTCGCGGTGGTCTTCGTCCTGGCCATGGTCGTCTCGGTGGTGGTCTTCTTCGCGGCAGCCCGCTTCGCCACGGACTTGCCGGCTGCCGCGGTCTTCCTCGCGACGGTGCTCTTCATCCCGCTCGCACCCTTGCCCGCCGCATCAGCGACGGCGGACCGTGCGGACGCCGACTTCTCGGCTGTCTTCTTCGCCACCATGGCCGCGGCCCCTTCACATATTGTGATCTTGCTCGCGAATCGTGCTGGGACGATAAATCGACCCCAGCCCCGCGGCAACGGGGCACGCCGCCGATTCGACCCGCCCCGGGCTGCGTCGCGACGGGCATGCATCCGTTGTGCCCAGCTCCCCGCCCGGTAATCGCCACCCGGGGGGCCGCCCGATCCGCCGGGGCGCCATATGGCCATTCGGGTCATGTGCGCAGGTGGGGGCGGGCCGCCCGCGAACCACCGGGAAAAGCGGTCGGCCGCCCCGGGTGGGGGCCCGTACACTGGGCGCAGCGAGAGGCGTGGATGGGGACCAGTAACGTCGGACGCAGTCATGAGCGACCCGGGGACGGTGCGAGCCCGGGGGCGAGCGCGAAGTGAAGCATCACCCCGGAGCTGCCGGAAGAAAGCCGTCAGGCGAGTAGACCCGGCGTCGCGACCCCAATGAGGGGGCGGTGTCCGTGGGCACCGCCAAGGAGGGTGGTACCGCGGGAGCGCAGCGCTCTCGTCCCTCCGACGGAACGACGAACAGTCCGCCGGAGGAGACCGCCGATGACACCGCCGCAGTACCGACAGGTGCCCGCCCAGGTCGACCTGCCCGCCCTCGAGCACGCCGTGCTCGACTTCTGGCGCGAGAGCAAGGTCTTCGCCAAGAGCCTGGAACAGTCCGAGGGACGCCCCGAGTGGGTGTTCTACGAGGGCCCGCCGACCGCCAACGGCATGCCCGGCGCACACCACATCGAGGCCCGCGTCTTCAAGGACGTCTTCCCGCGCTTTCGCACCATGCGCGGCTACCACGTCGCCCGCAAGGCCGGCTGGGACTGCCACGGTCTGCCGGTCGAGCTCGCTGTCGAGAAGGAGCTCGGCTTCTCCGGCAAGAAGGAAATCGAGGCGTACGGCATCGCGGAGTTCAACGCCAAGTGCCGCGAGTCGGTGACCCGGCACACGGACGCCTTCGCCGAGCTGACGAACCGCATGGGCTACTGGGTCGACCTGGACGACGCCTACCGCACGATGGACCCGGCGTACATCGAGTCGGTGTGGTGGTCGCTCAAGGAGATCTTCAACAAGGGCCTGCTGGTCCAGGACCACCGCGTCGCCCCCTGGTGCCCGCGCTGCGGCACCGGCCTGTCCGACCACGAGCTGGCCCAGGGCTACGAGACCGTCGTCGACCCCTCGGTCTTCGTCCGCTTCCCGCTGACCTCCGGCCCCCTCGCCGGCGAGGCCTCGCTCCTCGTCTGGACGACGACTCCCTGGACCCTGGTCTCCAACACCGCGGTCGCCGCGCACCCCGAGGTCACCTACGTCGTGGCGGCGAACGGCGAGGAGAAGCTCGTCGTCGCCCAACCGCTGCTGGAGAAGGCCCTGGGCGAAGGCTGGGAGGCCACCGGCGAGACCTTCACGGGCGCCGAGATGGAGCGCTGGACGTACGACCGACCCTTCCAGCTGGTCGAATTCCCCGAGCCCGCCCACTACGTGGTCAACGCCGACTACGTGACGACCGAGGACGGTACGGGTCTGGTCCACCAGTCCCCCGCCTTCGGTGAGGACGACCTCCGGGTCTGCCGCGCGTACGGCCTGCCGGTGGTCAACCCGGTCCGCCCCGACGGCACCTTCGAGGAGGACCTGCCGCTGGTCGGCGGCGTCTTCTTCAAGAAGGCCGACGAGGCGCTCACCGCCGATCTTCAGGCGCGCGGGCTGCTGTTCAGGCACGTCCCGTACGAACACAGCTATCCGCACTGCTGGCGCTGCCACACGGCCCTGCTGTACTACGCGCAGCCGTCCTGGTACATCCGCACGACCGCGATCAAGGACCGGCTGCTCGAGGAGAACGAGCGGACGAACTGGATCCCCGAATCGGTCAAGCACGGCCGCTTCGGCGACTGGCTGAACAACAATGTCGACTGGGCACTGTCCCGCAACCGGTACTGGGGCACACCGCTGCCGATCTGGCGCTGTGAGGAGGGCCACCTCACCTGCGTCGGATCGCGCGCCGAGCTCACCGAGCTGACGGGCACCGACCAGTCGGCGCTGGACCCGCACCGTCCGTTCATCGACGAGGTCACGTTCCCCTGCCCGACCTGCCGGGCGACGGCGACGCGCGTTCCCGAGGTCATCGACGCCTGGTACGACTCGGGCTCGATGCCGTTCGCGCAGTGGGGCTACCCGTACAAGAACAAGGAGATCTTCGAGAAGCGCTACCCGGCGCAGTTCATCTCCGAGGCGATCGACCAGACGCGCGGCTGGTTCTACACGCTGATGGCGGTCGGCACACTGGTCTTCGACAAGTCGTCGTACGAGAACGTGGTGTGTCTGGGCCACATCCTCGCCGAGGACGGCCGCAAGATGTCCAAGCACCTGGGCAACACCCTGCAGCCGATCCCGCTGATGGACCAGCACGGCGCGGACGCGGTGCGGTGGTTCATGGCCGCCGGCGGCTCGCCCTGGGCCGCCCGCCGGGTGGGCCACGGCACGATCCAGGAAGTGGTGCGCAAGACCCTCCTCACCTACTGGAACACGGTGGCCTTCCAGGCGCTGTACGCCCGTACGTCCGGCTGGGCGCCGTCGGCGGCCGACCCGGCCCCGGCCGAGCGCACGGTCCTGGACCGCTGGCTGCTCAGCGAGCTGAACGCGCTGGTGGACCAGGTCACGCAGGCGATGGAGTTGTACGACACCCAGCGTGCCGGAAAGCTGCTGTCCTCCTTCGTCGACGACCTGTCGAACTGGTACGTACGCCGCTCGCGCCGCCGCTTCTGGCAAGGCGACAAGGCGGCACTGCGGACGCTGCACGACGTCGTCGAGACGGTGACCCGTCTGATGGCCCCGCTCACCCCGTTCATCACCGAGCGGGTGTGGCAGGACCTGGTCGTCCCGGTGACCCCTGAGGTCCCCGAGTCGGTCCACCTGTCCACCTGGCCCGAGGCCGACCTGTCCGCGATCGACCCGACCCTCTCTTCGCAGATGGCCCTGGTGCGCCGACTCGTCGAACTCGGCCGCGCGACACGTGCGGAGTCCGGGGTGAAGACGCGCCAGCCGCTGTCCCGTGCGCTCGTCGCGGCGAGCGGCTTCGAGTCCCTCTCCCCCGAACTGCACGGCCAGATCACGGAGGAGCTGAACGTCTCCTCGCTCGCCTCGCTCTCCGAGGTCGGCGGCTCGCTCGTGGACACCACCGCCAAGGCGAACTTCCGCGCCCTGGGCAAGCGCTTCGGCAAGGGCGTCCAGGACGTGGCCAAGGCGGTCGCGGCGGCGGACGCGGCGGCCCTGTCGCTGGCCCTGCGCGAGGGCACGGCGACCGTCGAGGTCGACGGCTCGCCGGTCACCCTCTCACCGGAGGAGGTCATCATCACCGAGACACCGCGGGAGGGCTGGTCGGTGGCGTCCGACTCCGGAGCGACGGTGGCCCTCGACCTGGAGATCACCCCGGAGCTGCGGCTTGCGGGCCTGGCCCGCGACGCCATCCGCCTGATCCAGGAGGCCCGCAAGAACAGCGGCCTGGACGTCGCGGACCGCATCGCTCTGCGCTGGACCTCCACGGACCCCGACGTCTCCTCGGCCCTGGCCGACCACGCGACCCTGATCGCGGACGAGGTCCTGGCGACGGACTTCGCCACGGGATCCGGGGACGACACCTACGGCTCCCCGTTCACGGACGAGGGCCTCGCCCTGACGTTCCGCCTCCGCAAGGCGTAAGCCCCGTCCCGACGGGCCCGGCCACGCAGTTGGCCGGGCCCGTCGGGTTTTCCCACCCCGCCCCGTAACCGGGGCTCCGTCCCGGACCCCCGCGTCTCAATCGTCGGCGGGGCTGCGTGTGGCACATGCAGCCCGTCCGGCGATCGAGGCCACGGCCGCAGGCCGTACGGGGGCTGGGGGCCTGTCCCCGGTTCGGGGACGGGGCGGGGTGGGGAAAGGGCCCCGCGCAGCGTCCCTGCCACCGCCCCCGGACACGGCAAAGGGCCGGGCCCGGGACGTCATGTCCCGGGCCCGGCCCTTTGCCTGCCGACGGCTACGCGCGTTCCGCGCGACCCGCCGTCAGTTGTCGTCCTCGTCGATCAGGAAGCCCCGCATCGGCGACGGCGCCTGCTGCATCGGCTGCGGCGCCTGCGGCCGCACCGGTGCCATCGGCTGGGTCATCGCCGGCGACATCTGCTGCTGACCGCCGTACGACGGGCCGCCGGACGAGGGACCGTGGCCACCCATCTGCTGGCCCATGGACGGGTTGCCGCCCATGGTGTGGCCCATCGCACCCGCACCGGCCGGAGCCATCGACGGGGACGGCGGCAGCGAAGCGGTCGCGGGGGTGCGCGGCGGGGCCAGGGAGTCGTCCGCCTGGGTCTCCAGCTGACGCAGCTGGCTCTCCAGGTAGGACTTCAGCCGGGTCCGGTACTCGCGCTCGAAGCCGCGCAGGTCCTCGACCTTGCGCTCCAGCGTGGCGCGGGCCGACTCCAGCGAGCCCATCGCGACGCGGTGCTTCTCCTGCGCGTCCCGCTCGAGCGCGTCCGCCTTGGCGCGCGCGTCGCGCTCCAGGCCCTCGGCACGCGAACGCGCCTCACCGACGATCTTGTTGGCCTCGGAGCGGGCTTCGGCGATCGCCTGGTCGGCGGTCTGCTGGGCGAGGGACAGCACTCGGGCCGCGCTGTCACCGCCCGGGCCCTGCTGCGGCATCTGCGGACCGCCCATGGGGCCACCCATCGGGCCACCCATCGGGCCACCCATCGGACCGCCCATGGGGCCACCCTGCATGGGGCCACCCTGCATCGGACCGCCCATGCCGCCCTGCGGGCCGCCGTGGCTGGGACCGGCAGGGAGCTGCGGGGCGCCACCGGGCAGCTGGGGCGGGCCCATCTGCGGGGGCTGCTGCTGGACCGGCGGTCCGGATATGGCGGCGGGCACGGGAGCCCCCGGACCACGGCCGTCCTGCGGCTCCGGCGGCTTGCGCATGGCCTGCTGCTGCTGGTTCTGCGCAGCGGCACGCGTGGCGGCGGCCAGCTTGGCGCGCAGATCCTCGTTCTCACGCAGCAGACGCGTCAGTTCGGATTCGACCTCGTCGAGGAAGGCATCAACCTCGTCCTCGTCATAGCCTTCTCGGAGGCGGACCGTCGTGAACTGCTTGTTCCGCACGTCCTCGGGGGTCAGCGGCATCTCTTCTTCACCTCTACGTAGTCGTCGGCAGCTGGCAGGACCGTATCGCTCACACCTGGCTCGCAAACCTGTTCACGAGGGAGATCAGGATGTAGACGATGATCATCAGAACGAAGAAGGACAGGTCGAGTGCCACGCCCCCGAGACGCAGCGGCGGAATGAACCGCCGCAGAAGCTTGAGCGGTGGATCGGTGACAGTGTAGGTGGCCTCCAGAACGACCACCATCGCCTTACCGGGTTGCCATGAACGAGCGAACTGGAAGACGTAGTCCATGACCAGCCGGAAAATCAGCACGATGAGGAAGCACATCAGCGCGACGTAGACCACATCCAGTGCGACGCCCATCCCGCGCTTCCCTCTCCCCTGGCTCTCGTGTTTCCCGGCCCTGCGGCCGGGTCGTTCCCGTTGTCGTATCTCAGCTCTGGTTGAAGAATCCGCCCTCAGCGATCCGGGCCTTGTCCTCCGCCGTGACATCGACGTTAGCAGGAGACAACAGGAACACCTTCTGCGTAACCCTTTCAATGCTGCCATGCAGGCCGAACACGAGTCCCGCCGCAAAGTCGACAAGTCGCTTTGCGTCCGTGTCATCCATCTCGGTGAGGTTCATGATCACCGGGGTGCCCTCCCGGAAGTGTTCCCCGATGGTACGGGCCTCGTTGTAGGTCCGCGGATGCAGCGTGGTGATGCGGTACGGCTCCCGCTCGGAGACGACCTTGGGCATGATCACGGGTGCGTTCTTCTCCAGGCTCGGGCGTTCAGGTGTGATGGATGCCACGGGCGCGATTCGCGCCGGGCGCCCACTGTCGACGGGAAGGGGTACCGGCTCGCGCTGGACGGGCGGCGCCACCACCCGCACCGGCTCCTCCCGCTCCACCTGATGCGGGGGCTGGTGCCGCCGGTGCTCACGCTCCGGCTCCGGCTCGGGTTCGAAGTCGTCGTCGGGATCGAATCCCCTGCCGTCGTACCCATCGTCCTCCACGAGGCCGAGGTAGACCGCCATCTTGCGCATCGCGCCGGCCATTCTCTGAGTCCTCCGCTCTGTGGTGGATCGGCCTCGTCACCAAGTGCCCGCGATCCACTCGGTCTGCCCGCTTTGGGCGGGAATGACCATATTTTCTACTGTGGTCCGACTTGCTTCGCGACGTTACCCGAGCCGGGGTCGGACTCCGAGCACCGCAGTGCCGACGCGCACATGTGTCGCTCCGGCCGCCACGGCCTGTTCGAGGTCCGCACTCATCCCTGCTGACACCATGTTCGCAGCAGGATGGTCCGCGCGCAGGCTTGACGAGAATTCCATCAGCCGCTCGAACGCGGCCTGTTGCCGCCCCGCGTACGGCCCTGCGAGCGGCGCGACGGTCATCAGTCCGCCGAGCCTCAGTCCGGGCGACCGCGCGATCCCCGCGGCCAATTCCTCGATGCCGCCGGGCGCTACGCCTCCGCGCTCCCCGCGCAGCCCCGACTCCGCGTCGAGCGCCACCTGGATCAGGCACGTCAGTTCACGCTCCGCACGCGCCGCCGCTGCGGACAGCGACGAAACGAGCTTGAGGCGGTCGACAGACTGCACAATATCGGCATAACTCGCTACAGATCTGACCTTGTTGGTCTGCAACTGACCGACGAAGTGCCAGATGAGATCCAGATCCGTGCACGCCGCCGCCTTCGGGGCGGCGTCCTGGTCCCGGTTCTCCGCCACATGGCGAACTCCCAGCTCGTGGAGGAGACGCACATCCTCGGCGGGATAGGTCTTGGTGACCACGATCAGGGTCACCTCTTCCCGCTTGCGGCCCGCGGCCGCGCACGCGGAGGCGATACGTTCCTCCACCGCTGCCAGGTTCCCGGCGAGTTCGGTTCTGCGGTCGGTCATGACTCTTCCAGCCAGATGTATCCGGCGAGCCGCCCGGTCGTGCGGTCGCGGCGGTACGAGTAGTGGTCAAGCGATTCCAGTGTGCACACCGGCGACTGCTGCCTGTCGCGCACCCCGAGCGCTTCGAGCTGGGCATGGACCCCGGCGGTGACATCGACAGCGGGGGTGCCCCAGCTGGTCTCGGACCAGGCGGCGGGTTCGACCGCGGCCACCTGTGCCCGCATCTGCTCGGGCACTTCGTAACAGCGACCGCAGACGGCCGGTCCGGTGCGGGCGATGATCCGTTCCGGATCGGCGCCGAGCGATTTCATCGCGTCGACCGTCGCCGGGACGATGCCCGCGACCATTCCGGGGCGGCCCGCGTGCGCCGCGCCCACCACCCCGGCGACCGGGTCGGCCAGCAGTACGGGAGTGCAGTCCGCGGTGAGCACGGCGAGGGCGAGCCCGCGCCGCGCGGTGACGGTTGCGTCCACGGGCGGCACGGCCGGGGTGGTCCATGGTCCGTCCACCTCGGCGACGTCCTTGCCGTGGACCTGGTTCATCCACACGACGTGTGCCGGATCGAGTCCCAGCGACTTCGCGGCGATCGCGCGGTTGGTCAGCACCGCCTCCGGATCGTCGCCGACCGCGCCGCCGAGGTTGAGCTCCTCGTACGGAACGGCGCTCACCCCGCCCCACCGGTCGGTGAAGGCGAAGTGCGCGCCGCTCTCGTGTATCGCGTCGTGGTGCACTGTCACTTCAGGAAGTCCGGGACATCCAGCTCTTCGGCGTGGGTGTCGTACGGACGGGCCGAGGGAACCTGCGGCGACGCGGCCGGAGAGCCGTAGTCGCCCGCCACCGGTGCCGGCTCGGCCTGGGCGACGGGCTCGTCACGTACCGGCACGGTTCCCAGGCCGCCCGAGGCACGCGAGCTGTCGGTCCGGGCCGGGCTCGCCGGCTCCTCGCGCTTGGCCGACGCGGAGCCGATCACGTTCTCCCGGCGGGTCGGCGGCTGTCCGCCGTCGAAGCCGGCGGCGATCACCGTGACCCGGACCTCGTCGCCGAGCGCGTCGTCGATGACCGCGCCGAAGATGATGTTCGCCTCGGGGTGGGCGGCCTCGCTCACCAGCTGGGCGGCCTCGTTGATCTCGAACAGGCCGAGGTCCGAGCCGCCGGAGATGGACAGCAGCACACCACGGGCACCGTCGATGGACGCCTCCAGCAGCGGCGAGGAGATCGCCATCTCGGCGGCGGCCACCGCCCGGTCGTCGCCGCGGGCCGAGCCGATACCCATGAGCGCCGATCCGGCCTCGGACATCACGGACTTGACGTCGGCGAAGTCGAGGTTGATCAGACCGGGGGTGGTGATGAGGTCGGTAATGCCCTGGACGCCCGACAGCAGCACCTGGTCCGCGGACTTGAACGCGTCCAGCACGCTCACCTGACGGTCGGAGATGGACAGCAGCCGGTCGTTGGGGATGACGATGAGGGTGTCGACCTCTTCGCGGAGCTCTGCGATGCCGTCCTCCGCCTGGTTCGCGCGCCTGCGGCCCTCGAAGGTGAACGGCCGGGTGACCACGCCGATCGTCAGGGCACCCAGCGAGCGGGCGATGTTGGCGACGACGGGAGCGCCGCCGGTGCCGGTGCCGCCGCCCTCGCCGGCGGTGACGAAGACCATGTCGGCCCCCTTGAGGACCTCCTCGATCTCCTCGCGGTGATCCTCTGCCGCCTTACGACCGACTGCCGGATTGGCTCCGGCACCGAGGCCCCGGGTGAGTTCACGGCCGACGTCGAGCTTCACGTCGGCGTCGCTCATCAACAGCGCTTGCGCGTCCGTGTTGATCGCGATGAACTCGACACCCTTGAGACCGACCTCGATCATTCGGTTGATGGCATTGACACCACCGCCGCCGACACCGATGACCTTGATGACTGCGAGGTAGTTCTGCGGTGCTGCCACGTCGAAGGCCTCTCGCCTCGAGTTACGTGTCGCCGCCTCGCGGGGCTGCGCTGCGACGACTGATGTCGAATGGGGACGGCCCGACCAACCTGGCTGCCGACCCGAACCCTAACGCTGAAGTTTAGGGTTACCAGTGTGACTGTTCCCTGGACTCTTCCGAACAGGACACTAAGTCGACAAGTGGCGCACGTTCAACGAACACGCCGAACCTCCCGTTTTTCTTTTCACCCTATGTGATCACGCACAGCAATGACCAACCAGGGTGTTAACCAGCGCAGATGTGCGTCAACTCCCGGCCACGGACGGGGCAGTGGGGGCCGTCACGTCGAAGTGCCGGGCCTTGGGCTCGGCTTTCATCAGCGCGGTCAGTGCACGGGCCTTCGCCTCACCCTCCTCGGAACTGCCCCAGACAACGGTGCGACCACCGGTCAACTCCAGGAAGATGGCGTCGTACGAGCGCACGGTCACGGTGCGGGTGTCGGCGGCGACCTGCGGGGGAAGTCCCGCGCGGACCCGGACCGCCTCGGCCACCAGCCGGTCGGTTCCGAACCGCCGCAGACTCGGGGACCCATCTGCCGCCAGTTCGAGCAGCGGAACGTTCTTCGGTGCCGCGCCGGTGTCCACGGTCGCGAACCGCACGCCCTTCACGTCCACTTCGGCGAACTTTGTGCCCATTCTCAGCAGCAGAACCGGCTTGCGCTCGGCCACTTTCAGACTGATCCCGTGCGGCCATGACCGCGTGACGTCCGCCGAGTCGATACGGGGCAGTTTGTGCCGCAGCCGGGCCTCAATGGCGTCCGTGTCGACGGAAATCAGCGGGGTCCCGATCGGCACCGCCGCCGCCTTCTCCACCTCGCGCACGCTCAGTACGTCGGTGCCGGTGGTCCGCACCCGCTCCGCGCGCAGCCACGCGGAGCCGTAGAGCACCCAGATCCCGCCCGCGACAAGCACGGTGGCGGCGAGGGCGATCAGCAGGGAACGCGGCCCCGGTAGGCGCGACCGGCCGTCCGCAGCCCCTCTGCGGGGCGGGCGGGCCGATCCGTCCGTGCCGTTCGGGGATTTCCGTGCACCGCGCTCGGCGGTGGTCGGTCCGGCCACGCTCCCCTGCCTTCTCACGCCTGCCGGCGTGCCGCAATCGCCTCGTACACCATTCCGACAAGCAGATCATCGGCATCCCTGCGGCCGAACTCGGCGGCCGCGCGGGACATCTCGTACAACCGGTGCGGATCGGCGAGTACCGGAAGCACATTGCCCTGGACCCACGCGGGGGTCAGTTCGGCGTCGTCGACCAGCAGTCCGCCACCGGCCTTCACCACCGGCTGGGCGTTGAGCCGCTGTTCGCCGTTGCCGATCGGCAGCGGCACATACGCGGCGGGCAGCCCCACGGCTGAGAGTTCGGCGACGGTCATCGCGCCCGCGCGGCAGAGCATCATGTCGGCAGCCGCGTACGCGAGATCCATCCGGTCCACGTACGGTACCGGGACATAGGGCGGCATGCCGGGCATGTTGTCCACGCGCGGCAGTTCGTTCTTCGGGCCGACCGCGTGCAGGATCTGGATGCCGGACTGCTGGAGCACCGGGGCGATCTGCTGGATGACCTCGTTGAGCCGGCGCGCCCCCTGCGAGCCGCCGGAGACCAGCAGCGTCGGCAGGTTGGGGTCGAGCCCGAAGGCCGCGCGCGCCTCGGGACGCGCCCGGGCACGGTCCAGCGTCGCGATGGAATGGCGCAGCGGGATGCCGATGTAGCGGGCACCTCGCAGCTTGATGTCGGGCGTGGCGACGGCGACCCCCGCGGCGTACCGCGACCCGATCTTGTTGGCAAGACCGGGGCGGGCGTTGGCCTCGTGGACGACGATCGGCACACCGAGGCGCTTGGCGGCCAGATAGCCGGGCAGGGCGACATAGCCGCCGAAGCCGACGACGCAGTCCGCCTTGGTGCGCTCCAGGATCTGCTCGGCGGCCTTGATGGTGCCGCGCAGCCGCCCGGGGACGGTGATCAGCTCAGGGGTGGGCTTGCGCGGCAGCGGAACGGCGGGGATGAGCGCCAACTCGTAGCCCCGCTCGGGTACGAGCCTGGTCTCGAGCCCGCGCTCCGTGCCGAGGGCCGTGATGCCCACGCTCGGGTCCTGCCTGCGCAGGGCGTCCGCGAGGGCGAGCGCTGGCTCGATGTGGCCGGCGGTCCCCCCACCGGCGAGTACGACATGCACCGAAATTCACCGCTCTCCGGACGGACGCTTCTTGACGCGCCGTCTCATCGTCTTCCATCTCACCCCGGGCCTCCGCATGGCCAGGGCCGCTTTCGCAGCGGGATCCTCTCGCGCGAAGGCGATCAGCAGCCCGACGGCGAACATCGTCGGCAGCAGGGCCGATCCTCCGTAGGAGAACAGCGGCAGCGGGACACCGGCGATCGGCAGCAGGCCGAGCACCGCACCGATGTTGACCACGGCCTGGGCCGTGATCCACGTGGTCACACCTCCCGCTGCGTACCTCACGAAGGGGTCCTCCGTGCGTCCGGCCACGCGGATACCCGCATAGCCTAGAGCCGCGAACAGGGCGAGCACCGACAGCGTCCCCGCCAGCCCCAGTTCCTCCCCGGCGATGGCGAAGATGAAATCGGTGTGCGGTTCGGGAAGTTGACCCCATTTTTCCACACTTGCACCGAGACCGGAACCGAACCATCCGCCGGAGGCAAGAGCATAGATGCCGTGCACGGCCTGCCAGCACTCGCCTTTGGGACCGAGGTCGATGGCGCCGACACAGAAGAGCCGGGACATCCGGTTCTCGTTGGTCCTGATGAGCACAAGGCCGACCAGTCCGGCGACGGCGAGCACACCGGCGAACAGGCGCGTGGGGGCACCGGCCAGCCACAGCAGGCCGAAGAGGATCGCGGTGAGAATGATCGCAGTGCCCATGTCCCCGCCGAGCATGATCAGACCGAGCAGCAGGAACGCGACCGGGACGAGCGGCACCAGCATGTGCTTCCACTGGGTCAGCAGCCGCTTGTCCTGCTTGCGGGCGAGCAGATCCGCGCCCCACAGGATCAGTGCCAGTTTTCCGAACTCGCTGGGCTGGAGCTGGAAAGGGCCACCGAGGTAGAGCCAGTTCTGGTTGCCGTTGACGGAATGCCCTATCCCCGGGACCTGGACCAGCACCATCAGGAAGACGGCGCCCATCAGGAGGGGGTAGGACAGGGCGCGGTGCAGTTTGAGGGGCATGCGGGAGGCCAGCAGCAGCAGCCCGGCGCCGATGGCGGCGGCCAGGAACTGCTTGCGGAAGAAGTACGTGGCGGGCAGCGAGAGCTCGAGCGCCTTGATGATCGAGGCGGAGTAGACCATCACCAGGCCCAGCACGGTGATCAGCATGCTGCTGCCGAGGATGACGTAGTAGGCGGTCAGCGGACGGTCCCAGGCCCGCCGCGCCTGCTCGAACAGCCGGCGGGCCCCGCTGATGCGCGGCGGGCGGGGCAGGCCGGTCCTGCGGCCGCTGCCGCCGGGGGCGGCGGGCGGCCGCGGCACGGCTGCCCCGGTACCCCTGCCGCGCAGAGCGAGGCCGGGCGGGCCGGCGAGTGCGGGTACCGGCAGGACTGCGAGAGCGAGGGTGCTTCCGAGCGCCCGCGACGCCCTGGCAGGCCACTGGGGGAGACGTCCTGGACGAGCAGGCGCCGCGTGACCGGTCGGGACGGCGCCACCGGCAGTGGGGGACGTGGCGGGCACGGCGGAAGCGCGGGTGCCGGCGCGTACGGTCCCGGCCGCTGCCCCGAGAGCCTTCCGGGCACCCCCGAGCCCCCATGCCCGCAGGCGCCGCGCGGTCGCCGGGAGCACGCCGCCCGCGGTCGGTACGGCGCCGCCGGCGGTGGTGGCTGCCGCCCGGGCCCGGGCGAGGTCCCCGGGAGCCGCGCCGCGGACCCTGCGGGTGGCGGGCGCCGCGGCTCCCGCCGCCGCGTCCGGTGCCCCGGGAGGGCACGTCCCGGACCGGGACGGGTCGGGCGATGCGGCGGTGTCGTTCTCGGCCGGCATGGTCGCTGTCCCCTCCAGTCGTGCCTGGCGCGGGCGGAGGTCGGGCCGTCAGGCGCGCTCGGCGGCGAGGGCGCGCACCGCTTCCGCGAACGCCTCGCCTCGCGTGTTGTAGTTGGCGAACATGTCCATCGAGGCGCAGGCCGGGGCCAGCAGAACCGTGTCTCCCGGCCGGGCGAGCAGCGCCGCTTCCCGTACCGCCGCGGACATCGCCCCAGTGTCGGTCCGGTCGAGGTCGACGACCGGGACCTCGGGGGCGTGTCGCGCGAGGGCTTCACGGATGAGAGCGCGGTCCGCCCCGATCAGTACGACGCCGCGCAGGCGCTTCGCCGACCTCTCGACGGTCTCGTCGAAGGTCGCCCCCTTGGCAAGTCCCCCCGCGATCCACACGATCGGGTCGTACGCCGCCAGGGAGGCTTCCGCGGCATGGGTGTTGGTGGCCTTGGAGTCGTCGATGTACGTGACTCCCTCGACCTCGGCGACGCGCTCGATGCGGTGTGCGTCGGGGCGGAAGGCGCGCAGTCCGTCACGTACCGCCGCCGGTGCGACGCCGAACGCACGCGCCAGCGCCGCCGCCGCGAGGGCGTTGGCGATGTTGTGCGGGGCGGGCGGGTCGACGTCGGTGACCTCGGCGAGCTCCTGCGCCTGCTTCTGACGGTTCTCGACGAACGCACGGTCCACCAGGATCCCGTCGACGACGCCCAGTTGGGAGGGGCCCGGCGTGCCGAGGGTGAAGCCGACGGCCCGGCATCCCTCCTCGACATCGGCCTCGCGCACCAGGTCCTCGGTGGCGGGGTCCGCGACGTTGTAGACGCAGGCGACCGTGTTGCCCTCGTAGATCCGGCCCTTGTCGGCGGCGTACGCCTGCATGGAGCCGTGCCAGTCCAGGTGGTCCGGCGCGAGGTTGAGCACGGCGGCCGAGTGGGCGCGCAGCGAGGGCGCCCAGTGCAGCTGGTAGCTGGAGAGTTCGACGGCGAGGACGTCGTACTTCTCGTCGCCCATGACCACATCGACGATCGGGGTGCCGATGTTGCCGATGGCGGCGGTGCGCAGCCCCGCGGCCGACAGGATCGAGGCGAGCATCCGCGTCGTCGTCGTCTTGCCGTTGGTGCCGGTGATCGCGAGCCAGGGGGCGGCGTCCGGGCCGCGCAGCCTCCAGGCGATCTCGACGTCGCCGACCACGTCGACGCCCGCCTCTGCGGCTGCGGCGAAGAGCGGGCTCGACGGCTTCCAGCCGGGCGAGGTGACGACGAGGTCGGTGCCCTCGGGCAGGGTCTCGGCGTCGCCGAGGCGGACGCTGATACCCAGTTCGGCCAGTTCGGCGGCGCGCGTGCGGTGCGTCTCGCTGTCGCCGCCGTCCACGACGGTGACCACGGAGCCGAGACCGGCCAGGGCGCGGGCGGCGCTGATGCCGCTCACACCGAGCCCCGCCACGGTGATCCGCTTGCCCTGCCAGTCCCGGTTGCTCACTTGTCGGCTGCCCATCCTGCGTAGAAGAGGCCCAGTCCCACGATCACGCACATGCCCTGGATGATCCAGAAGCGGACCACCACGAGCACCTCGGACCACCCCTTGAGTTCGAAGTGGTGCTGGAGCGGCGCCATCCGGAAGACCCGCTTGCCGGTCATACGGAACGAACCGACCTGGATCACCACGGACATGGTGATCAGGACGAACAGTCCGCCGAGGAGGGCGAGCAGGAGCTCGGTGCGCGAGCAGATCGCGAGTCCGGCGAGCGCACCGCCCAGCGCCAGCGAACCGGTGTCGCCCATGAAGATCTTGGCGGGTGAGGTGTTCCACCACAGGAAGCCGAAGCAGGCACCCATGAGCGCGGACGCGACGACCGCCAGGTCGAGCGGGTCGCGCACCTCGAAACAGGCGTTGGGGTTGGTGAGGGTCTCCGCGTTGGCGCAGGACTCCTGGAACTGCCACAGCCCGATGAAGGTGTATGCGCCGAAGACCATCACCGACGCGCCGGTGGCCAGGCCGTCCAGACCGTCTGTCAGGTTCACGCCGTTCGACATGGCGAGAATCATGAACAGCGCCCAGATCACGAACAGCACGGGGCCGATCGACCAGCCGAAGTCCGTGATGAACGACAGCTTGGTGGAGGCGGGGGTTTGGTGGCGGCTGTCGGCGAACTGCAACGACAGCACGGCGAAGGCGATACCGACGATCAGCTGGCCGGCCATCTTCGCCTTGGCCCGCAGACCGAGCGACCGCTGCTTGACGATCTTGATGTAGTCGTCCAGGAAGCCGACGAGGCCCATGCCCGTCATCAGGAAGAGCACCAGCACACCCGAGAAGGTCGGGTCCTCACCGGTGATGACCTTGGCGAGCGCGTATGCGACGAGCGTGGCCAGGATGAAGGAGATGCCGCCCATGGTGGGCGTGCCCTTCTTGCTGCCGTGGCTGCGCGGGCCGTCGTCGCGGATGAACTGCCCGTATCCCTTGCGGGCCAGGAGCTTGATCAGCAGCGGGGTACCGATCAGGGTCAGGAAGAGACCGATGGCTCCCGCGAACAGGATCTGCCTCATCGGACGGCACCCTCACCCTCGAGCAGAGCCTCGGCAACCCGCTCCAGGCCCACCGACCTGGAAGCCTTCACCAGCACGACGTCTCCCGGGCGCAACTCACTGCGCAACAGGTCGACCGCCGCCCGCGCGTCGGACACGTGCACCGACTCCTCACCCCACGAACCCTCGTTGTAAGCGCCCAGCTGCAACCAGGCCGCTTCCCTGCCCCCGACCGCAATGAGCTTGCTGACGTTGAGCCGGACGGCAAGCCGTCCGACCGCGTCGTGCTCGGCGAGCGCCTCGTCCCCCAGCTCGGCCATCTGGCCCAGCACCGCCCATGTACGACGCCCCTTGCCCATCGCGGCCAGCGCGCGCAGCGCGGCGCGCATGGACTCGGGGTTCGCGTTGTAGGCGTCGTTGACGACCGTCACGCCGTCCGGACGCTCGGTGACCTCCATACGCCAGCGGGAGAGGGTGCCCGCCTCGGAGAGCGCACGGGCGATCTCATCGACGGGCATGCCCACCTCATGGGCGACGGCGGCCGCGGCGAGCGCGTTCGACACGTGGTGCTCACCGTACAGCCGCATGGTCACGTCACTGCACCCGGTGGGTGTGTGGAGCGTGAAGGCAGGCTGTCCGAGCTCCGTGAGCCGGACATTCTCGGCGCGTACGGCCGCCTCGGCGGACTCTCCGAAGAGCACCACACGGGCCTTGGTACGCGACTGCATGGCCCGCACCAGCGGATCGTCGGCATTGAGCACGGCGACACCGTCGGCCGGCAGTGACTCGACCAGCTCACCCTTGGCCTCGGCGATCTGCTCCCGTCCGCCGAACTCGCCGATGTGGGCGGTGCCGACATTGAGCACCAGGCCGATCCGCGGCGGCACGAGACTGGTCAGATAGCGGATGTCACCGATGTAGCGGGCGCCCATCTCCAGGACGAGGTGCCGGGTGTCCTTGCCGGCCCGCAGCGCGGTGAGCGGGAGTCCGATCTCGTTGTTCAGATTGCCGGCCGGGTAGACCGTGGGGCCCTTGCGCTCGAGGAGCTGGGCGATCAGGTCCTTGGTGCTGGTCTTTCCGGCCGAGCCGGTGAGCGCGACGGTGGTGGTGCCCAGGCGTTCGACGACGGTGCGGGCGAGTGCGCCGAGGGCGGCGGTGACGTCGGGCACCACGATCGCGGCGACACCGACAGGGCGGGTGGCCAGCACGGCCGCCGCGCCTGCGGCGATCGCGCGCTCGGCGTAGTCGTGGCCGTCGACACGCTCGCCGGCGAAGGCGGCGAAGAGACTGCCGGGCTGTACGGCCCGGGAGTCGATGACGACGGGGCCGGTGATCCGCGTGTCCGGATCCGGTATGTCGTACGACTGCCCGCCGACGATTTCGGCGATCTCGGCGAGGGTAAGGGCGATCACTGGGTCATCCCTGACTGTTCTCGTGCTGATGGGCGCAATTCTCCGGACGCTCAAGGCCGCGGACAGCCGCGCTCTCGATGGCTGCGCGAAGGACCTGGCGGTCGTCGAACGGGCGGACGACTCCGGCGATGTCCTGGCCCTGCTCATGGCCCTTGCCGGCGACCAGCACGGTGTCGTCGGGCCGGGCGCGGGCGACGGCCGCGGCGATGGCGGCCGCCCGGTCGGCCTCGACCAGCACATCGCCGCGCTCGTGGATCGGCACCTCGGCGGCTCCGGCCAGCATGGCGGCGAGGATCGCGAGGGGGTCCTCGGAGCGCGGGTTGTCGGAGGTCAGTACGGCGGTGTCGGCCAACCGTGCGGCGGCGGCGCCCATCGGCCCGCGCTTGGTCGTGTCCCGGTCACCGCCGCAGCCCAGCACGATGTGCAGCTTGCCCTTGGTGACCTTGCGCAGCGAGCGCAGGACCGATTCGACGGCGTCTGTCTTGTGGGCGTAGTCGACGACCGCGAGGTACGGCTGGCCCGCGTCGACGCGCTCCAGGCGGCCCGGCACACCGGGTACGACGGCGATGCCGTCGGCGGCGGTCTGCGCATCGATCCCGGCGGCGGCGAGGGTGACGACGGCGGCCAGCGTGTTGGCGACGTTGAAAGGGCCGGGCAGCGGCGCCTGGGCGCGCACCCGCTCGCCGTTCGGCCCGATGACGGTGAAGGTGGAGCCGACCGCTGTGATGTCGACGTTCTCGGCGCGCCAGTCGGCGTCCGGGTGGCCCTCGGCGGAGAACGTGGTGACCGGGACGGACGCCTGCGTGACCAGCCTTCGGCCGTACTCGTCGTCGAGGTTGACGACCGCGGCCCTGCTGCGCAGCGGCGTGAACAGCTGCGCCTTCGCCTGGAAGTAGTCCTCCATGTCGGAGTGGAATTCCATGTGCTCGGGGCTGAGGTTGTTGAAGACGGCGATGTCGAAGACGCAGCCGTCGACCCGGCCGAGCACCAGGGCGTGGCTGGAGACCTCCATGGCGACCGACTCGACGCCGCGTTCGCGCATGACGGCGAACAGAGCCTGGAGGTCGGTGGCTTCGGGGGTGGTGCGCTCGGACTTGATGCGCTCGTCGCCGATCCGCATCTCGACCGTGCCGATCAGGCCGGTGGCGTGGCCGGCCGCCCTGAGGCCGCCCTCGATGAGGTACGCCGTGGTGGTCTTGCCCGAGGTGCCGGTGATGCCGATCTGGAGCAGGCCCTCGCCGGGGCTGCCGTAGATCCGGGCGGCGAGTTCGCCCATCCGGCCGCGTGGGTTCTCGGTGACCAGGACCGGCAGGCCGGTGGCCGCGGCGCGCTCGGCGCCGGCCGGGTCGGTGAGGATCGCGGCGGCGCCGAGGTCGGCGGCCTGGGCGGTGAAGTCCGCGCCGTGGAGGCGGGCGCCGGGGAGGGCGGCATACACATCACCGGGGCGTACCGCCCGCGAGTCGTGGGTGATGCCGGTGACCGCACCGGAACCGGGCGGCTCGACCCCCAGCAGGTCGGCCAGCTCCCCGAGGGGGATCGGGCGGACCCTGGCCGGACGGGGTGGGGCGGTTCGGTACTGATCAGCGTGCGACACGGCGGTGAGCGTACCGGGCGCACCGGGCCCGGGGGAAAAAGAGGGGGTCTGGGCAGGGTGGTCGCCGGGTCGGTTCCCGGAGTCGGAGGTGATCGAAGTCACTGGGGGCTCCTGCGGTCAGTCGCCGGGCTGGAACGAGACGGGCAGCCGGGCCGGGGCCTTGCCGGTCGGTGCGATCTTGAGGGTCTTCAGGGAGAACTCCATCACTTGCTGGTAGATCGGGCCGCAGATCTGACCGCCGAAGTAGCTGCCCCTGGTGGGGTTCTGGATGGCGCAGTAGACGGTGATCTCCGGGTTGTCGGCGGGCGCGAAGCCGGCGAAGGATGCGGTGTAGCCCTTGTAGCGCCCGAGGTCGGGGTCGACGCGGTTGGCCGTTCCGGTCTTTCCGGCGACGCGGTATCCGGGGATACGGGCCTTGGTGCCGGTGCCCTCCCGGTCATCGACGACCGACTCGAGCATGCCGGCCAGGGTCTTGGCGGTCTTTTCGCTGACCACACGGCTCTTCTTGGGTGCGGGAGCCGCGGTGAAGCGTCCGTCGGGGCCCCTGCTGCCGCGGATCAGGGTGGGCTCGATGCGTACGCCGCCGTTGGCGATGGTCGAGTACACCGAGGCCGCCTGCATGGCGTTGAGCGAGAGGCCCTGGCCGAAAGGGATCGTGTACTGCTGCGAGGTGGACCACTTCTGCGGCGTGGCGAGGATGCCGGGGGTCTCACCGGGATACCCGAGCCCGGTCGGGCGGCCGATGCCGAACGCGCGCAGGTAGGAGTGGAGTACCCGGTTGGCCTGGGCCTGGGTCCTGCCGAGCTGGCCGGCCGCCAGAATCGTGCCGATGTTGCTGGACTTGGCGAGAACGCCGTTGAGCGTGAGGTACCAGGTGGGGTGGTCGATGTCGTCCTTGAAGAGCCGGTCGCCGCGGTGCAGCCGGTTGGGGACGACGACATGGGTGCCGGGGGTGGCGGCCTTCTCCTCCAGCACGGCGGCCATGGCCATCACCTTGGCGGTGGAGCCCGGCTCGTAGGCGTCCTGGAGCGCGGCGTTGCCCATGGCGGTCGCGTTGGCCTGCCCGAGGTCGTTGGGGTCGAAGCCGGGGGCGTTGGCCATGGCGAGCACTTCGCCGGTGCGGGTGCTCTGCACGATCACATAACCGCGGTCCGCCTTGGACTTGGCCACCTGCTTGGAGATGGCCTTCTGCGCCGCCCACTGGATGTCGCGGTCGATGGTCAGCTCGACGTCGGAGCCCGCGACGGCGGGGACCTCGCGGGAGCCGCCGGCGGTGGGTACGCGGCGTCCGCCGGACTGGGCGTAGGTGATCTGGCCGTCCTGGCCGGCGAGTGTCTTGTCGAGCATGGACTCGACACCGCCGCCGCCCCTGTTCTCGGCGTTGACGTAACCCAGTATTCCGGCGGCGAGATCACCGTTGGGATAGACGCGCTTGCTGCTCGGCTCCTGGAAGACGCCGGCCAGCACATTGGCTCCGGGGCCGCCCGCCCGCTTGTCGGCGGACGCCTTCTCGGCGTAGACGCCCTTGAGGTCCTTGATCTGGTTCCAGACCTGGGGGGTCTGGCGGCGGGCCAGCACGGCGTAGCGGGACCTGGGCGTCTTGAGCTTGCGGGTCAGCTCGGCGGCGTCCTTGCCGAGGATCGGGCCGAGCAGCTCGGCCGCCTGCTCCGGCGCGTCCGGGGCCTTGCTGTCCTGCGGCGTGAACATCTTCGGGTCGGCGGTGATGTCGTACGCGTCGACGCTGGTGGCGAGCGCGATACCGGCCCGGTCGGTGATCTCGCCTCGCTCGGCGGCGAGCTTGTGGCTGAGGTAGCGGTTCTTCTCCGCCTTGGCCGCGTAGGCGTCGGCGTCGACGGCCTGTACCTGGAGCAGCCGTACGACGAACGCCAGCATGACGAGGGTGAGGCCGAGGCTGACCAGCCGCAGCCGGGGGCGCGGGCTGCCGAGCCGGAGGGGGGCGGGGGCCGGGCCCCGCGCGGAGCGCGGGCGGCGGGGCGGGGGGCGCCGGGTCGACTGTGCGGAAGGCCGCCTGGCGGGGCCAGGCACCCGGCGGCGCGGAGGTTCCTTGCGGGGCACTGCGTCACCTGCCGGAGGTGGTCGGGGTCGGCTTGGAGGCGGGATTCGGGGGCGGCTGCGCAGACGGTGTCGCGACGGGCTTCGGGGACGTACGGGTCACCGGGGCCGACCGGCCGGGCGCGGTGGGCACCGCGGGCGCGGAGCGCTGTGCCTGGGTGGAGGGGCTCGGCGGCGGGGCCCCGGCTGCCCCGGAGAGGGAAGGAGAGGGCGGGGGCGCCGTGGGCGAGGCCGAGGGGGACGGCGCCCGGGAGGGCGCGGCCGGCCGGGACGGAGCCGCGGAGGTGGCCAGGGGCGAGGGATCGCGCCTGGCCTGTGCGGTGGCCTCGACCGGTTCGCCGCGGACCCTGCCGTCCGGGCCGAGGAAGGCGGGGTTGCCGCCGGGCACCATCCCGAGCTCCCGGGCACGCCGCTCCAGGGCGTCGGGGGCGGAACGGCTGTCGACGTCCCTCTGCAGAGCCTGTTCCTCGTCGGTGAGCTCGGTGGTCCGCTTCTTGATCTCGCTCAACTGGAACGAACCCTGGTTGAGCGAGGAGTTGAGCAGCAGGAGGGTGATCAGCCCCCCGGACAGCAGGAGCACGACCAGCAGGACGAAGGGGGTACGGGCGGCGGTGCCCGACCCGGAGGGCATCAGCCGCGCGAGCCGCGCGGCCCTCCCCTTCAGCTGCTTGGCCGCTGTGCTCAAGGTGTCCTCCGCATCGCTTCGCCGCCCGCCGCGCGCCAGGGGGAGGTCTGCCGGATCCTGCCGGGCGTGCCGCCCGCGGCGGTCACGACACGTCCTCCCGGATGCGCTGTGCTCCTCTCAGACGCGCAGGAGCCGCACGGCGGTTCTCGGCCACCTCTTCCTCCGTGGGCAGCTCCGCGCCGCGCGTCAGCAGCTTCAGCCGCGGCTGGTACTGCTCCGGTACGACGGGCAGACCGGGCGGTGCCGTGTTCGCTGCGCCGGCCGCGAAGACCTGCTTGACCAGCCGGTCCTCGAGCGAGTGATAGGACAGGACGGCGATCCGCCCGCCGACGGCGAGTGCCCCGACCGCGGCCGGAATGGCCCGCTCGAGGACCGTGAGCTCGCCGTTCACCTCGATCCGCAGGGCCTGGAAGGTGCGCTTGGCCGGATTGCCGCCGGTGCGCTTGGCGGCCTGCGGCAGCGCGTCCCGGATCAGTTCGACGAGCCGCGCACTGTTGGTGAACGGCTCCTTCTCCCGCTCGCGCACGATCGCCGAGACGATCCGCTTGGCCTGCTTCTCCTCGCCGTAGGCGCGCAGGATCCGCACCAGCTCGCCCGCCGGGTAGGTGTTGAGCACCTCGGCCGCGCTGACTCCGCTCGTCTGGTCCATGCGCATGTCGAGCGGGGCGTCCTGGGCGTAGGCGAAGCCGCGGTCGGCCTCGTCCAGTTGCATGGAGGAGACGCCGAGGTCGAAGAGCACGCCGTCGGCGCGCGGGACGCCGAGCCGGGCGAGCACTTCGGGGAGTTCGTCGTAGACGGCGTGCACGAGGGTCGCCCGGTCGCCGAACGGGGCAAGCCGCTCGCCGGACAGCCGCAGTGCTTCCTTGTCGCGGTCCAGTGCGATCAGGTGCGCCTCGGGGAACTGCGTGAGCAGCGCCTCACTGTGTCCGCCGAGGCCGAGGGTGCAGTCGACGACGACCGCACCGGGCCGCTGCAGGGCAGGCGCCAACAGGTCCAGGCACCGCTGGAGCATCACCGGGACGTGTCGGGTGTGGCTCATGCGCCCTCTCAGATCCGGCGCGGGCGGGTCATGGCCGGGCCGTGCGTACGCCGCGCACACGGGGAAAATTGCGGGAGACCACCGAATGCGCTGGTGATGTCCGTGAACTGCGCGTCACTTTAGTCCACAGGCCCGGCCGGTCAATCAACCGGCCAGCGCGCCGCGCGGCCCCCCTCGCCACGCTTGTGGGTTACCTCACAACAACCTACGTTGACCTTCTTTGTCCGCTCTCACAGCGGGCCGGCAGGTCGCGTGCGCATTACCTTCGTCCCATGTCGACTTCTGCGCACCACTCCGCCGACGCGGCCCGCACGGACGGGACGGTCACCGACCGTCTCGTCGAAGCCAACCGGCGCTACGCGGCCGATTTCCAGGATCCGGGCATGGACGCGCGCCCCGTGCTGCAAGTGGCCGTGGTGGCGTGCATGGACGCCCGGCTCGACCTGCACGACGCGCTCGGCCTCGAGCTGGGCGACTGCCACACCATCCGCAACGCGGGCGGGGTGGTCACCGATGACGTGATCCGCTCGCTGACCATCAGCCAGCGAGCGCTCGGCACTCGCAGCGTGATACTCATCCACCACACCAACTGCGGGCTGGAGAGCATCACCGAGGACTTCCGGCACGAGCTGGAGGACGAGGTCGGCCAGCGTCCGGCATGGGCGGTCGAGGCGTTCCGCGACGTCGAGCAGGATGTACGGCAGTCGATGCAGCGGGTGCGCACCTCCCCGTTCCTGCCGCACCGGGACGATGTCCGCGGCTTCGTCTTCGATGTAACGAAGGGCGTACTGCGGGAGATCGACCCCGCTGAGTGAGCAGTCGGGCACC
This sequence comes from Streptomyces sp. NPDC002889, assembly GCF_042888425.1. Classification (NCBI taxonomy): domain Bacteria; kingdom Bacillati; phylum Actinomycetota; class Actinomycetes; order Kitasatosporales; family Streptomycetaceae; genus Streptomyces; species Streptomyces sp. NPDC002889. The sequence goes on from NZ_JBIAPT010000003.1 coordinate 322,068, forward strand.
CGACAAATCGATCAAACCTGGCATATCCCCCTCAGTTATCCACAGGCGAGTGACACAACGCGGTGACGCCAACAAGAATGCGGGTGTGACGTCGCTCCGGAACCATCCGGAGGCGGTGTCCGTGTTTCGGGGCGGGCCGTGCTGTGTGAACAGCAACGGCCCTAGAACGGGCCGAGGAGGGCCGGGTGACGACCTATGACGATCGAGCGAGCCTCACAGATCTGACCACCACAGTGGAGCGTGTCCGCAGGTCGGTGGAGAGTGTGATCGAGGGCAAGCCTGAGGTCGTACGGCTTTCGCTGACCGTGTTGCTGGCCGAGGGACATCTGCTCATCGAAGATGTCCCTGGAGTCGGCAAGACGATGCTGGCCAAAGCGCTTGCACGTTCCATCGACGGCTCGGTGCGGCGTATCCAGTTCACGCCGGACCTGCTGCCGTCCGACATCACCGGGGTGTCGATCTTCGACCAGCAGCGGCGTGACTTCGAGTTCAAGCCCGGCGCGATCTTCGCGCAGATCGTGATCGGCGACGAGATCAACCGCGCTTCGCCGAAGACGCAGTCCGCGCTGCTGGAGTCCATGGAGGAGCGCCAGGTCACCATCGACGGGCACAGCTACGAGCTGCCCAACCCGTTCATGGTGGTGGCCACCCAGAACCCGGTGGAGATGGAGGGCACCTACCCCCTCCCCGAAGCACAGCGCGACCGCTTCATGGCACGGGTGTCCATCGGGTACCCCAGCGCCGCCGCCGAGCTGCAGATGCTCGATGTGCACGGCGGCATCTCCCCGCTGGACGACATGCAGCCCGTGGCGCACGCCCACGAGATCGTGAAGCTCATCGACGCGGTGCGCCAGGTCCATGTCGCCGAGTCCGTGCGGCGGTACGCGGTGGAGCTGGTGTCCGCCACCCGCAACCACCCGGACCTCAGACTCGGCGCATCGCCGCGCGCCACGCTGCATCTGCTGCGTGCCGCGAAGGCCTCGGCCGCGCTCAGCGGCCGGGAGTACGCCCTGCCGGACGATGTGCAGGGCCTGGCCGTACAGGTACTGGCGCACCGGCTGCTGCCCACCGCGCAGGCGCAGCTGAACCGCCGCACCGCCGAGCAGGTCGTACTGGACATCGTGCAGCGCACCCCCGTGCCCACGAGCGGCAGCACCGAGGGCGCCTATGTCACGGGCGGGCCGGCCCAGCCGCCGCTGTACGGCCAGCAGCCCGGGGCCCGGCGGCTGTGATGCCGGCCGAGGGTCCCGCCGCCTCGGACGACCCGGAGGGCAAGGGCAAGGGCGGAGTGAGGGCGGCCCTGGGCGGGCTGACCACGCGGGGCCGTTCCTTCCTCGCCGCCGGGGTGGCGGCGGCCGCATGTGCGTATCTGCTCGGCCAGTCGGATCTGCTGCGGGTCGGGCTGCTGCTCGCCGCACTGCCGCTGCTGTGTGTGCTGGTGCTGTACCGCACCCGGTACCAGGTCGCGGCCAGCCGGCGGCTGTCACCCGCCCGCGTGCCCGCCGCCGCCGAGGCCCGGGTGCATCTGCGGATGGACAACATCTCTCGGATGCCCACCGGGCTGCTGATGCTCCAGGACCATGTGCCGTACGTGCTGGGGCCGCGGCCCCGGTTCGTGCTGGACCGGGTGGAGGCGGGCGGCCGGCGGGAGGTGTCCTACCGGGTCCGCTCGGATCTGCGCGGACGCTATCCGCTCGGACCGCTGCAGCTGCGGCTCAGCGACCCGTTCGGCATGTGTGAGCTGACGCGCTCCTTCAGCGCTTACGACACCCTCACCGTCATACCCCGCACCGAGGACCTGCCCGCGGTGAGCCTGTCGGGCGAGGCGTCCGGATACGGCGACGGGCGTCAGCGCTCCCTCGCGCTGGCCGGCGACGACGACATCATCCCCCGTGCCTACCGGCACGGCGACGATCTGCGCCGGGTCCACTGGCGCTCCACCGCGCGCTACGGCGAGCTGATGGTCCGCCGTGAGGAACAGCCGCAGCGGGCCCGGTGCACGGTGCTGCTGGACACCCGGGGCACGGCCTATCAGGGGGCCGGACCGGACTCGGCCTTCGAGTGGGCGGTCTCCGGCGCGGCATCGGCACTGATACACCTGCTGGAACGGGGTTTCGCGGTCCGGCTGCTGACGGACACGGGCACCTCGGTGCCCGGGGAGGGCTCCGACGGCTTCGCCGGTTCGACCCAGGAGTCCGCAGACTCCGCGGGTCTGATGATGGACACCCTCGCCGTCGTGGACCACTCCGACGGCGGCGGTCTCTCCCGTGCGTACGACGTGATGCGCGGCGGTAACGAGGGGCTCCTGATCGCCTTCTTCGGCGATCTGGACGACGAGCAGGGCGCGATAGCGGCCAGAATGCGCCAGCGCAGCGGCGGCGCGGTCGCATTCGTCCTGGACAGCGGGACGTGGGTGACCGGGGGTGCGGTGGCCGGCCAGGTCGACGAGCGGCTGCGGCAGTTGCGCGAGGCGGGCTGGACGGCCCTCGCCGTACCGCCCGGAACACCGCTGGCCGACCTGTGGCGGCAGGCGGGCCGGCAGCACACCGACGCACCCGCCGCCGGTACGAACGGGTTTTCTGGGGGTTGGTCATGAGCGGTCGCGGAAGGCTCGCACTCTGTGCCTTCGCCGCCACCCTGATGGCGGCGGCATCGCTGCTGCCGCTGGTCGATTCGGCGGGCTGGATGGTGCAGGCGGCGTTCCTGCTGGCAATCCAGAGCGGGGCCGGCGCACTCGCCCTGCGCGTGCCGCTCGCCCGGCCGCTCACCGTGGCGGTGCAGGCGCTGGTGACGCTCCTGCTGCTCACGGTGGTCTTCGCACACGGCCAGGCGCTGCTCGGCGTGCTGCCGGGGCCCGAGGCGTTCGGCCGGCTCGGCGAGTTGCTGACCGCGGGCGTCGACGATGTGGGGCGCTACGCGAGCCCGGCCCCCGCGACCGACGGCATCAGGCTGATGGTGATCGGCGGCGTGCTGCTGATCGGCCTCGCGGTGGACGCGCTGGCGGTGTCCTACCGCAGTGCCGCCCCTGCCGGACTGCCGCTGCTCGCGCTCTACTCGGTGGCCGCAGGCCTCTCCGGCGGCGCGAGCTGGATCTGGTTCCTGCTCGCGGCCTGCGGCTATCTGGTGCTGCTGCTGGCCGAGGGCCGTGACCGGCTCTCCCAGTGGGGACGCGTCTTCGGTGGTGCGCCACCCGGCCAGGGGGGTACGCCCGGTGGACTCGCCGGGGGGAGCGGCCAGGCCCTGGCACCGGCACGCACCGGTCGCCGGATCGGTGTGCTGGCGCTCGGTGTCGCGCTGGCGGTCCCGGCGGCGCTGCCCGCCCTGGGCGGCGGCCTGCTCGGCGGCGTGGGCAACGGACCCGGCCCGGGTGCGGGTGGTCGCGGCGGCACGATCGACGCGGTGAACCCGCTGGTCGCGCTCGACGACAGCCTGAAGCAGTCCGAGAACCGCGAGGTGCTGCGGTATCGCACGAACGCACCCGACACCAAAGATCTGTATCTACGGATCATCGCGCTGGACAAGTTCAACGGCACGGCGTGGAGTTCTTCGCAGCGCAAGGTCGTCGACGTGCCCAAGCGGCTGCCGGAGCCACCCGGACTGAGCCCTGCGGTCGGTGTCACCGAGGTCAAGACGAATCTGTCGGCTGCCGGCACCTACAAGCAGAACTGGCTGCCCCTGCCCTACCCGGCCTCCACGGTGGCCATCAAGGGGAACTGGCGGTTCGAACCCGAAGGACGGGGCCTGGTCGGCGACCGGGGGCAGACCACCTCGGGCGTGCAGTACTCGGTGAGCAGCCTGGTGGTGCAGCCGACACAGGAGCAGTTGGTCGGAGCAGCCGCGGCCCCCGCCGCCCTGCTGCGTGAGTACACCCAGGTGCCCGAGGTGCTGCCGGACGAGGTCCGGCAGACCGCCCGGAAGGTCACCAAGGACGCGTCGAACGACTGGGAGCGGGCCGTCACGCTGCAGGACTGGTTCGCCAGGAAGGGCGGTTTCGTCTACGACACCAAGGTGGAGTCGGGGACGGGAGCCCGGGCGATCACCCGCTTCCTGAAGCAGAAGGAAGGCTTCTGCGTCCACTTCTCGTTCTCGATGGCCGCGATGGCGAGGACTCTGGGCATCCCGGCCCGGGTCGCCGTGGGCTTCACCCCGGGAACCCCGCAGTCGGACGGCACGGTCTCGGTCGGCCTGCGCGATGCGCACGCCTGGCCCGAGCTGTACTTCGAGGGTGTGGGATGGACGCGGTTCGAGCCCACCCCGAGTCGGGGCAACGTTCCCGACTACGCGCGGCCGCAGGCTCCTTCCGGCTCGCCCACCAGCCCGGCGCAGCCCGAGGCCACGGGCTCCTCGGCGCCGTCGGCCCGGCCCACGAACCGGGACGCCTGCCCGGAACCGGAGCGCCGGCTCGGGGAGTGCGGCGCCGCCGCGCCGCGCGACATCGAGCCGCCCCAGTCCGACGACTCCACGCTGAGCACGGTGCTGACCGTGAGTCTGAGCGTGGCGGGGGCGGCGCTGGTGCTGCTGTTGCCGCTGCTGTGGCGGATCAGGACGCGCGTGCGCAGGCTGGCCACGGGCGTACGCACTCCGGCGAAGGCCGGGGCCGGCTCCGACATCGGCGACGAGGACGCGGCGGGACATCCCGTCCCGGGGCGCACGGCCGTCGAGGACCCCGGCAGGACGCTGGCGGCCTGGCGGGAGATCAACGACACGGCCTGGGACTTCGGGATCCCGCCCGACGAGTCCCAGACACCGCGCAAGGCGGCGGCCCGGATCGTCCGGCTCGGCAAACTGGAGGACGAGCCCGCGGCGGCGGTGCACCGGATGGCCCGTGCGGTGGAGCAGGTGCTGTACGCACCCGCCCCCCGTCCCGCCACCGGACTCGTGGAGGACGCCCGGCAGGTCCGGCTGGGGCTGCGGGACGCGGTGGGCTTCTGGACGCGGCTGCGGGCGCTGCTGCTGCCTCCGTCGTCGGTCCGGGTGGTGTGGGCCGTCTCGGAGCGCTGGACGGTCCTCACCGAGCGGTGGAGTCCGCGCCGGCTGGGTCTGGAGCGCTGGACGGCGAGGCTGCGCCTCCCGTCGCGGCAGCGGGGCTGAGGCCGGGCCGGGGCGGGGTGCAAGCCCTGCCCCCGCCCCGTTCGCGGGCAGGCGGCACATGGCCCCGGTCCGGGACACCTTCCGGCCGCGGACGGGTAGAGCGGCGTGCGGCGTGTCGTGCGGTGCGGCTCACCGGGGAAGCAACAGCGGATACGGGTGAGGGGCGACGCTTCAAGAGCGTCGCCCCTCACCCGTATCCGTACTGCCTGTATGCGATCCGCACGTATGTGATGTCGCGGCTGTGTTCCGCGGCCTCAGTGTTCCGCGGTGCTCAATGGCCCTGTTCGTCGCGGCGGCGCTGCCACCGCTGCTCGATCCGGTCCATCATCGACCTGCGCTGGTGGGACTGCCGGCGCCCGGCCGGTTCCCCAGGGGTCTGCTGCTCACCCGGTTTCGGCGCTTTGCGCCAGCCGGTGACCGCCAGGACCGCACAGCCGAGCATGACGAGAAATCCCACCACGCTGATCCAGATCTGCTGGGCGACCATTCCGGCCATGAGGAGCGCGATACCCACCAGGAAGCCTGCGACCGCCTGGTAGACCCGTCGCCGGGTGTACGTACGCAGCCCGCTTCCCTCAAGCGCTGTCGCGAACTTGGGATCTTCGGCGTACAGCGCTCGCTCCATCTGCTCGAGCATTCGCTGCTCGTGCTCCGAGAGCGGCACGGAGTCCTCCTAGTCGTCGGTCGCGGGGGCGACCGGTATGCGGCCCTTTCAGGATAGGCAGGGATTCGCCCCCGTGAAACCCGCCCACTCGCCAATCGCCGGTCCGGGCCGCCATGCCGGACAAGTGCTGAGGCGTTGATTCCCCAACCTCCCGTCCGCCATGCCGGATGGTGTCCCCCGATCATACGGGGCGTTGGCCACGAACGGGGGGTCTGTGGCGTACTCCATCTGCGGCTGCGCCGCTGATCAGCGGCGCTTCTCGCCCAGTACGTGCAGCTGGGTCGCGACCGAGTGGAACGCGGGCAGTTCGGCGGCTGCCGCTTCCAGCTGCAGCAGGGCGTCGAGGGCACCGGGCTCGGTGTCGACCAGAACGCCCGGGACCAGGTCCGCGAAGACCCGTACGCCGTGCACGGCGCCGACGTCGACACCGGCGGCCGTGACGGCGGCGGTGAGCTGTTCGGCGGTGAAGCGGCGGGGCATGGGGTCGCCCGCGCCCCAGCGCCCGTCCGGGTCCGTGAGCGCCCGGCGGGCCTCGGTGAAGTGACCGGCGAGGGCCCGGGCGAGGACCGCGCCGCCGGTTCCGGCGGCGAGCAGACTGAGCGCGCCGGCCGGGCGCAGCGCGTCCACCGCGTTGCGCACGCCCTCGGCCAGGTCCTCCACGTACTCCAGGACGCCGTGGCACAGGACGGCGTCGTAGCCACCGCGCTCGACGACGTCGAACAGGCCGTGAATGTCGCCCTGCACGCCGCGGACGCGTTCGGCGACCCCTGCCTCGGCGGCCCGGCGCTCGAGCGCGAACAGGGCGTTCGGGCTGGGGTCGACGACAGTGACCCGGTGGCCGAGCCGGGCGACGGGCACCGCGAAGTTTCCGGAGCCGCCGCCGGTGTCGAGGACGTCCAAGGCGTCCGTCCCGGTCGCCTTGACCCGGCGGTCCAGGGCCTCTTCGAGGACGTCCCAGACCACGGCGGTACGGAGAGCGGCGCGGGGTCGCATCGGGTCCGACACGGCAGTTGACTCCTCGGGCGGTGTGCTGGTGAAGACGCATCCCACCCTATTGCCTCCGCCGGGCGTCCCGACCCTCCGTCTCACCCCACGGCGTCTCCCGTCCCCGGCCGCCGCACCTGGTCGGCCCTGGGCTGGGGCAGCACCGGCTGCAGCACCAGCAGCCGCTCGACCAGGCGCAGGAACATGGCCGCGTCGCGCAGCAGGTCGTCGGCGTCGCGGGTGCTGGCGGCGCCCTGGATGCCGGCCTCGGCTCGGGCCCGGCGCGTCGCACCCGAGGCGAACAGCATGCTCCACTCGGTGAGCTCGGGCGCTATCTCGGGCAGCACCTCCCAGGCGCTGCGTATGCGCTGCCTGCGGCGGGCACTCGTCTCGGGGCGGCCGCGGGCGGCGAGAACCGCGGCAGCGGTGCGCAGCGCGGCGAGATGTGCCGTGGCATACCGCTCGTTGGGCTGGTCGAGGGCCGCGGCCTCGTCCAGTCCGGTGCGGGCCTGGGCGAGCAGGTCGAGGGCGGCGGGGGGCGCCGAGGCCCGCCGCAGGACGGGGTGGACGTCGTGAGCGGGTCCGGTCAGTGAGGGGGCAGGGCCGGTGGCGCGGCGCCGCGGTGCGGCTGCTGCGGAGTAGCTGGCCATGACGAGCCTCCTGTCGTCGTGTGACGGCACTGTGTCCGTATGTGTCCATCGTGAGGGGCCCCACTGACAATCGGCTCCGACCTGCTGGTTTCTCCTGGGAGTTGGTGAGCGGGGGCGGAGGCTAAGGTGGGTTGAGAAGAACGCGGGAACTTTCGGGACTGTCATGCGCGGACATCGCACCGACCCTCCGCCCGACAGCGCGCAGCAACTCCTGACCACGCTCGGGCAGCTCGTCGACCAGGCCCTGGACCGGATCAAGATGCAACGGGCCCGGGTCGAGCTGGCCATGGCCCTGCAGCGTCATATGCTCCCGCCCCGACTGCCGGAGCTGACCGGTCTGCATATCGCGGCCCGGTACACCCCCTCACGTGACGGCCTCGACGTGGGCGGTGACTGGTACGACGCCTTCGAGATGACGGACGGGTCGCTCGGGCTCTCGATCGGTGATGTGCAGGGCCACGACGTGGAGGCCATCGCGTTCATGGGCCAGGTCCGCACCAGTCTGCGGGCCCTCGCCGAGGCGACGAGCGATCCGAGAGAAGTGCTGAGCCGCGCCAACGATCTGCTGATCTCCATGGGGTGTGGCCTCTTCGCGACCTGCTGCTTCCTGCGCTTCGACCCCGTCAGCCGCGATCTCACGGCGTCCCGGGCGGGCCATGTCCCGATGATCTGGGCCACTGCCGGCGGCCGCTACGGCATCGCCCTGGACAGCGGAGGCCCGCCCCTGGGCGTCGTGTCGGGCGTGCGCTATCCGGTGACCCACCGACGGCTGTGGGAGGCCGGGGTCCTCGTGCTGCTCACCGACGGGGTCGTGGAAGGACCGAGCTACCCGATCGAGGCCGGCCTGGAGGAGGTGGCACAGCTGGCGCGCGCGGGATTCGACGCCGACCCCGACGTATTGGCCTCCGCCGTCGTCAAAGTGGCCGACCGGACCGGCCACCGCGACGATGCCGCCGTCCTCGTCGTCCGCTACGACGGTCCGCGCGAGCCCTGGTAACCGCTCTGCGCGGCCTGAGTCGCCGTCGCCCCGTCGACAGCGCAGACTGCTGAAGTGCGCACTGCAGAGATCGGCCGCTACTGGTCGGTTGCTTTGCGCATCCTTGCCGTCGCCGCCTTCTACTACGGCGCTGCCCGACTCGGGCTGCTCCAGCAGTTGGTGGGCGGCCAGGTCACGCCTCTGTGGCCACCGACCGGCGTGGCTCTTGCCGGGCTGCTCGTCTTCGGCCTGCGGATCTGGCCGGGCATCGCGCTCGGCGCCTTCCTGGTCAATGTGTCCATCGGCCCCACGGCCCTCGCTGTGCTGGCCATCGTCGCCGGCAACACCGCGGCTCCGGTGTGCGCGTACCTGATGCTGCGCCGGACGGATTTCCGGGACCGGCTGGACCGCCTGCGGGATGTCCTGGCGCTGGTCTTCCTCGGCGCTCTGGCCGGGATGCTGATCAGCGCGACCGTGGGCACCGGTGTCCTGGTGCTTTCCGGGGCGCTGGACGCGGGCGATTTCTGGCCGACGTGGTCGGTGTGGTGGACGGGTGACGCGATGGGTGTCCTCGTGGTCACTCCGTTCCTGCTCGCACTGCGCAGGTTCCGGTGGCCGCCGAAGGCACGACCCCGCCGCTGGATCGAGGCGACGGCGCTGCTGCTGGGCACGCTCTTCGCCACCATCCTGGCGACGGGTACCACCAGTGCGGCCCTGCTCTTCCTGGTCTTTCCGTTCCTGATCTGGGCCGCCATCCGCTTCCAGCTCGCCGGTGCCGCGACTTGTGCGCTGGGGGTGTCGACGCTGGCGATCCTCGCCGCGGCCCGGCAGTCAGGACCGTTCGCGGATCTGGACCTGTTCGCCGACATGGTGACGCTGCAGGCCTTCAACGGGACCACGGCTCTGACGGCGCTGCTGCTCGCGGCGGTCATCACCGAGCGGAACGAGACGCATGAGGAGATCAAGCGGCTCTGCGCACGGCTCGCCGAGATGGTGGCGGAGATCGAGCCGCGGCGCGATCGCGAGGGTTGAGAGCGCACCGGTTTTGCTTGGAGCGGGGGTCTCGGGGTACTTTTTTGAACTGACCAGTCAGTTCAAAAAGGGGGAGTGGGGGTGGGGCACGTGGACAGCCCGCACGGGGCGGCCGTCACAGCCGAGGGGCTCGGGCTCAAGGGGCCGCGCGGCTGGACGTTCCGCTCGGTGAGCATCGACGCGGCACCGGGGTCACTCGTGGCGATCGAGGGCCCCTCGGGCACGGGGCGCACTTGTCTGCTGCTCGCGCTCAGCGGACGCATGCGCCCGACCGAGGGCCACGCCGAGGTGGCTGCTCTGCAGCTGCCACGCAAGATGGCCGCCGTGCGCCGGATCAGCGCTCTCGGCCCGGTGCCGGGGGTCAGCGATCTGGACCCGGCGCTGACCGTCGCCGAGCATCTGCGCGAAAGGGCCCTGCTGCAGCGCCGCTTCGACGCTTCGCTGCGCGCCCTGCTGCGCCCGCGCGCCGAGAGGGCGGCCGAGGCCCAAGGCCGTATCGACAGGGCCTTGGATGCCGCCGGGCTGGACCTGGCGGCGCTGCCCAAGCAGGGGCGGACCGCGGTACGCGATCTGGAGCGGCTGGAGGAGCTGCGGCTGTCCGTCGCGCTCGCCCTGATCGGCCGCCCCCGGCTGCTTGCGGTCGACGACGCCGACCTCAAGCTCTCCGACGCCGAACGCGCCGAGGCCTGGGCACTGCTGCGCAGCATCGCCGACGGCGGCACGACGGTACTCGCCGTGTGCAGCCAGGCGCCCGAGGGCACCACCGTCGTCCGCACGACGGCCGTCCAGGGCGCCCCTGCCTTCGCCGCCTCGGTCGCCCCGGGCGACGAGGCCGAAGCGGCGCAGGCCGACACCACAGCCGAGGCGGCGCTCACCGAGGCCGAGCCCGCGTCCGAGGCCGACCCGGCACCCCGGCCCGAGCCGGCGTCCGACAGCGACAGCGGCGGCAAGCCCGAGTCCGACAGCGACGCGGACAGCGACACCGACAGCAGGCCCGGGAGCGGGAGCAGGCGCGCGAGCGGGTCCGCCACCGACATCCGTACGAACGAGGAGGGGGCGGCCGATGCGCTCGCCGAAACTGGCCGCGCTTGAGCTGAAGCGCTTCGGCAGGGGGAAGCTGCCGTCCGCCGCGCTCGTCGCGGTCCTGCTGCTGCCACTGCTGTACGGCGCCCTGTACCTGTGCTCCTTCTGGGACCCGTACAGCCGGCTCGACAAGATCCCTGTCGCGCTGGTCAACGAGGACAAGGGCGCCACCGCCTCCGGCAAGAAGATCACCGCGGGAGACGAGATCACCAAGGGCCTGCTCGACAGCAGCGTCTTCGAGTGGCACGAGGTCGGCGACGCCGAGGCCCGCAAGGGCGTCGAGGACGGCACGTACTACCTCTCGCTGACCATGCCGGAGGACTTCAGCAGGCGTATCGCCTCGAGTTCCGGCGACTCCCCCGAGACCGGCGCGCTGCAGGTCCGTACGAACGATGCCAACAACTACATCGTCGGGCAGATCTCGAGGACCGTCTTCGCCGAGGTGCGCACCGCCGCGTCGACCGACACCTCGCGCTCCTTCCTGGACCGGATCTTCATCTCGTTCTCCGACATCCACGGCGCGACCGAGAAGGCCGCGAAGGGCGCCGACAAGATCAAGAACGGGGTCGGCAAGGCGAAGCAGGGCTCCAAGGATCTCGCGGACGGGCTCAAGGACGCCAAGGACGGCAGCGGGAAGCTGGCCGGCGGGCTGACGAAGCTCAACAAGGGCGCGGCCGACCTGGAGACCGGTTCCCAGCAGGTCGCCGACGGCACCCAGCGGCTCGCCGACAAGGTCAACACGTACGCGTCCGGAATCCGCCCGTACCTCAAGGACAACGGCAGGCTCATCGGGGACTCGGCCCGGCTGGTCGCCGACACCTCCCAGGCGGTCCGCCGCAATCTCGACACCCTGGTCAAGGTCGCACCGGGCAGCGCGGCCGCCGCCCACGCGTCGGCGGACGAACTGGACGAGCTGTACCGGACGCGCTGCGAGCAGGAGTTGCTCCCGGACCCGGCCTTCTGCCCCCCTCTCAAACGGGCGAAGGACACGGCCGCCGACGTCGCGGGGATCGCGGACGACGTCAATGCGCTGGTGCAGGACAACAGCGGCGGTCTCAAGACGCTGGACGGGAACCTCAAGAAGCTGGAGAAGCAGGCGAGGGATCTCGCCGAGCGGGCTCCCCGCCTGGACGAGGACCTGGAGTCGACCGTCCGCGACATCAACAAGCTCAACGCGGGCGCCCACAAGGTCGCCGGCGGTGCCGACCAGCTGCACACCGGGCTGACCAGCGCCAAGACGGGCTCCACCGACCTCGACACGGGTGTCGGCAGGCTCAAGAAGGGCGCGGGAGACCTCGACGGCGGGCTGTACCGGCTCCGCGACGGATCCACCGAGCTGGCCGGCGGGCTCAACGAGGGCGTGGACAAGATCCCCGACTACGACAGGCAGGAGCGCGACCGCCGCACCGAGGTGATGGCCGATCCGGTCCAGCTGGCCGCGCAGTCCCTGCACAAGGCCGACAACTACGGCACCGGCTTCGCCCCGTACTTCATCCCGCTCTCCCTCTGGGTCGGCTCGATGGTCGCGTACATGATCATCCAGCCGCTCAACCGCCGGGCGCTCGCCGCCGGTGGCTCCGCCTGGCGGATCGCGCTGGCCGGCCTGTTGCCGGTCGCCGCCATCGGGCTGCTCCAGGTCGCCGCCCTGATGGCGGTCCTGCACTGGGGCCTTGGACTGAAGCTCGCCCACGCCGCCGGGGCCGTCGGGTTCCTGGCACTGGTCACCTGCTGCTTCGCGGCGATCATCCAGTGGCTCAACGCCCGCTTCGGGGCAGCGGGCCGGATCCTGGTCCTCGCGGTGCTGATGCTCCAGCTGACCTCGGCCGGCGGCACGTACCCCGTCCAGACGAGCCCGGCGTTCTTCAACGCGATCCACCCGTTCCTGCCGATGACGTACGTCGTCGAGTCACTGCGCATACTGATCACGGGCGGCGGACTCGGACCGGTGTGGCACGCATGCGCCGTGCTGGCCGCCTTCACCGTGGGCGCGCTCGCACTGACCGCGGTCTCCGCCCGGCGCAAGCAGGTATGGACGCTGAGCCGGCTGCATCCGGAGCTGAGCCTGTGACAGGGGTGAAACCTGTGAGAATCGGTCTCATGGACAGCAGCAGCACCAGACGCCGGAGCTCTCGGGACAAGCTCTACGAGGCGGCGGTCACCCTCATCGCCGAGCAGGGATTCTCCGCCACCACGGTGGACGAGATCGCCGAGCGCGCCGGGGTCGCGAAGGGCACGGTCTACTACAACTTCAAGAGCAAGACCGAGCTCTTCGAGGAGCTGCTGCGCTACGGCGTCGGTTTGCTGACCGCCTCACTGCGGGAGGCCGCCGATGAGACGGAGCAGCGCGGCGGCACGAAGGTCGAGGCGCTGGACGCGATGATCCGGGCCGGTCTGGTCTTCATCGGCCGCTACCCGGCTTTCACCCAGCTGTACGTCGCCGAGCTGTGGCGGACCAACCGGGCCTGGCAGTCGACGCTGCTCGTCGTTCGGCAGGAGGCGGTGGCCGTCGTCGAGACGGTGCTGCGGGAGGGCGTCGAGCGCGGAGAGCTGAGCGAGGAGATCGACGTTCCGCTCACGGCCGCGGCGCTGGTCGGGATGGTGCTGGTGGCGGCGCTGGACTGGCAGGCGTTCCAGCGGGAACGGTCGCTGGACGATGTGCACGGGGCGCTGTCGCTGCTGCTGCACGGGCGGGTGAGCGGCCGCCGGGACTGAGCCGGCTGTCTCAAGCACACCCGCATCCGCACGAAACACGAGTGCGCCGGTCCGGTGAAGGCTCGATTCCTCCGAGCCTCGCCGGACCGGCGCGTTTCCCCGTTTTCCCGCTCCCCCGTTCCCCTCGCCCCGTTCCCCTGGTCCCCCGTGGCCCGAAGAGCCCGGTCCCCCGCTGTCCCCCGCGGTCGTGAGCTCTCCGTCGTGCACCCCGTTGCGGCAGGGGAGCCGCGCCGTTCCGCCGCCCCGTGCCGGCGGTACGGGCGCCGCGCCCCTTCCGTGGTCTCCACTCTTCCTTCTGCGCAGGTGGGACCCCATCCGTGCGCATACTCATCTCTCCTCCTAGGTACGGGTACTCAGCCCTCCGCGCTCATCCCCAGCCGTGGGGTACGGGGGCTGGTCACCAGCACGTCCGTTTCCGTACTCAACGCCCCCGGTGGACCACGGCCCGCGCAATGCCGTCAGCCCGGTGGAAGCCCTCCACCGGACAGCAACACCAACGCCCCCGGCCTGGTGAACCACGGCCCGGGTAAGGTCGCGGACATGGCACGGATTGCGGTGATCGGCGCCGGGATGGGCGCGATGGCGGCGGCTGCCCGGCTGGCCGTGGCAGGCCACCGGGTGACGGTGTACGAGCGCTCGGCGGCCCACGGCGGTGCGGTGGGCCGCTTCGAGCGCGACGGCTTCCGCTTCGACACCGGGCCTGGTCTGCTGCATCTGCCCGCCGTCTGGCGGGACTTGTTCGTCAAGACCGGCAAGGAGCCGCTCGAGCAGTGCGTCGAGCTCGTCCAGGTCGACCCGGCGAGCCGCCATCTGTTCGCCGACGGCACCGACGTCCTGCTGCCGAACGTGTCGCGGTCCGGCATTGTCTCCGCGCTGGACACGGCGCTGGGGGCGGGCGCGGGCGGGCGGTGGGGCGAGTTCCTGGGCCGCGCCCGGGACGCGTGGGACCGCTCGCGCCGGCCGCTGCTCGAGGAGCCGCTGCCCGCCGACCGGTCACCACTGGGCCGGGACCCCTATCCGGCGCTGCGCCAGGGCCTGTTGCGGCGCACCGCCCGCACGCTCCACGAGGTCGGCAGCCGGGAACTGCGCGATCCGCGCCTGGCCGCGCTGCTGGAGAGCCACGCCCTCGCGTACGGACTCGATCCGCGTTCGGCGCCCGCCTCCGCCGCCGTCCTTCCCTACATGGAGCAGACTTTCGGCAGCTGGTATGTGAAGGGCGGCATCCGGGCGCTCGCGGACGCGGTGTACGAGCGGTGCGTGGCCCGGAAGGTGGAGTTCGTCTTCGGCGCCGCGGTGACACAGGTGCTGGAGAAGGACGGCCGCGCGGTGGGCCTCGAGCTGGACAACGGCAGCACGGTGGAGGCGGACCTGGTGGTCGCCGGAGCCCCGGTGCCCGCGCTCTTCCGTGACGGGATCGTGCCCTGGGTCCCTCAGGACCAGTGGCCCGAGTGGCAGTCGGGCGTGCGGACCGGCCGGGTCACGGTGTTGCTGGCGCTGCGGGGCGCTCGCCCCTCGGACGCGGTGCACCGCACGGTGGTCCACACGGCGGACTCCGCGGCCGAGTGGGACGCGATCACCGCCGGCCGGTTGTGCGCTCGGCCGACGGTGACCGTGCTGCGCCCCGACGATCCGCTGCTGCGCCCCGACGACGCGCACGAGACGATCACGCTGACGGCCACGGTGGCGGGTCGGGTGCCGTCCGGGCAGTCCTGGGCTGCTGCGGCGGGCGAGTTCGGGGACCGCATGGCCGAGGCGGCGGAAGCGGCGGTGCCGGGCCTGCGCGGCCGGATCCTCTGGAGCGAGGTGCGCACGCCGGCGGACATCCGCCATGACACCGGGGCGTTCGAGGTTTCCGCCCCTGCCCTGGCGGGCGCGGGCGGGGCCTTCCTGCCCGCGGGCAACGGTTCCTCCGTGCCCGGTCTGTACTTCGCGGGCGGCTGGTCCCACCCCGGCGGCGGCCTGGCCCACGCGGGCATGTCGGGTGCGCTGGTCGCGGGACTGATCGTGGAGGGCGCGGACTTCCGCGGCTCGCAGTAGCCCGGTCAGCGCGGTCGGCGCGCGTCGGGCTGCCGCACGCAGGCGTCTCGAGGGCGGCGGTCGCTCAGTAGCGGTACTGCTGCTCGTCGTAGCCCTGGTCGTAGCCGTACTGCGACGGCTGTTCCTGCGGCATCGGAGGGATGTACTCGTCGTCCCGCTGCTGCGGCACCCACACACCGCCCGGAGGCGTTTCGTTGTACGTCTGCTGGGCGTACGGGTCGGCCGTCGCGTACTGCTGCTGGCCACCGTAACTGTCGTACGTGCCGTAGGCGGCGTACTGCTGGCCGCCCCCATAGGGGTCCGCGTACGTGGCGTACTGCTGCTGCCCGTTCCCGTAGTCGTACTGGGCCGCCGGCTGTTGCTGCTGCTGTCCGTAGTCCGCGTACGCGTCGTAGGCCGCGTACCCCCCGCCGTACTGGGCGTAGTTCTCGCTGCGGTCATGCTCGGGCCCGGAACCCGCGTCCGCGTATATCCCGTACTGGCCGGTGTCCTCCGGCAGTGGCTGGGGCTCGTAGACCTCCGGCTCGGCCGGTTCCGTCGAGAGCATCGGGTCCATCTGCTCGGCCGGCTCGTACGAGAGGTCCGAGACCTCCAGCGTGGGCTCGCGCACGGCGCCGGCGTCCCTCGGGCCCGACTTACGGCGCCTGCTGGCACCCGGGCTGCCGCCCAGCGCCCAGCCGGTCGAGAAGCCGCGGCGGAACGACAGCGTCACATAGGTCTGGCCGACCGCGAACGCGATCGCGCCCAGCGCGATGACCACGACCGAGGGCATGAGCACACCGAGGACCACGCAGAGGAATCCACCGAAGGCGAGCAGGCGCCAGCGCAGCCGCGCCTTGTACTGCAGCAGCACCTCACCCAGCAGCCACAGCGCGACGATGCCGAACGCGATATAGAGGACCGTCCAGCCCATGCCCGCCCCTCTCATGCGGCCGCTGTCCCGATACGGGACGGGTACGGCCGGTCACGACTGCTCGTGCAGTCCGAGATTCTCGTAGATTTCGAGCGTCGCCGTGGAGTTGTTGAGGGTAATGAAGTGCAGTCCGGGGACACCCTCGCTGAGCAGCCTTGCGCAGAACTCCGTCGCGAACTCGATGCCAATGGAGCGTACAGCGGCCGGATCGTCCTTGACGGAGAGGATCCTGTCTTTCAGCTCGGGCGGGAACGAGGCGTTGCTGAGCTCGGCGAACCGTTCGAGTTGTCTGGCGCTGGTGACCGGCATGATCTCGGGGATGATCGGGGTCTCGCAACCGGCGGCCGTGACCCGGTCACGCAGGCTCAGATAGTCCTCGGGGCGGAAGAACATCTGGGTGATCGCGTAGTCGGCGCCGGCCCGGCACTTGTCCACGAAGTGCCGGATGTCCTCGTCCCAGTCGCTCGAGCGCGGGTGCATCTCGGGGAATGCGGCGACGCCCACGCAGAAGTCGCCGGACTCCTTGATCAGCCGGACCAGTTCGGCGGCGTACCGAACGCCGTCGGGGTGCTTGACCCACTCGCCCCTCGGGTCGCCGGGCGGGTCGCCCCGGACGGCGAGGATGTTGCGGATCCCGGCGTCGGCGTACTGGCCGATCATGTTGCGCAGCTCGGCGATGGAGTGGTTCACCGCGGTGAGGTGTGCGACCGGGGTGAGGGTGGTGTCCGCGGCGATCTGCTCGGTCGCCTTGACCGTGCCGGCCCTGGTGGAGCCGCCGGCCCCGTAGGTCACGGAGACGAAGTTCGGAGCCACCGCCTCGACCCTGCGCAGCGCGTTCCACAGGTTCCGCTCGCCCTTTTCCGTTTTGGGCGCCCAGAACTCGAACGAGTAGGAAGTTTTGCCGGTCGCGAGCAGCTCGCGCACGGTGAGTGCGCGATCCGTCCTGGTCGAAGCTGTTCCGAGGGCCATACCGGCAGGTTAGCCACGGCTCGCGGGTCACCCAACAGAATCAGGGAAATATGCCGGTTTTGTCCGACTCCTGTCCACCCATCGGACACTCCGTGGACAGGTGCACGCTCCGGGACCTGATCCGCTCGGCGAGATCCGCCGTCGCCGCGGCCGGATCCTCCGCCTCGGTGATCGCTCGTACGACCACGATCCTGCGCGCCCCCGCGTCCATCACCTCGTCGAGGTTGACCGCGTCGATCCCGCCGATGGCGAACCAGGGGCGGTCGCCGTGCAACGCCGCCGCGTACCGCACCAGACCGAGACCAGGGGCATACCGGCCGGGCTTGGTCGGGGTGGGCCAGCAGGGGCCGGTGCAGAAGTAGTCCACGCCGGGCTCGGCCGCGGCCGCGTCCACCTCGGACTCGGCGTGCGTGGAACGGCCTATGAGCACCTCGTCGCCGAGGATCGCCCGTGCGGCCCGGACGGGGAGATCGCCCTGTCCGAGGTGCAGCACCTGCGAGCCGATGGCGTGCGCGACGTCGGCGCGGTCGTTCACCGCGAGGAGCTTGCCGTGCCGGCGGCAGGCGTCGGCGAACACCCGCAGGTGCTCCAGTTCCTCGCCCGCTTCCATGCCCTTGTCGCGCAGCTGCACGATGTCCACGCCGCTCGACAGCACCGCGTCCAGGAAGGCGGGAAGGTCGCCCTGGCGCTTGCGCGCGTCCGTGCACAGATACAGCCGGGCGTCGGACAGCAGTGCGCGTGCGGCGGACATGAGCAGTTCCCCCATGGATGTGCGGTGTGCGGACCGGAACGGCCGGTCCGCACACCGTTGTGTGCGGATCGGATCAGACGGCGAGCGCCTGGGCCCGGCGCTTCACCTCCGTGCCGCGATTCTCCCCGAGTGCCTGGGCGGGTGTGCCCGGCAGGGTCGGGTCCGGAGTGAAAAGCCACTCCAGCATCTCTTCGTCGGAGAAGCCGTCGTCCCTCAGCAGGGTCAGGGTCCCGGACAGACCCTTGACGACCTTCGTGCCGTCGATGAAGGCGGCCGGCACCTGCAGTGCCCGGTTCTCACCACGGCGCACGGCGATCAGCTGGCCCTCCTTGACCAACTGCCGCACGCGCGTCACCTCGACATCGAGCATTTCCGCGATGTCCGGCAGGTAGAGCCAGGCGGGGACGAGGGCATCGATCTTTGCGTCAATCTCGGTCACAGGGACAAGCCTGCCATCCGCGACGGACAGTCGGTACCCGGACGCTATCCGGCTGCCGCCTTCAGAGGTACGGACGGGTCGGCGGCCCGCTCCGGATCGAGGCGCGCGCCGGACTGGATGAGCTTGCGTCCCTGCGCGAGATCCCGGGCCCTGCCGACGGCGAGCAGCGCGACCAGCGCACCGTCGCGCAGCCACAGCACCGACCAGGTGTCCTGGACCGGGTCGCCGCGCCACAGCAGCGTGTCGGCCGCGGCGTGGTGGCCCGCGTACTGCACGAGGCGGCCGAACTGCTCGGACCAGAAGTACGGCACCGGGTCGTAGACCTCCGGCTCGCCGCCCAGTGCGTCGGCCATGACGTTGGCGGCGACCGTACGGGGGCCCTGGAGCGCGTTGTCCCAGTGGTGCACCAGCAGCCGCTCGCCGTAGCGGCCGGACGGGAAGGAGGCACAGTCCCCGACGGCGTACACATCGGGCACGGACGTGCGCAGAAACCGGTCGGCCTCGACCGCGCCGTCCGGGCCGAGTGCGATGCCCGAGTCCGCGAGCACGCCGGTGGCCGGGCGGGCGCCGATACCGACGACGACCGCGCCGGCCGGAATACGGTGCTTGTCGCTCAGCACGACCGAGCCCGGCTCGACCGCGGCCACGCGCGCGCCGGTGAGCAGTTCGACGCCGTACCCGGCGTACCACTCGGCCATCGGGGCGGCCACCTCCGCGGGCAACGCACCGGCCAGCGGCCGCTCGGCCGCTTCGAGGACGGTGACCTCGCAGCCTGCCTCATGGGCGGCGGTCGCGAACTCCGCGCCGATCCATCCGGCACCCACGACCACGATCCGGTGCTGCTCGGCGAGGACGGGACGCAGCCGGGCCGCGTCGTCGAGGGTGCGCAGCAGATGCACCCCGGGCACACCCTCGGTGCCGGGGAGAGTGATCGGCACCGCGCCCGTGGCCAGCACCAGGACGTCGTACGGAACCGGCCCGTCGGCCGTGTCCAGTTCGTGCGCCGCAGGGCGTACGCCGGTCACCTCCACGCCGAGGAGCAGCTCGACGTCGAGCGCCTCGAAGTCGATGTCGAAGGCCGAGCCCTCGGCCGTGCCGAGCAGGACCGCCTTGGAGAGCGGGGGCCTGTCGTAGGGCTGGTGGGGTTCGGCGCCGATGAGGGTGACCGGGCCGGTGAAGCCCGCCTCGCGCAGGGCCACCGCGGTCTGGACGCCTGCCATGCCCGCGCCGACGACCACCACGCGCCGTACGCCCTGGGCTGTCTGCTGCTGTTCGCTCACCCGGCAACCTTACGTACCTGACGATTCGTCAGGAAGGTTCTCGCGGCGGGACCTGCTCGACAGCACTCGTCCCGCTGCCCTCCTGCGACTCCCACTCCCACGACTCCTCGAGCCGGACCCGCCCGTCCGCCAGCTCGAGGACGGTCGAGACACAGTGCCCCGACGACGTTCCGCCATCGGTCTTCAGCTGCACATAACGGAAGTCCAGCCGGTCGCCCTCCCTGGTACCCACCAGGCGCCCGTGGACCACGTCACCGCCCTCGTACTCGGCCCAGATCCGGCCCTGTTCCTCGTGGTACGTGAACCGGGTCCGGGTGCCGACCTGGCCCGGGGACTGGCCCGCCACGGGTGCCAGCACGAGTCCGTCGAGCGACCTTGCCACAGCTGCGGCTCCCTTACTGCGCGTTGGGACGTGGCGTTAGGGTGGCCACCGTAAGGCACTCGCGGGAGTCCGGACGCACCGGGCTGAGAGGGAGGCTGGCCGGCCTCCGACCGTACGAACCTGATCCGGGTCATGCCGGCGAAGGGAGGGGCTGGACGCCCATGTCTCGTTCACCAGACGTCCTCGTCATCGGGGGCGGAATCATCGGCCTGGTCACGGCCTGGCGTGCGGCGCAGCGCGGGCTGCGCGTGACCGTCGCGGATCCCGATCCCGGCGGCGGAGCCGCACAGGTCGCGGCCGGCATGCTCGCCGCCGTCACCGAACTCCACTACGGAGAGCAGACCCTGCTCGCCCTCAATCTCGAATCCGCCCGCCGCTACCCCGCGTTCGTGGCCGAGCTCCAGGACGCCAGCGGCGAGCGGCTCGGCTACCGGGCCTGCGGCACACTCGCCGTCGCGCTCGACGCCGACGACCGCGCGCATCTGCGGGAACTGCACGCCCTGCAGCGCCGGTCGGGCCTGGAGTCGGAGTGGCTGACGGGCCGTGAATGCCGCCGTCTGGAGCCCATGCTCGCGCCCGGCGTACGCGGCGGCCTGCGGGTCGACGGCGACCACCAGGTCGACCCGCGGCGGCTGGCCGGCGCGCTGGTCGTGGCCTGCGAACGGGCCGGAGTGGAGCTGCGCCGCACCTGGGCGCAGCGGCTCGTCGTGGCGGGCGGAAGGGCCACGGGAGCGGTGCTCGCCGACGGCGGGGAGAGTGCCGCGGGCCAGGTGGTACTGGCCGGAGGCAGCCTGAGCGGCCGGCTCGACGGCGTACCCGACGAGGTGCTGCCACCGGTGCGGCCGGTGAAGGGCCAGGTGCTGCGGCTGACCGTGCCCCGCCCGTACGCACCGTTCCTGTCACGCACCGTGCGTGCCGTCGTGCGCGGCAGCCACGTCTACCTGGTGCCGCGCGAGAACGGCGAGCTGGTGGTCGGCGCGACCAGCGAGGAACTCGGCTGGGACATCACGGTCACCGCGGGCGGGGTGTACGAGCTGCTGCGCGACGCGCACGAACTGGTGCCGGGAATCACCGAGCTGCCGCTCACCGAGACACGTGCCGGGCTGCGCCCCGGTTCCCCCGACAACGCGCCGCTGCTGGGCCCCACCGCGCTGCCCGGGCTGCTGCTGGCCACCGGCCACCACCGCAACGGGGTGCTGCTCACGCCCGTGACCGGCGATGTGCTCTCCGCCGTCCTGGCGACCGGCGAACTGCCCGACGAGGCCCGCCCCTTCACCCCCCTCCGCTTCTCCGCCGTCCCCCAGGAGCAGGTCGCATGAACAGGTGCGTACTGAACATCCGCGTCAACGGCGAGACACGCGAGCTCGCCGCGGGCACCACCCTGGAGGCGCTGGTCACCACGCTGACGGCGGCCCCGTCCGGCATCGCCGCCGCCGTCAACGAGAGTGTCGTCCCGCGCAGCCGGTGGGCCGGCACCCGGCTCGGCGACGGCGACCGCGTCGAGGTCCTCACCGCCGTGCAGGGAGGCTGACCGCCATGGCCGACGACCGTCTCACCATCGGCGGCACCACCTTCACCTCACGCCTGATCATGGGCACGGGCGGTGCGCCCAGCCTCGACGTGCTCGAACGCTCCCTGGTCGCGAGCGGCACCGAGCTCACCACCGTCGCGATGCGCCGCCTGGACCCGGCCGTCCAGGGCTCGGTGCTGTCCGTCCTGACCAGGCTCGGCATCCAGGTACTGCCGAACACGGCGGGCTGTTTCACCGCCGGTGAGGCGGTGCTCACGGCGCGCCTCGCCAGGGAGGCCCTCGGCACCGACTGGATCAAGCTCGAGGTGGTCGCGGACGAGCGCACCCTGCTGCCCGATCCCATCGAGCTGCTGGACGCGGCCGAGATCCTGGTCGACGACGGCTTCACGGTGCTGCCGTACACCAACGACGATCCGGTGCTTGCCCGCAAGCTCGAGGACGTGGGCTGCGCGGCGATCATGCCGCTGGGCTCGCCGATCGGATCCGGTCTCGGCATCCGCAATCCGCACAACTTCCAGCTGATCGTCGACCAGGCACGGGTCCCGGTGGTGCTCGACGCGGGCGCGGGCACGGCGTCGGACGCGGCGCTGGCGATGGAGCTGGGATGCGCGGCGGTGATGCTCGCCTCGGCGGTCACACGCGCGCAGGAGCCGGTGCTGATGGCCGAGGCGATGCGGCACGCGGTGGAGGCGGGGCGTCTGGCCCGGCGGGCGGGCCGTATTCCGCGCCGTCACTTCGCCCATCCGTCGTCGCCCGACGAGGGCCGCGCGGTCCTGGACCCGGAGCGGCCGGCGTTCTGAGACTCGGGCGGGGCGCCGGCCCGCGGCCGTTTCCCCACCGGTGGCCCCATGCCCGGCGGGGCAGGGGCAAGCGTGAGGAAAGCCACACCCGCTGTCACAGCTCGGCTTCAGTACCGCTGCGGACCTGACCGACCCGTGAGCCCCTGTCCGTCACGGCTCGTAGACTCAGCGGCGTGGATACGACCCTTCAGGACCCCCTCGTCGGGCAGGTGCTCGACGGCCGCTACCGAGTCGATGAGCGCATCGCCGTCGGCGGCATGGCCACGGTCTACCGGGCCGTCGACACCCGCCTCGACCGCGTGCTCGCGCTCAAGGTGATGCATCCCGCCCTCGCCACCGACGCCTCCTTCGTGGAGCGCTTCATCCGCGAGGCCAAGTCGGTGGCGCGGCTGGCGCACCCCAATGTGGTGGGGGTTTTCGACCAAGGGGCCGAGGGCGCGTACGTCTATCTGGCGATGGAGTACGTGGCCGGCTGCACCCTGCGCGATGTACTGCGTGAGCGCGGGGCGCTCCAGCCGCGGGCCGCCCTCGACATCCTGGAGCCCGTGCTCGCGGCGCTCGGCGCCGCGCACCTGGCAGGGTTCGTGCACCGGGACATGAAGCCCGAGAACGTGCTGATAGGTGACGACGGACGGGTGAAGGTCGCGGACTTCGGTCTCGTACGGGCCGTCGGCTCGGTGACGAACACCTCCGGCACGGTCCTCGGTACGGTCTCGTATCTGGCTCCCGAGCAGATCGAGCACGGCACGGCCGACACCCGCGCGGATGTCTACGCCTGCGGGGTCGTCCTCTACGAGATGCTGACCGGGGTCAAGCCGCATGCCGGTGACACCCCTGCCCAGGTGCTGTTCCAGCATCTCAACGAGGACGTTCCGGCGCCCTCCGTCCGCTTCCCCGGGCTCGCCGTCGAACTCGACGAACTGGTGGCGAGCGCCACGGCCCGTAACCCCGACGTGCGCCCGTACGACGCGGTGGCGCTGCTTGCCCAGGTCCGCCAGGGCCGGGCGGCGCTCGGCGACGAGCAGCTGGACGCGATGCCACCTCGGGCCCGTACCGAGGACCGCCCGGCGCCCGGCACGAGCGAGGACGGGCATGAGTCGACCCCCGCGTCCTCCGAGGACCTGACAAGCGTGATCCCGCGGGTGCCACCGCGCGAGGAGCCTGTGGTCCACCACACCGCCCGGCTGGCGATGCAGCCGTCCGAGCCACCGCTCCGGCGGGGCCGACCCGCCCTGCCCGCCGTCCCCCGGCGCGGTGTGCTGGCCGCGGTCGTCGCGGTGCTGCTGGTCCTCGGCGTGGGTACGGGCGTCTGGTACATCAACTCGGGGCAGTTCACCGAGGTCCCCTCCCTGATCGGCAAGAGCGAGAGGGACGCCAGGCAGGCGCTCGGCAAGGCCGGGCTCGAGGTGAAGAAGGTCCGCTACGACTTCAGCGAGACGGCCAGGCGGGGCACGGTCATCACGACCGACCCGGCCAGCCGTGAGCGCATCCGGGGCAACGGCTCGGTGACGATCGTCGTCTCGCGCGGCCCGGAGATCGTGAAGGTCCCCGAGCTGAAGGGCAGGCCGCTCGCCGAGGCCCGGCGCGAGCTGCGCAAGCTCGGTCTGGCGCCCGGCATGGTCACCGAACGGTTCGACGGCGACGTCGCTCAGGGCTCGGTGATCAGTTCGGACCCGGGCGCCGGGAGCGGCCGCAGCCCCGACACAGCGGTCGCCCTGGTGGTCAGCAAGGGCCCTCCGATCGACGTGCCGGATGTGACCGGCGAGTCGGTCGAGAGCGCCACCAGCGAGCTCGAGGACGCCGGACTCGAGGTCAGGGTCGCCGACGAGCAGATCCACTCCGCCGAGGACGCGGGCTCGGTCGCCCGGCAGTCGGCGGGCGAGGGCACCCAGCTGGCCCGTGGTGACACCGTCACGCTGACCGTCTCCAAGGGCCCGCGGATGATCGAGGTCCCCGATGTCGTCGGTGACAACGTGGACGACGCGACGGCCGAGCTGGAGTCGGCGGGCTTCGAGGTGAAGGTCGAGAAGAACTTCCCGTTCCTCGGGGACGAGGTCGACAGCCAGTCCGTCGCGGCCGGCGACCAGGCCCCCGAGGGCAGCACGATCACGATCAAGACCAAGGGACTGTAATCCTGATGCGCAATCCCGTCGGCGGCCATGTACCCGTGGCCGGCGGCCTGGCCACGACCGGACTCGCCTATGCCCGGGAGCTGGAGGCCGAGACCGTACAGGTCTTCGTCGCCAACCCGCGCGGCTGGGCAACGCCCACCGGCAACCCGGCACAGGACGAGACGTTCCGTGCCGAGTGCGCCGCCGACGGGATGTCGGCGTGGGTCCATGCCCCGTATCTGATCAACTTCGGCTCGCACACCGAGGCCACGGTCGACAGGTCCGTCGACTCACTGCGGCACTCCCTGCGCCGGGGGCGGGAGATCGGTGCGCTGGGCGTGGTGGTGCACACCGGGTCGGCGACCGGGGGCCGCTCCCGCGAGGTGGCGCTGGCGCAGATACGGGAGCGGATGCTGCCGCTGCTGGACGAGCTGACGCACGACGACGACCCGTTCCTGCTGCTGGAGTCGACCGCAGGCCAGGGCTTCTCGCTCTGCTCCGAGGCAGCGGACTTCGGTCCGTACTTCGAGGCCCTCGACCGGCACCCCAAGCTGGGCGTCTGTCTGGACACCTGCCACATCTTCGCCGCCGGTCACGATCTGACCGGGCCCGACGGAATGCACCGGACCCTGGATCAGCTGGTGGAGACCGTCGGCGCGGGGCGGCTGAAGCTGGTCCACGCCAATGATTCGAAGGACGTCGTCGGGGCGCACAAGGACCGTCACGCGAACATCGGCGCGGGCCATATCGGCGAGGAGCCGTTCCGGGCCCTGATGTCCCACCCGGCGACCGAGGGTGTTCCGTTGATCATCGAGACCCCCGGCGGCAAGGAAGGGCATACGGCGGATGTGGCGCGGCTGAAGAAGCTGCGCTGATGCCGCCCCGGTGAGGTAGCCCTGAGGTCCGTGCCGGCGCACTGCCGGCGCCGGTCCCGGGGAACCGCTACAGCTCGGGGCCGTCGCCCGGCTCCTCCTGGTAGGAGTAGCGCTGCTCCCGCCACGGATCGCCGAGGTTGTGATAGCCGCGCTCCTCCCAGAAGCCGCGGCGGTCGGCGGTCATGTACTCCACACCCCGGACCCATTTGGGCCCCTTCCAGGCGTACAGGTGCGGCACCACGAGCCGCAGCGGAAAACCGTGCTCGGCGGTGAGCAGTTCACCGTCCTTGTGGGTGGCGAACATGGTCCGTTCCGAGAGGAAATCGGCCAGCCGCAGATTGGCGCTGAAGCCGTACTCGGCCCAGACCATGACATGGGTGACGGCCTGCGCGGGCGGCGCGAGTTCCACGATCGTACGGGCGGGCACCCCGCCCCATTCGGCCCCCAGCATGCTGAATTTCGTGACGCAGTGCAGATCGGCGACAACGGTGGAGAAGGGCAGCGCCGAGAATTCCTCGTGGTTCCAGCAGTGCTTGTCACCGTCGGCGGTGGCGCCGAAGACCCTGAACTCCCAGCGATCCGGCTTGAACTTGGGTACGGGTCCGTAGTGAGTGACCGGCCAGCCCCGCTGCAGTCGCTGTCCCGGCGGAAGCCCGGGCTCCTGTGATGCGCGGTATTCCCGGCTTTCCGGCTGACCCATGCCTTCAATGGTGACAGACGGGGAAGGGTGGTCATGACCAGGCCGGAGCCGATTCGGACAACTCGCACTAAGCATGCACTTACTGGACTGCCCCCGGCGGCGGTGCGAGGATGCGCGCACCTGCCCCAGCCACACGCGCGGAAGGAGCCTCTGCGATGCAGGGCGACCCCGAGGTCATCGAGTTTCTCAATGAGCAGCTGACTGCAGAATTGACCGCGATCAACCAGTACTTCCTGCACGCGAAGATGCAGGAGAACTTCGGCTGGACGAAGCTCGCCAAGTACACCCGGGCCGAGTCCTTCGACGAGATGAAGCACGCGGAGGTGCTGACCGACCGCATTCTCTTCCTCGAGGGTCTGCCGAACTACCAGCGCCTGTTCCATGTGCGCATCGGGCAGACGGTCACCGAGATGTTCCAGGCCGACCGGCAGGTCGAGGTGGAGGCGATCGACCGCCTCCGGCGGGGCATCGAGATCATGCGGGCCAAGGGCGACATCACGTCCGCGAACATCTTCGAGGCGATCCTGGCGGACGAGGAGCACCACATCGACTATCTCGACACCCAGCTGGAACTGGTCGAGAAGCTCGGTGAGGCGCTGTACATCGCCCAGCTGATCGAGCAGCCGGAGGGCTGAGAACCCGGCGGCTAGGCCGCTTCGCGAAGCCCGGAGTCGGGTGCGCGGTCGGGGTCGGCGGCGAGCACGGCAGCGCCGCTGCCCTGGTCGAGCAGTTCCCGGCGGGGGCACGCGCCACGGCCGAGAATTCCCTGGATGCGGCGGACACACGATCCGCAGTCGGTGCCGGCCTTGGAGACGGACGCGATCTGGCGGGGGGTGCAGGCGCCCGCCTCCGCGTGCTCCTTGACCTGCTTCTCCGTGATGCCGAAGCACGAGCAGACGTACACGCGGTTCACCTCCCGGCGGGAATGAGCGAGAACTGTCAGTGGCGCCGTCCCGATGATCGGTGAGGCTAACCTAACCTTACCCGCCGCCTCGCGGACGTAAAAGCCCCGAATATGCCAGTGGGGCGTGGATCACATCGATCCACGCCCCACTGTTGTTGATCCGTCACTACTGGTCGCGGTACATCTCCGCCACCAGGAAGGCCAGGTCCAGCGACTGGCTGCGGTTCAGCCGGGGGTCGCAGGCCGTCTCGTAGCGCTGGTGCAGATCGTCGACGAAGATCTCGTCGCCGCCACCCACGCACTCGGTGACGTCGTCACCGGTGAGCTCGACATGGATGCCGCCCGGGTGGGTGCCCAGCGCCTTGTGCACCTCGAAGAAGCCCTTGACCTCGTCGAGCACATCGTCGAAGCGGCGGGTCTTGTGGCCGGAGGCGGCCTCGAAGGTGTTTCCGTGCATCGGGTCGGTCACCCAGGCCACCGTCGCACCGGAGGCGGTGACCTTCTCGACCAGCTCGGGGAGCTTGTCCCGGACCTTGTCGGCGCCCATACGGACGATGAAGGTCAGCCGGCCGGGCTCCCGGTCGGGGTCGAGGCGGTCGATGTAGGTGAGCGCCTCGTCGACCGTGGTCGTCGGGCCGAGCTTGACCCCGATCGGGTTGCGGATCTTCGAGGCGAACTCGATGTGCGCGCCGTCCAGCTGGCGGGTGCGCTCGCCGATCCAGACCATGTGGCCCGAGACGTCGTACAGATGGCCCGTACGGGAGTCGACCCGGGTCAGCGCCGACTCGTAGTCCATCAGCAGCGCCTCGTGGGAGGCGTAGAACTCAACCGTGCGGAACTCCGCCGGGTCCGTGCCGCACGCCTTCATGAAGTTCAGCGCGTTGTCGATCTCGCGGGCGAGCTGCTCGTAGCGCTGACCGGACGGGGACGACTTCACGAAGTCCTGGTTCCAGGCATGCACCTGTCGCAGGTCGGCGTAACCGCCGGTGGTGAAGGCACGCACCAGGTTGAGCGTCGAGGCAGACGCGTGGTACATCCGCTTGAGGCGCTCGGGGTCCGGGATGCGGGCCTCTTCGGTGAAGTCGAAGCCGTTGACGGAGTCGCCCCGGTAGGTGGGGAGCGTCACGCCGTCGCGGGTCTCGGTCGGCTTGGAGCGCGGCTTGGAGTACTGGCCCGCGATCCGGCCGACCTTCACGACCGGCACGGACGCGGCGTACGTGAGCACGGCGCCCATCTGGAGCAGGGTCTTGAGCTTGTTACGGATGTGGTCGGCGGAGACGCCGTCGAAAGCCTCGGCACAGTCGCCGCCCTGGAGCAGGAACGCCTCGCCCCTGGCGACGGCTCCCATCCGGGCGCGCAGCTGGTCGCACTCGCCCGCGAAGACGAGCGGCGGATACGACTCGAGGTCCGCGATCACATCGCGCAGAGCCTCGGCATCGGGGTACTCGGGCTGCTGCGCCGCGGGCAGGTTTCGCCAGGTGTTGCCACCGATGGCGGTGGTCTTAGCGTTCACGGTCACGTCGTCAACACTACGGGGTCGCGGCGACTGTCCATGTCGGCGCTCAGTAAATGAGACGGTCCGCCCGGAAACCGCTGAAAAGTTGTCATGTACCGGTGGTAGCCTCAGGCGCTTGCGACCCGGCAGGAAGCCGCGGTCGGCAGCCTTTTTCCAGGGGTGGGAATGACCAGGGGTGGGTCGTTGAATCCGAAGCATCGGAGAAACCGCAAGAAAAGATCGATCATCCACGGAGTGGCCGCGGCCGTGGTGGCCACCGCCGTCGCCGGCACCGTCGCCGTGGCATCGCCCGGCTTCCTGGGCTCCGGGGGGAGCAACGAGGAGGCCGTGCCGCTCAGCGCGCAGCTGCAGGCCGAATTCGACGCCGCCGCCCGGGAGTTCGACGTACCCCGGAGCGTGCTGATGGCGGTTTCGTACCGGCAGACGCGCTGGGAGACCCACGACGGTCTGCCGAGCACCACCGGCGCCTACAACGTGATGGGTCTGACCCAGGTGGACCCGGAGGACGTCGAGGAGGAGGACAGGCAGGAACGCCTCTCCCACCTCAACCGGAGCGGCGACCCGAGCGTCGAGAAGAACTTCGACGCCGAGCGCGCACTGCGCATGCTGCCGAAGGAGGAGGTCGACACCGACGATCCACGGCTGCACACGCTGGACCGGGCCGCCGAGCTGATCGACTCACCGCAGGAGTCCGTCAAGGACGACTCCGGGCAGAGCATCCGCGCCGGTGCCGCCCTGCTCGCCGAGTACCAGCGCGAGGCCCAGGGCTCGCTGCCGGACGAGGCGGACGAGTGGTACCCCGCCGTCGCCCGTTTCAGCCAGTCGCCCGACAAGAAGGGCGCCGAACTGTTCGCGAAGCGCGTCTTCGAGTCGATCAGGACCGGTGAGAGCCGTGTCACCGCGGACGGGCAGCGGCTCACCCTGCCGGCCGACCCGTCGACCGAGCCGGTCAAGCCGGCGAAGGTGCCGCCGGCCGCAGCGGCCGTGAGCACCGCCGCGGTCCCCGTGCCCGAGTGCCCGGCCGGTCTGAACTGCAACTTCATCCCGGCCGCCTACAAGTCGAACGGCGCCCCGGACGACTACGGCAACTACAACGTCGCCGACCGGCCCGCGGGCGGTCACGACATTCGCTACATCGCCATCCACGACACGGAGGGCGGCTACGACGGCTCGCTCGCCGTGTTCACGAACCCGGCGTCCTACGCCAGCGCGCACTATCTGATCCGCGCCTCCGACGGTCTGGTCACCCAGATGGTGGAGAACAAGAACGAGGCATGGCACGCGGGCAACAAGACCGTCAACATGCACTCGATCGGCGTGGAGCACGAGGGCTACGCGATCAAGGAGGGCAGCTGGTACACCGAGCCGCAGTACGAGTCCTCCGCGGCCCTGGTGAAGTTCCTCGCCGCCACGTACGCCATCCCGCTGGACCGCGGGCACATCATCGGCCACGACGACGTACCGGGCGTCCTGGACACCAAGGTGCGCGGCCAGCACTGGGACCCGGGCCCGTTCTGGGACTGGAACCACTACATGTCACTGCTGGGCGCCCCGACAGGCGCCGGTGGCGCGGGCGGCCCGCTGAAGGCGGGCCAGCTGATCCGCTACGTGCCCCCGTTCACCTCCGCGAACCAGCCGAAGCTGACCTACGGCGGGACGGCGGTCAGGACCCAGCCCACGAACTTCGGCTACCTCTACGTCTCACCGTCGACCAGTGCGGCCACGCTGGAGGACCCGTACCTGGGCACCCAGACCTGGAGCGAGGGCCCCAACTGGGCCAACAAGCTCGTCGCGGGCGGCGAGTACGTCGTCGCCGAGGCGGCGAGCGACTGGACCGCCATCTGGTACGGCGGCAAGAAGGCCTGGTTCCGCAACCCGGGCGGCCAGTTCACCGTCCCGGTCGGCACCGGCACCAGGACGGTACTGACCCCGAAGGCGGGACTGGCCTCGATCAAGGTCTACGGGCGGGCCTACCCCGAGGACGCGGCCTACACGGGGACCGAGGTCCCCGTGCAGGACAATAACGCGGACCCGCTGACGAAATACAGCGTCCTGGCCGGTCAGCAGTACACCCAGGCAGGTGCCGCGGTCGCCGGTGACTACTACTACGGCGGCACCGTCGACGGCACGGGCGCCGGCTCGCGCACCCTGGTCAAGGGGACCAACTCCTTCTACCCGATCCGGTTCAACCACCGCATCGCATGGGTCAGTGCGAGCGATGTCCAGGCGCTCACCACCCCCGCCTCCGACCCGGGCACGACCCGGTTCAACGCGCTCGGGCGGGACTCCGGCGGCTCGCTGTACCAGTACCAGGGCACCGGCAGCGCGACGGCACCGTTCTACAGCCGCTACCGCGTCGGCGGCGGCTGGCAGATCTACAACGCCATCACCGATCTGGGGACGCTGCGTGCCGACGGCACCGGGGACGTGGTGGCCCGCGACACCTCGGGGACCCTCTGGTACTACCGGGCGAGCGGCAACAAGAACGCGCCCTTCAGGGGGCGTGTGAAAGTCGGCACCGGGTGGGGTGGGTTCACCATCCTCACCGGCACGGGTGACCTGACCGGGGATGCCAAGGCGGACATGATCGCCCGCGACACGGCCGGTTCCCTGTGGCTCCACAAGGGCACCGGCAACGCCACCACCCCGTTCGCCGCCCGCACCAAGATCGGCACCGGCTGGCAGATCTACAACACCCTGGTCGGTACCGGTGACCTGACCAAGGACGGCAAGGCGGACATGATCGCCCGCGAGCCGTCCGGCGCCCTGTGGCTCTACAAGGGCACCGGCAACGCCACCACCCCGTTCGCCGCCCGCACCAAGGTGGGCACCGGCTGGCAGATGTTCAACAAGCTCACCGGTACCGGTGACCTGACCAAGGACGGCAAGGCGGACATGATCGCCCGCGAGCCGTCCGGCGCCCTGTGGCTCTACAAGGGCACCGGCAACGCCA
>NZ_JBIAPT010000003.1:353520-427399 GCF_042888425.1 Streptomyces sp. NPDC002889
CCACCCCGTTCGCCGCCCGCACCAAGATCGGCACCGGCTGGCAGATCTACAACCTGCTGATCTGAGCCGGTCCCGGTCCGCGCACTCCGCCCGCGGCTTCGCGGCCCGTCCCCGTCGTGGGACGAGCTGCGGCGCCGCGGGCGGATGCGTTAGGGTCTGCGACATGTTCGCGCAGCAGATCCAGAACTGGTGGTGGACCGCAGATCCGGCGGCCCACTGACTTTTTCGCGCAGACATCGAATCGCGAAGGCCGCCCGAGGGGCGGCCTTCAGTGTTTCCCGGACAGTGAGCCCGGAAAGCGGCGGCCGTTCCTCCCCCCGGAAGGAACCCACGCCCATGCCCCTCAGCCGACTGCTGGACGACGACTGCCCGCCCTTCGCCCTGCTGCGCCGCCGCACACCCGGCCACGACCAGGACACCGTCGAGGTGCTGATCGGTCAGGTGCACGAAGTCGAACGCCTCGCCGACATCCCTGTCGGCGACCGTCCCGCGCTCGCCCTGGTGCCGTTCCGCCAGATCGCAGAGCGGGGTTTCGACGTACGCGACGACGGCACCCCGCTGTCGGTGCTGGTCGCCGACGAGTGCCATGAACTGCCGCTCGCCGAGGCTCTCGCGGTACTGCCGCGGCACGCGGTACGGGTCGAGGGCGGCGCGTTCGACGTCGGCGACGAGGAGTACGCGGACATCGTCCGCCGGGTCGTTCAGGACGAGATCGGCCGGGGCGAGGGCGCGAACTTCGTCATCCGCCGCACCTTCACCGGGCAGATCCCCGGCTTCGGCCGGGCCGACGCGCTCGCCCTGTTCCGCC
Source organism: Streptomyces sp. NPDC002889 (assembly GCF_042888425.1). Taxonomy (NCBI): domain Bacteria; kingdom Bacillati; phylum Actinomycetota; class Actinomycetes; order Kitasatosporales; family Streptomycetaceae; genus Streptomyces; species Streptomyces sp. NPDC002889. Next base: position 354,329 of record NZ_JBIAPT010000003.1, read on the forward strand.
GGCTGCTGGCGGGCGAGCGGGGCGCGTACTGGACGTTCGTCGTGCACACAGGGTCGCGGGAGACGGGCGGACGCACCCTCGTCGGCGCGAGCCCCGAGGTCCATGTGCGGATGAGTGGCGGCACGGTCGTGATGAACCCGATCAGCGGGACCTTCCGCTATCCGCCCGAGGGGCCGACGCCCGAGGCGCTGCTGGGCTTCCTGGCCGACCGCAAGGAGTGCGAGGAACTCTCCATGGTCGTCGACGAGGAGCTGAAGATGATGTGCACGGTCGGCGACATGGGCGGGGTGGTGATCGGGCCCCGGCTCAAGGAGATGGCCCACCTCGCGCACACCGAGTACGAGCTGCGCGGGCGTTCCTCCCTCGATGTGCGCGAGGTGCTGAAGGAGACCATGTTCGCGGCCACGGTGACGGGCTCGCCGGTGCAGAACGCGTGCCGGGTCATCGAACGCTACGAGCCCCTCGGCCGGGACGGGACCGCACGCGGCTACTACGCGGGTGCGCTGGCGCTGATCGGGCGCGACACGGGCGGGTCCCAGACGCTGGACTCGCCGATTCTGATCCGTACCGCCGACATCGACGCGGACGGCTCGCTGCGGGTGCCGGTCGGGGCGACCCTGGTGCGGCACTCCGACCCGGCGGGCGAGGTCGCCGAGACGCACGCCAAGGCGGCGGGCGTCCTCGCCGCGCTGGGAGTACGGCCGGGGCGGCCGGCCGAGCGGGAAACACCGCCGCGGCTCGCGGACGACCCGCGGGTACGGGCGGCTCTCGACGCCCGCCGCGCCGATCTCGCCCCGTTCTGGCTGCGGATGCAGGACCGCTCGGCGCGGCTCGGCGGGCATGCCCTGATCGTCGACGGCGAGGACACCTTCACCGCGATGCTGGCCCATCTGCTGCGCTCGACCGGGCTGGAGGTGACTGTGCGCCGCTATGACGAGCCGGGCCTGCGGGAGCGCGTGCTCGCGCACGAGGGGCCGGTGGTGCTCGGTCCCGGCCCCGGCGATCCCGCCGACCGGGCCGACCCCAAGATGCGCTTCCTGCGGGCGCTCGCCGCCGAGCTGCTGCGCGAGCACCGGTACGGGCTGCTGGGTGTCTGCCTCGGCCATGAACTGCTGGCAGCCGAGCTGGGCCTGGACATCGTCCGCAAGGACGCGCCGTACCAAGGGGCGCAGGAGCGGATCGACTTCTTCGGGCGTACGCAGACGGTGGGCTTCTACAACAGCTTCACGGCGCGCTGCGACGGGGCGGCAGCGGCACGGCTGCTGGCGCGGCACGAGGTAGAGGTCAGCCGGGACCTCGCCTCGGGCGATGTCCACGGGCTGCGCGGCAGATCCTTCGCCTCGGTGCAGTTCCACCCGGAGTCCGTGCTCACGCTCGACGGCGCGGGCATCGTCGGCGAGCTGCTCGCCGCCGTACCGGAGCGCCGGCCGTAACCGTGGCCGGCGCGGTGGGGACCCGGACGTTCTCGCCGCGCCGGCCGGTGATGGGGGCGTCAAGGGAGTCGTCAGGGAATGCGGGGCATGGGCCGCACCTCGCGGATGTGCGGGCCATGCCCCGGCCCCGCCCACACCGAGCTCAGCCGAAGAAGACGCTGACCTCTTCGTAGAGCTTCGGGTCGACCGTCTTGAGCCTGGCCGTCGCCTCGGCGATCGGCACCCGCACGATGTCGGTGCCCCGCAGCGCAACCATCTTCCCGTAGTCCCCGTCCCGCACCGCGTCGATCGCATGCAGCCCGAAGCGGGTGGCCAGCCAGCGGTCGAAGGCGCTCGGGGTGCCGCCGCGCTGGACGTGGCCGAGGACCGTCGTTCGTGCCTCCTTGCCCGTGCGGCTCTCGATCTCCTTGGCCAGCCACTCGCCGACTCCGGAAAGCCGGACATGGCCGAACGAGTCCAGCGAGCCGTCCTTGAGCACCGCCTCGCCGTCCTTGGGCATGGCGCCCTCGGCGACCACGACGATCGGCGCGTAGCTGGCCTTGAAGCGCGAGGTCACCCAGGCACAGACCTGGTCGACATCGAAGCGCTGCTCGGGGATCAGAATGGCATTGGCGCCGCCGGCCAGCCCGGAGTGCAGGGCGATCCAGCCGGCGTGACGGCCCATCACCTCGACCACGAGGACCCGCATATGGGATTCCGCGGTGGTGTGCAGCCGGTCGATGGCCTCGGTGGCGATGCCGACGGCGGTGTCGAAACCGAAGGTGTAGTCGGTGGCGGACAGGTCGTTGTCGATGGTCTTGGGGACGCCGACACATTTGATGCCGAACTCGTCGTGCAGCCGCGCCGCGACCCCGAGGGTGTCCTCGCCGCCGATCGCGATCAGGGCGTCCACCTCGTGCTTGGCGAGGTTCTCCTTGATCCGGCGGATGCCGTTCTCTTCCTTGAGCGGGTTGGTGCGTGACGAACCGAGGATGGTTCCGCCGCGGGGCAGGATTCCCCGGACGGCCGGGATGTCGAGCGGGAGGGTGTCGCCTTCGAGGGGACCGCGCCAGCCGTCCCGGTAGCCGACGAACTCGTACGCGTACTCCTGCACACCCTTGCGGACGAGCCCGCGGATGACCGCGTTGAGGCCGGGGCAGTCGCCGCCCCCGGTCAGTACTCCGACACGCATGGAACTTCCCTTCGCCTGGAGAGCCTTATGACCGTCACGCTAATGGTGATCCAGGTCACTCAGGGATGGGGCGAAAGGTCAATTCCTGTACGTCATAGGGCGGTTGGCCGACCCTCATTCACCCGTACGGGTAAGGGTGAAACCGCTCGCCCGGTCAGATGCCGTCCAGGCCTGCCTCGATGGCGTACCGCACGAGCTCCACACGGTTGTGCAGCTGCAGCTTGCCGAGCGTGTTCTGCACATGGTTCTGGACGGTGCGGTGCGAGATGACCAGCCGCTCGGCGATCTGCTTGTACGAGAGCCCCTTGGCGACCAGCCGCAGCACCTCGGTCTCCCGGTCGGTCAGCTGGGGCGCCTTCGGGTCGTCCGCACCGGCCGCCGGCGCGGGCTCCGAGGCGAGACGGCGATATTCACCGAGCACCAGCCCGGCGAGGCCCGGCGTGAAGACCGGGTCGCCCACCGCGGTGCGGCGCACCGCGTCCGTCAGCTCCTCGGTGCTGGCCGACTTGAGCAGATATCCGGTGGCACCGGACTTGACCGCCTCCAGTACGTCGGCGTGCTCACCGCTGGCGGACAGCACCAGCACCCGCAGCGAGGGCTGCGAGCCGACGAGCTCCTTGCACACCTGGACGCCGGGCATACCGGGCAGATTGAGGTCGAGTACGAGCACGTCGGGGGCGACGGCCTTGGCACGGCGCACCGCCTGCGGGCCGTCGCCGGCCGTGGCGACCACGTCGAACCCGGCCGCGGCCAGATCGCGGGCGACCGCGTCCCGCCACATCGGATGGTCGTCGACCACCATCACCCTGATCGTCTGCTGGTCCGTCATTTCCCTGCCTTCCCCCGTGGAACCTTCAGTTCGACTTCCGTACCCTGCCCGGGCACCGAGATCAGCTCGGCCGAGCCGCCGAGCTCCCGCAGCCGCCCGCGGATGGACAGCGCGACGCCGAGGCGCCCCTCCCCCTCGGCCTGCGCGAGCCTGCCCTCGGGGATGCCCGGGCCGTCGTCCCGCACCGTGACGACGACCTCGTCCGGCCAGTCCTCGACCAGGATCCAGGCCTGGGCGCCGTCTCCCGCATGCCTGCGGACATTGTCCAGGGCGGCCCCGACAGCCGCTGCCAGCTCCCGGGCCGCGGGCGCATCGAGCAGCACGGGGGCACCCGGCTCGGCAAAGCTCACCTTCGACCCGGCGTGCGGGGCGAGCAGGGTGCGCAGGTCGTGCGGCCGATCGGACTCGTCGTCGTCGGGCACCTCCACGACCCGTACGACCGCGCCCTCCGACTCGTCCTCCCAGACCCGTGAGGTGGTCACCAGGCCCCTGGCCACCAGGGTGCGCAGGGCGACCTCCTGGTCGCCCGCCATCCGGCCGAGCTCGGCGGCCTCGCCGCCCAGCGCCGCACCGCGCCGCTGCACCATGGCCAGCACCTGGAGCACGCCGTCGTGGATGTCGCGGGCGAGGCGCTCCCGCTCCCGGGTCGCCGCCTCGATCTCCAGGGCGCGGGCGAGCGTGCGCTCCGAGGCGCGGGCCACCTCGACGACGTAACCGATGGCGATGGACGCGACCCAGACCAGGAGGACGTTGTGGAAGGTGTCCCGGCTGGGCTCGCCGCGCTCGACGATATTGGCGACCGCGACGAAGGAGGAGGCGACCCCGGCCCACCGCCAGCCGCCCTTGATGGCGAAGGCGAGGACCGACCCCGCCGTCCATATGGTCGGCAGCGTGGGGCCGTCGACCTGCTGGGCCTGGGCGTCGGCGAGCGGGGTCAGCAGAATGCCGGTCAGGGCGATGGTCAGATCGGCGACCAGGAAACCCCGGGTGCAGCGGGCCGCGTTCGCGACCTTCGGCAGCGTGACGAGCGTCCAGAGGACCATCACCGCCAGGAAGGCGGCCGCGACGCCGGAGCGCTCGAAGTTCTGCCGGGTGAAGACGAACAGGAGCACCGCGTAGACCATCGTCAGTACGCGGTACGCGGTGAGGGCACGCCACAGCGGCAGCTCGACCGACATCCGCACGACCCGCTCGCGCTTGGCCATTTCCCCCACCCCCGGACCGACGCCGCGGCTACGCGGCCGACCGGTGCGACTTCTTCTGTGCCTTCTGGGCCTTCTCCGCCTCGGCGCGGGCGGCCTTCTCGGCCTTGTCCGCCGCGGCCTTCTCCTCGGCGAGCTGTCGCTTGGCGGCCGTCGCGTAGATGTCCACGTACTCCTGGCCGGACAGCTTCATGATCTCGTACATGACCTCGTCGGTCACCGAGCGCAGGATGAAGCGGTCGTGCTCCATGCCGTGGTAGCGGCCGAAGTCCAGCGGCTTGCCGATCCTGATCCCCGGGCGCATCAGCTTGGGGATCACCTTGCCGGGCGGCTGGATCTTCTCGGTGTCGATCATCGCGACCGGGATCACGGGCGCGCCGGTGGCGAGCGCCACGCGCGCGAGGCCGCCCGGCTTGCCGCGGTAGAGGCGGCCGTCCGGGGAGCGGGTGCCCTCCGGGTAGATGCCGAACAGACCACCGGACTCGATGACCTGTACACCGGCCTTGATCGCCGCCTCGCCCGCACCGCGCGCGCCCGAGCGGTCCACCGGAAGCTGCCCGACGCCCTTGAAGAACGCGGCGGTGAGCTTGCCCTTGACGCCCGGCGACGTGAAGTACTCCGCCTTGGCGATGAAGGTCACCTTGCGGTCGAGAACCGCCGGGAGGAAGAACGAGTCCGAGAACGACAGGTGGTTGCTCGCGAGGATGGCGGGCCCCTCCGCGGGGATGTTCTCCAAGCCCTCCACCCAAGGCCTGAAGGCAAGCTTCAGCGAGCCTCCGATGGAGAACTTCATTGCGCCGTACATCAACTCGGGTGCCTCCTGTGTGCCGTCGAACAGACCTTAACCCTTGGGGGGCCCGCACTCCCTGCCGCGGTTCCATGCCGGAGGGCGGACGACCCTGGTCGGTGTCGGTCCGGTCGCGTACCGTGAAGTACACCGATTCGAACCTCATGCACGTCCCCACGAACATCCCCACGAACAGGAGGCCCTGGTGCCGGTCCTTCCTGGAGCCGAGCCGTATCGCCATGAAGGCGGCGAGGTCGGTGTCCTCCTCTGTCACGGATTCACCGGGTCCCCGCAGTCGATGCGCCCCTGGGCCGAATACCTCGCGGAACGCGGGCTGACGGTGTCCGTGCCGCTGCTGCCGGGTCACGGCACGCGCTGGCAGGACATGCAGGTGACCGGCTGGCAGGACTGGTACGCGGAGGTGGACCGCGCACTGCGCTCCCTGCTCGAGCGATGCAGCCAGGTCTTCGTCTTCGGCCTGTCCATGGGCGGGGCGCTCACCCTGCGGCTCGCGGCCAAGCACGGTGACGCGGTCGCGGGCATCGTCCTGGTCAACCCGGCGAACAGGATGTGGGGGCTCGCCGCCCAGGTGCTGCCCGTGGTGCGCCACCTGGTGCCCTCCACCAAGGGCGTGGCCAACGACATCGCCAAGCCGGGCTCCGTCGAGGTGGGGTACGACCGGGTGCCGCTGCACGCCGCGCATGCGCTGCGGTCGTTGCTGAAGCTGGTCGACGGTGAGCTGCCGCAGGTCACCCAGCCGATGGTGCTTCTGCACAGCCCTCAGGACCATGTGGTGCCGCCGGCCGACTCGGCGCGGATCCTCAGCCGGGTGTCGTCGAGGGACGTCTCGGAGATCCTGCTGGAACAGAGCTACCACGTGGCGACGTTGGACCATGATGCGGAGCGGATCTTCGAGGAGAGTTACGCGTTCATCGGCCGGCTCGCTCCGGGTGCCGGGACCGCCTGGTCCGCCACGCAGGAAGCCTTGGGAGGGAGCACAGCCGGTGGCTGAGCAGCACGACGCGGACCGCGAGCCGCAGCCGATCGACGAGGAGGCCGCCTGGGCGGCCATCATCGCCGGTTACGGCGAGGAGCCGGCCGACCCACCGGGAGCCAAGCCGTTCAAGTCGGTGGAGGACCTCGCCCTCCTCGAGGAGAGGGTGCACGAGGCCCCGGCGGGGAAGGACTCCGACGACGAGGACTCCGGTGCGGACAAGCCCGCGCTGGGCAGCTCGATCACCTTCGCGCCCGGGGTCGGCGGCCCGCGCGACTACCAGGTGGACGAGGCGAAGGACGACGACCTCGACGAAAGCGACGAGGGCCACTTCGTGCCTCCGGAGCCCCCGCCACTGCCGGAGGCGGACGTCACGTCCAGGTTCGCCTGGCTCGCGGTGGTCGGCGGCCCGGTGCTGATGCTGCTCGCGGTGCTGCTGCAGTGGGACATGACGTGGTGGCTGACGACGCTGTGCATCGGCGGCTTCCTGGGCGGCTTCGCGACGCTGGTGGCCCGGATGTCCCACGGCGACGACGAGAGCGACGACCCGGGCCGCGGCGCGGTGGTCTGAGTCCCCTTTCGTCGGCCGGACTGCGTCCGGCAGCGTGCGGCGGGGGCTGCCGCCCCCGCCCCGGGTCAGGGACGCGCAGGGGCCGTGTCCGGGACGTGAGGCGTCACAAGCCTTGAGCGGGACGGTTTCGGGTGAGCAGTCCCGGACACGAGCCCCGGAGCGGCCCACGTCACGCGGCCGGCCCGGTCCGCAGCCCGCTCAAGGACACCGCACCGCCGGGACCCGGAGCGCCGCCAGGACCGGGAGGTGGTCCGACGCCGCCTTCAGGTCCGGTTCCGTGATGCCCGGCAGGTGCAGCGGTACGCCACAGCCCAGCACCTCCACGTCGCGCGTGACGAAGACGGCGTCGATGCGCTGGTGCGGGTCGGTCGGCGTCGACGTGTGCTCCCCGCCCCAGGGGCTGACCGCCCAGCAGTCCTGCAGTTCGCCCGCGAGCCTGCGAAAGCTCCGCCCGCCCGGACGTTCGTTGATGTCGCCCGCCGCGATCGCGTGCGGGACGTCCAGCGCGGCCAGCTGCTCCAGCAGCATCCCCGCCTGGGCGTAGCGCTCGCCGGACTGCAGGCTCAGATGGCAGCTGAGCAGCCCGATCCGGGCGCCCCCGATCCGTACCACCGCCGTGGCGAAGCCCCGTCGGTGCAGGCCCGGCGTGCGCGGCAGAAGCACGTCCTCGGTGCGCTCCACGGTCGCCCGGAGTGAGCACAGCAGCATCGGCCCGGACGCGGTCGCGCCGCCGGCGAGCATCACCAGTTCGGTCCTGGCCGCGAGGCGTGCCGCGTGCTTGCGCCAGCGGAAGAATCGCGGGGCCTCCTGGAGGAACACCAGGTCGGGCTCGCATGCGCGGATCACTCTCGCCAGTGCGTCCTCGTCGTCGCGCATGGAGCGGATGTTGTAGCCGAGGACCCGGATCACCGCCGAACCGTCCGGCTCGGTCCGGGAGTTGGGCAGCGTACGCGTCGTACTCATGGCCATGTGGATCAACATACGACGGTGCCCGCCGCAACCCCAGAGGGCGCGACGGGCACGGATGCACCGCGGCGGCGGTTCAGCCCTGGCGTGCCAGGTCCGCCGCGCCCACCAGGCCTGCCTTGCCGCCCAGTTGGGCGGCGAGTACCTGGGCGTGCGGACGGAACTGGCCGCCGACCAGCCAGCGCCGGAAGGACTTGCGGATCGGGCCGAGTACCAGCTCGCCCTCGTCGGAGACACCGCCGCCGACGATGAACGCCGACGGGTCGAAGAGCGAGGCCAGGTCGGCGAGGCCCGCACCGGCCCAGCGCGCCAGCTCGCGGAACGAGTCGAGCGCGACGGGGTCGCCCTGCCGGGCGGCCTGGCTGATGTGCTTGCCCTCGATGCCGTCGATGGTGCCGTTGCCGAGCGCGAGGAGCACCGTGGCGTTCTCCGGCGTGGCGTTGGCGCGCTGCTTTGCGTACCGCACCAGGGCGCGGCCGGATGCGTACTGCTCCCAGCAGCCCTGGCTGCCGCAGCCGCACAGCAGTCCGTCCGGCACGACGCGGATGTGGCCGAACTCGGCGGCCACGCCGAAGCGGCCCCGGCGCAGCTTGTTGCCGATGATGATGCCGCCGCCGAGGCCGGTGCCGAGGGTGATGCAGATGACGTCCTCGTGGCCCTGGCCGGCGCCGAAGCGGTACTCGCCCCAGGCTGCGGCGTTCGCGTCGTTCTCGACCACGACGGGCAGGCCGACGCGCTGTTCGACCTTGTCCTTGAGGGGTTCGTGCCGCCAGTCGATGTTCGGCGCGAACAGCACGGTGGCGCGCTTGTCGTCGACGTAGCCCGCGGCGCCGATGCCGACGGCCTCGATGGCGTGCCCCTTGCCGGCCCCGGCGACGGCCGCGGAGATCGCGTCGACGATGCCCTCGGGAGTCGACGGGGTGGGCACCTTGTGCGTCTCGAGAATGGTGCCCTCTTCGTCGACCACGCCCGCCGCGATCTTCGTGCCGCCGATGTCGACGCCGATGGTGAGTCCCATGTGTCCCTCAGTATTCGGTCGAGCCCCGCTACGGCCAACGGTACCCGAGGGCGGGCACGGCCCGGTCAGTCCAGGTCGATGTGCTCGCTCGCCGCGGGGCCCTCGTCACGCGGGTCCGTGGCGTCCTCGGCGGTGTTCGGCCCTTGTGTCCAGCGTCGCTCATGACCCTCGACGGCGGATCGATAGGCGGCGAGCAGCTCGTTGCCGGCGGCCGCGAGGTGGTCGAAGACCTGCGGGTTGCGCTCGATGACCGGCTCGACGGCGGCCTTCGCCTGACCGACGAGCTGTTGGACGGCGCTCTGGGCTGCCATGCCGGGCAGTGACGTCTGGAATGCGGAGACCTTGTCGGCGACCGCGTCGAGGAGCTTCTTCAGTTCCTCGGCGGCCGAGCCGGGCTGCGGGCCGTACTGTGCGCGGCGGCGGGCCCGCTCCTCCTGAAGGTCCTCCTCGCACGCCGTGGCCCACGCGTCGTCGTCGACGGCCGGACGCTCGGTGGCATCGCTCATGGCGTACTCCTGCGGCAGAACTGAGAGTTTGTACGCTCGACGTTACCCGAATGGGGGGTACTGCGTTCAGCGACCGCGCGGCCACAGTCCGGGGTCGGGTGTGAAGCGCACGCTCAGTACACCTTCCTCGAGCGACGCGCCCGCCACGGTGCAGCGCCGCAGGGCGGACGGCAGCGGAAAGATCCTCCGGAACGGCCCGACCGTGATCAGGAGTTCATCCCCCCGGCGGACAAGAGTGAGCTGCTCCTTGACGGCGCCGGGCACCGGGATGTGCCACAGGAGAGTGCCGTCGTCCACCGGCTCCGGTTCCTTGGGGAGCACAGCGTTCCTGCCGTGCCGGTGGTTGTCCGTGCCCGCGAGCCCTCGGCTCTCCTCGGCGAGCACGAGGGCCTGCGCGTACACGTCCTCGACCCGCCACGGGTCCGGGCGCCGTTCCTCCCGGTCCCGGTGGAGCGCGACGAGCAGCCCGTCGATGCCGGCGTCCTCGCCCTCGGCGAAGTCCCGCTCGAACGAGGAGCGGTTCGAGCCGGTCCGCAGCAGCGCCAGGTCGTCCAGGCCGCGCGGGTCCCGGCCCAGATGGCGCAGTTCGCAGACCGGGCCGGCCGGGAGCCACGCGTCGAACCACTCGTCGAGGCACTTCTGTTGCTGGGCGGCGAGGACGGCGACCCAGGTGTCGGCACCGTCGCGCGGCACGCACCGGTTCGCCACGATCATGTCGACGGCCAGCCCGTGCAGATTCGTCCCGGTGCGGGCGGTGCGCAGCGCGTCGGCCGCGGCCGGTCCCGGCTCGGCGACGACGGTCAGGCTCGTGTTCCGGGACTCGATCACCGACTGGACCCCGGCCAGTTCCGTGTCCCAGCGCTCGGCGGTCTCGTACAGCCACTGCGCGGGCATCGGTACCCGCGCGAGCTGGGCGAGCACCGGACGCAGCGCGCGGGCGGCCTGCCGTTCGGGCGGCAGGAGCCGTCGCAGATAGCGGCGCAGCTGCTCGGGGAGGGCCAGCAGCGCGATGGTCTCGCGCAGCGGCGGCATGTCGACGACGACCACGTCCCAGTCGCCGCGCGCGGCGACGGTCAGGGCGCGCAGCAGCGCGAACTGCTCGCTGCCGGGGAGGTCCGTCAGCTCCTCGTCCTCCAGCGGCCGCGCGCCCAGCAGACCGAGCAGGGCGGAGCCGCGTTCCTGCAGCGACAGGAACTCCGTGCGGAAGTCGGCGCCGGGCTCGATCCGGGCGGCCCACAGCCCGTCCGCGACCTCGGCCGGTGCTCCGAGCCGCGCGGAGAGCGGCGCACCGAGGACCTCACCGGGCTCGGCGGACAGGAAGAGCGTGCGCTTGCCGGCCCGGGCCGCGGCGAGCGCGGTGGCCGCGGCGACGGTGGTACGGCCCGCGCCGCCGAGGCCGGTGACGAGGACCCTGCGCATCAGGCGGCGGCGCCGCTCTCGACGCGCTTCTTCAGACCGGCCAGGGCGCGGTCGATGATGACCTTCTCGGCCTTGCGCTTGATCATGCCGAGCATGGGGATCTTGACGTCGACGGTCAGCTGGTAGGTGACCTCGGTGCGGTCGCCGCCGCCGACCGGGGCGAGGGTGTAGGAGCCGTCGATGGCGCGCAGCATCTGGGACTTCACGAGGGTCCAGCTGACCTCGTTGTCGCCTTTCCAGGTGTACGCGAGGGTGTGGTCGTCCTTGATCGCTCCGGCGTCCAGCACCAGTCGGACCTGCTCGGCGCGGCCCTCGGCGTCCTTGGCGAGCACCTCGGCCTGCTTCACCTCGCCGGTCCACTCGGGGTAGCGGGTGAAGTCGGAGATCACTTCCATCACCTCGGCCGGTGCCGCATCGATCGTGATGCTCGAGCTGGTGTGTTCCGCCATCGCTGCGGCTCCTCACATGCGGTACGGCCGGGGGTGGTGTAGTGCTGTGCAGGTTATCGCGACCGGGCGGCCGGTCAGCGAGGCAGTGTCCTCGCGGGGCCGGATCCGCACTCTCCACGGGCCCGCCTCACCACTCGAGGGACCAGGGGCGCCCGGTGGAGGCGAAGTGTCCGACGTTCACGCACTCGGTCGCGCCGATGCGCATCCGGCGGGCGAGGGGCTGGTGGACATGGCCGAAGAGGGCGTACCGCGGCCGGGTGCGCCGGATCGCCTCGAGCAGGGCCCCGCTGCCGCGCTCGAAGCGGCGCGCGACGGTGTCGTAGGTCAGTTCGGGGACATCGGGCGGAATGTGCGAGCAGAGCACGTCGACCTCGCCGAGCGCCTCGATCTTGGCCGCGTACTCCTCGTCGGAGATCTCGTAGGGGGTGCGCATCGGGGTGCGCAGGCCGCCGCCGACGAATCCGAAGACACGACCGCCGATCTCCACGCGTTCGCCGTCGAGGACGGTGGTGCCGGGTCCGGCGTACTCCGGCCAGAGAGTCGGAATGTCGACATTGCCGTAGGTGGCGTACGTCGGGGTGGGGAAGGCCGCGAACAACTCGGCGTACTGGCGGCGCACGGCCGACTCGATGACGCTCTCGCGGTCCGCCTCCAGCTCCGACCAGAGCCTGCGGGCCAGCTCACGGGCTTCCTCGAAGCGCCGGGCGGTGCGCAGTTCCACGATCAGATGGGCGTTCTCGACGCCGAAGAGGTCGGGGAAGATGCCACGCGAGTGGTCCGCGTAGTCGAGGAAGAGGACCAGGTCGCCGAGACAGATCAGGGCGTCGGCGCCGTCACCCGCGGTGGCGAGGTCTGCTGCATTGCCGTGCACGTCACTGACCACATTGACTCGCATACCTCGCATGACGATCACCCTAGAACGCACGTTTGTCGCTGGATAGAGGGGGTGGGCTCCGCGGCTGTTTCCGGGCCGTCATCGAAGTGGACTACTGTGCGCGAAGTACATCCATGAACGTGTGACGCATGGAACATCTGGCCGGGACCCCCTATCGGGAACCCAGTACTGGTGGGTAACGTCCGGGCAGTCCAGTCGTGCTCACCCCCACCCCGAGCACCTGCCCGATCTTGGACCGCAGCCGGCGCATCACACAGAGCCGTGGCGCCGGAGCCCGATGAGGAGCAGCAGTCTTGCGCGAGTTCAGCCTTCCGGCCCTGTACGAGGTCCCCACGGATGGCAATCTGACGGATCTCATCCGCCGCAATGCCACGCAGCATCCCGATGTCGCGGTCATGAGCCGCAAGGTCGACGGTGTCTGGACCGATGTCAACGCCGTCCAGTTCCTTGCCGAGGTGCGGGCCGCGGCCAAGGGCCTCATCGCCTCCGGCATCCGGCCCGGTGACCGGGTCGGGCTCGTGTCCCGCACCCGCTACGAGTGGGTGCAGCTGGACTTCGCGATCTGGAGCGCGGGCGCGGTCACCGTCCCGGTGTACGAGACCAGTTCGGCCGAACAGATCCAGTGGATACTCGGCGACTCCGGCGCGGTCGCGGTGATCGTGGAGAGCGGGGCGCACGCCGCCTCCGTCGAGTCGGTGCGGGACGGGCTGCCGGCCCTCAAGCACGTCTGGCAGATCGAGGACGGCGCGGTCGAGGAACTCACCGCCGCCGGTGCGGAGATCTCCGAGGAGACGGTCGACGAGCGCGGCGCGGCGGCCAAGGCCGACGACCCGGCGACGATCGTCTACACCTCGGGCACCACGGGCCGCCCCAAGGGCTGTGTGCTCACCCACCGCAGTTTCTTCGCGGAGTGCGGCAACCTGGTCGAGCGCCTCAAGCCGCTGTTCCGTACGGGCGAGAGCTCCGTGCTCCTGTTCCTGCCGGCCGCGCATGTCTTCGGCCGCATGGTCGAACTCGCCGCCGTCATGGCGCCGATCAAGCTCGGCTGCGTGTCGGACATCAAGAACCTCACCGACGAACTGGCCTCCTTCAGGCCGACGCTGATCCTCGGCGTACCGCGTGTCTTCGAGAAGGTCTACAACTCGGCGCGGGCGAAGGCCCGGGCCGACGGCAAGGGCAAGATCTTCGACAAGGCGGCCGACACGGCCATCGCCTACAGCCGGGCCACCAGCACTCCCGAGGGCGCATCTCTCGGACTCAAGATCAAGCACAAGGTCTTCGACAGGCTCGTCTACAGCAAGCTGCGTGCCGTGCTGGGCGGGCGCGGCGAGTACGCGATCTCCGGTGGCGCGCCGCTGGGTGAGCGGCTCGGCCACTTCTACCGCGGCATCGGCTTCACGGTCCTGGAGGGCTACGGCCTGACCGAGTCGTGCGCGGCGACCGCGTTCAGCCCGTGGGACCGGCAGAAGATCGGCACGGTGGGCCAGCCGCTTCCCGGCTCGGTGGTGCGGATCGCGGACGACGGCGAGATCCTGCTGCACGGCGAGCACGTCTTCCAGGGCTACTGGAACAACGAGGCGGCGACCGCGGAGGCACTGACCGACGGCTGGTTCCACACCGGCGACATCGGCACCCTGGACGAGGACGGCTACCTCGCGATCACTGGCCGCAAGAAGGAGATCCTGGTCACCGCGGGCGGCAAGAACGTCGCTCCCGCGGTGATAGAGGACCGCATCCGCGCCCATGCGCTGGTCGCGGAGTGCATGGTGGTGGGCGACGGACGCCCGTTCGTGGGGGCGCTGGTGACCCTCGACGAGGAGTTCCTCGGCCGCTGGGCCGCGGACCACGGCAAGCCGGCCGGTTCCACGGCGGCGGCGCTGCGCGAGGACCCGGAGCTGCTGGCCGAGGTCCAAAGGGCGGTGGACGACGGCAACGCGGCGGTCTCCAAGGCGGAATCGGTGCGGAAGTTCCGTATCCTCACCTCCCAGTTCACCGAAGAGGCGGGCCACATCACGCCGTCGCTGAAGCTGAAGCGCAATGTGGTGGCGAAGGACTTCGCCCACGAGATCGAGGCGATCTACGGCGCCTGAGCGAACTCGCTCGTACCGGGGGCCGCTGCCCCCGGAGCCAGCGCCTCGATCTTCCGGGCCACCAACGGGGCTGGACGTGCCCGGTCGGACACGTCCAGCCTGTCCGGCGAGGACACTCCCCCTGCGCCCTGCGGGTGTGAAAGGTACGCCCGCCTCCGCCCGTATTGGGCCGGAGGCCTGCCCCGGTTTCGGCACGTGGGGGTCCCCCACACCGCCAGACGCAGGGGAAGGGGTGGGGGACGACCCGGCGCAGCGAGCGGCCCTCGCGCGCTACCACGCATCCTCCGCGAGGATCCTGGCCATGTTCCGTTCGGCAAGTGCGGTTATCGTGACGAACGGGTTGACCCCGAGGGAGCCGGGGACCAGGGCGCCGTCGGTGACGTAGAGGCCCGGATACCCTGTGGCGCGGCCGTAGTTGTCGGTCGCGCGGCCCAGTACGCAGCCGCCCAGCGGGTGGTACGTGAAGTCGTCGGCGAAGATCCGGTTGCCGCCGAACAGGTCGTAGCGGTAGATCGTCACGTTGGCCCGGTTGACGCGGTCGAAGAGCGACTTCGCCGCGGTGACCGACGGCTGGTTCTGGGACCGGCTCCAGTTGAGTCTCGCGGAGTCGGTCGCCGCGTCGTAGCTGAAGGTGCCGCGCTCCGGGTTCTTGGTGATCGCCAGATAGAGGCTGATCCAGTGCTCGAATCCCATCGGCAGCGGCGCGATCTCGGCGAACACCGGACAGGTGGGATTCGACCAGTCGTCGATACCCATGGCGGGCATCGTCGCCTGGTTGGCTCCGACGGTGTCCCACATGTGGTTGGCCCGAGCGGCCATCACATTGCCGTTGTGGCCCCAGCCCCTGCCGACCTCGGGGCTGAGGTCGGGCAGGGTGCCCCTCTCCCGCGCGCGCAGCAGGATCTCCGTGGTGCCGAGGCTGCCGGCACCGAGGAACAGCCGCCGGCAGCCGACCTCGACGATCCTGACGACCCGGCCCGTGACGTCCGTCTCGTGGACCGTCAGCACATAGGTGCCGTCCGCGTTTCTGCGTACGGCCGCGACGCGGCTCATCGTCCGTATGGTGACCTTCCCGGTGCCGAGCGCGGCCGCCAGGTAGGTCTTGTCGACGCTGCGTTTACCGTGGTTGTTGCCGTAGATGACCTCGCCGCCGAGCGCCGATCTGACCGCCTGGCCCGCGGCCTCGCGCTGCATGTATCCGAAGTCGTAGACGCTGGGCACGAAGACGGTCCGCAGGCCCGCGTTGTGGGCGTGCTTGCGGGAGATCCGCGAGAAGCGGTACCACTCGGTCGACTCGAACCACGACGGGTCCACGGTGTTGACTCCGAGCATCTGCCGGGCGCGGGGGAACCAGGTGCCGTACATCTGGTCCGCGTCGACCTGGGGCAGCACCTCACAGAAGTACGCACGCGGCGGGGTCACCGCCATGCCGCCGTTGACCAGTGATCCGCCGCCGACCCCGCGCCCCACGAACACGGACATGTCGGCGTACCGGACCCGGTCGAGCACGCCGGGGTAGGGGCTGATGTCCTTGTTGACGACGTCCAGCCACAGGAAGGTGGCGAGCGGCGCCTCGGTGCGGGTGCGGAACCACATGGCGCGCTGGTCGGGCGCGCCCGTACTGCAGAAGACCTTTCCGTCCGGGCCGGGGGTGTTCCAGAGCCGGCCCATCTCGAGGACGAGGGTGTCGATGCCCGCCTCGCCGAGGCGGAGCGCGGCGACTGCCGCGCCGTAGCCGGAACCGACGACGACGGCGGGTGCGTAGTCGGTGGCCGGGGGCTCCACGGCGGCTGCCGCGGAGAGACCGATGCGGGTGAAGCCGAGCGCCGAGGCCGCCTGCAGGGCAGCGATGCCCAACAGGTGACGACGCGTCAGATGTGGTGTCATGTCCGGAGCATGGGCGGATTTTCACATTCCGCCCAGCTCTCGGACGACTCCGGAACTGACTACCCGTCAAAAAGTGTTTACGCAGCTCAGCGAAGTGTCAGAGCGGGACCGGCGCGGGCTCACAGCAGCGTTCTGAGCGTGTCCGCCAACAGGTCCCAGCGCCACTTCTCCTCGACCCAGGCCCGGCCCCGCTCCCCCATCCGCCGCCGCAGCTGCGGATCCTGGAGCAGGGTCACGATCCGCTCGGCCGCCGCCGCCTGCGAACCGCCGGGGACCACCCAGCCCGTCTCGCCGTCGAGCACCGCGTCCGGCGCGCCGCCCGAGTCGCCCGCCACCACCGGCAGTCCGGTCGCCGAGGCCTCCAGGTACACGATGCCGAGGCCCTCGACGTCCAGGCCGCCCCTGCGCGTGCGGCACGGCATGGCGAAGACGTCTCCCGCCCCGTAGTGCGCGGGGAGGTCCGCCCAGGGCACGGCCCCGGTGAAGTGCACGGACTCGGCGACCCCGGTGCGGGCCGCGAGCGACCGCAGGTCCTTCTCGTACGGGCCGCCGCCCACTATCAGCAGTACGGCGTCGGGCACCCGCGCCAGGATCGCCGGCATCGCGAGGATCAGGGTGTCCTGACCCTTGCGCGGTACCAGCCGCGAGACGCACACCACGACCGGCCGCTCGCTCAGCCCGAGCCGGGCGCGGACCTCGTCTCCGCCCGAGCCGGGGTGGAAGGTCTTCTCGTCCACACCGGGCGGCAGTTGGACCATGCGCCCCGCTGCCGCCGGTGTCAGCGCCGCGGCGATGCGCGAGCGCGTGTACTCGCCCAGATAAGTGATCGTGTCCGTACCCTCGCCGATCCGGCGCAGCAGCTGCCGGGACCCGGGCAGCTGCGCCCAGCCCGCCTCATGGCCGTGGGTGGTGGCCACCAGCCGCCGCGCCCCGGCCCTGCGCAGCGCCGGGGCCATCAGTCCGAGCGGGGCCGCCGCCCCGAACCACACGGACTCGCACCCGTGCTCGCGCAGCAGCTGGGTAGCCCTGCGGGTGACGCGCGGGGTCGGCAGCAGCATCGTGGTGCGGTCCCGTACGACGGTGAACGGCTGCTCGGCGTCGAAAGCCTCCGTCGCCTCGATGCCCTCGCGGCTGCGCCTCCAGGTGGAGGCGTAGACGACGAGCTGTCCGGGATCCAGCCGCAACGCCATGTTGTGCAGGAACGCCTGGATGCCGCCGGGCCTGGGCGGGAAGTCGTTGGTCACGATCAGGGTCTTGTGCATCGCCGCCGACAGTACCGAACGGCCCCGCCTCACCGCTCCCGCCCGTCCCCGACCGGCATCATGGGCGCAACCCGTTCCCGTACGAATCGGACGTGGTGCTCATGGCGGACGCACCCGGCGCACGGCCCGAGGGCAGGGCGTGGATCCTCACCTGGCTCCTGAGCAGGGCCGCGCTGCTGCTCTGCGTCCTCAAGGTCGTGACGATTCCGGGCCCGGATGTCACCAGCGATGTCGCGGTGATCTACCAGGGCTGGTCCGAGGTGCTCAGGGCCGGTACGTATCCGGTGGACGACATCACCTGGCAGTACCCGCCCGGCGCCGCGCTCGCGCTCCTCTCCCCCGCTCTGCTGCCCTTCCTCGCCTACCCGACCGCGTTCTTCGTCCTCGCCCTGCTGTGCGATCTGCTGGTTCTGGGCATGCTGCGGCACGCGGAGCGCGGCGGGGGCGGGCACCGTGGCACCTGGATGTGGATCGTGGGCCTGCCGCTGCTCGGCCCGACCGCGTACGCCCGCTTCGACGTGATGGTGACCGCCGTCGCCGTCGCCGCGCTCCTCGCCGGAAGCACCGCCGGGGCAGTCCACCGGCCCCGCATCCTGGGGGCGCTGGCCGGCTTCGGGGCGCTGCTGAAGGTGTGGCCTCTGCTGCTGCTCGTCGGCACACCGCGCGGGCGGGCGACACGGCGCTCCTGGGGCGCGGCGGCGGCCACCGCCGGCGGGCTCGCCCTGCTGCTGTGGGCGGCGATGCCGGGCGCACTCGTGTTCGTCACCGCCCAGCGGGACCGGGGCACCGAGATCGAGTCGCTGGGCGGGACGGTCCTCCATGTGGCGCGGCACTTCGGCTGGCAGGGACAGGTCCTGCTCAGCTACGGGTCGGTCGAGTTCATCGGCCCGTACGTCCCGCTCGTCAGCAGGATCGCGCTGGGGCTCACGGTGGCCGCGGCCCTGTGGCTGGCCGTGTGGCGGCTGCGGGCAAGGAGGTTCGGTCCCGGCACCGTGTGCGACGCGGCCTTCGCCGCCACCCTGCTGTTCACCGTCACCAGCCGGGTGATCAGCCCCCAGTACCTGCTCTGGCTGGTGGGCCTGGCCGCGGTGTGCCTGGTCCACGCCCGCAGCCCGATGGTGCTCCCGGCCCGGCTGGTACTGACGGCGACCGGAGTCACCCTGCTGGAGTTCCCGGTGTGGTTCGCGCAGGTGGTGGCGAGCGACCCGCTGGGGGTGCTGCTGCTCGTGCTGCGCAACGGACTCCTAGTGACCGCGGCACTGATCGCCTGCGCCCGGCTGTGGCGGCGGACGGTCCCGGCCTCCCGCGGCCGTGGGAGCGTCACTCCAGCCGCTCCCGAAGATAGTCCCGCCACAGCGAGGTGAACTCCGCAGGGGTGGTGCCCAGCACTTCGCCCAGCGCCCTCTCGACCGCCACGTCCCGGTGCTCGCCCTCGCCCACGGACCGGTAGAACGCGGTGAGCTGCTCCTCGCCCCAGCGCTCCGCGATCAGCTCACAGGCCAGCCAGCCGCCCTCGTACGCGCGCGCCAGCGCGTTCGTGTCACCGCCGAACGCGAAGTCCTCGTCGTCCGGCAGTGCCACGGGCACCTCACCGGCCCGGACCGCCGTCTGCAGCTCGGAAGCCGTCTCCCCCGCCGTGCGGCCGCTGCCGCGGTACGCCACCCAGTCCGCGAAGCCCTCGGAGAGCCACATCGGGGTGGCCGCCGAGGTGTGGGCGCGGGTGGCGACATGGGTGGTCTCATGCGTCAGGACGATCCGCCGGCCGAACTCGCTGAGCACCCCGTACGCATCCGGGTTCACGATCACCCGGTCCGCCGACGAGCGCCCCGCCGGTGCGCTCTCTCCGGTGGTGACCGCGGCGATCCCCCGGTATCCGGCCGCGGGAACCCCCAGCAGCCTGCCCATGGCCTCCACGGACGACGGCACGAGGACCACGACCCGGCCCGGCCACGTCGACGGCCAGGCCCGTGAGACGACGGGCACGGCACGGTCCGCGGCCGCGGCGAGTGCACGCAGGCGCTTGCCGTCCTGGCCGACGCCGAGGACCAGGCTGCGGCTGCCCCGTACGACCTGGACCTCGCCCTGCTGCCACAGCAGCTGGGAGCTGCCGGTGCCCGCGCGGTCCCCGGTCACGTACCAGCGGCCGTCGCGTTCGCTCAGCTCCAGCGTGCGGGAGGTGGTCACAGGGGCGGAGTCGTATCCGGCGATGCGGTAGCGCAGCTCGGTGTCGGCGACGGCCCGGGCCCCCCGGTGGCGCACACCCTTGACGCGGTACTCCCAGGAGCCCAGCGGCACATCCGCGAGGTGGTCGAACTCCTTGCGCTCCCGCGCGCGCAGCGTGGCGGCCGACGGGTCGAGAGCCGCGAGATACCCGCCGATGTCATGGCTGAGCACGGCCTCCGCGCGTGCGTCCAGCGTCTCCTGGATGCCGGTGAGCGTGGCGTCGGTCCGGTCGGGGGCGGCGGTGCAGCCGCCCACCAGCAGCAGCGCGGCGAGGCCGAACCCCGCCGTACGCCGTATCGCCGCGCGCCGTGTGCGCCCCGTATGTCCCTGACCTGCCACGCCGTCGATCGTACGGAACGTGCGCGGGAACCGGCGGGGGAAGCGGGCGGGGCCCGGTGCCGGACGGGCCCGGGGACCGGGCCCACGCTGCTCAGACGCGGGTGACCGCGTGGATGGGCATCATGCCGACCGGGTCGTAGCGCACGGACGCTCCCGGATAGGGCGCGTGCACCACCTGACCGTTGCCGACGTACATCCCGACATGGCTGGCGTCACCGCGATAGGTGACGATGTCGCCGGGCTGCGCCTGGGACAGCGGGACCTGGCGGCCCGCGTGCGCCTGCGCCTGGGAGGTGCGCGGCAGGCCCACGCCCGCCTGGGCGTACGACCACTGGGTGAGCCCCGAGCAGTCGAAGCCGGTCGGACCGTTCGCGCCCCACACATAGGGCCGGCCGATCACGCTGCGGGCCGCGTGCACCGCGGCAGCGGCGTGCGAGGAGCCGGGCGTAGGAACCGGCAGATCGGGCAGTGTCCGGTCGCTGCCGGAGCGGGAGACCCGGTCGTACGCCGCGCGCTCATGGTCCGGCAGGGAGTTCAGCAGTCGGCGGGCCTCGGTCAGCTTGCGTTCGACCACGCGCTTGTGCCGGGCCACGGCGCTCCGGCTGCGCTCCAGCTCGAGCAGGTCGCGACTCGCCTCCGCGCGCTCCTGCCCCAGGTCGCGCTGTGCCCGCCGCAGACCGTTCAGAGCCGCGCTCTGGTGCTCGCTGACGCGGTCCAGGGCCGACGCTGCCGTCAGATAGCCGTCCGGGTCCTCGGAGAGCAGCAGCGCGAGGGCGGGGTCCACACCGCCCGAGCGGTACTGGGCACCGGCCATCGAGCCGAGCGCGCCACGCATCCGGTTGATGCGCTCCTGGCCGCGGGCGACGCTGTCCTGGGCGTGCGCGACGTCCTCGCGCAGCTCCTCGAGACGCTCACCGGCCTTGTTGAAGTGCTCGGTGGCCCGCTCGGCCTCCTCGTACAGCCGGTCCACCGTGGCGCCGGTGGCGGTCGCGGGTCCACGCGGGTCCGCGCTCGCGGGTACGGCACCGAGAGCCGCTGCGGCCGTTGCCGCCGCGGCGGACAGGACGGTGACCCGGGCGCTCTGACTGAGGCCGGACTGTGCGGGTCGGCGGTGAGACACCACAGGCCGCGCTCCCTTCCGCAGGTACTGGGGGACAGTGCGCGGCAGAGAGTAGCCGTGCGACCACGCGGCGGCCAACGACCGCACCGGGCACACAAAGTGACGCCCCACCGGAGACCACAGGTCACCGGCGGGGCGTCACGTCAGCACGATATGACTGAATTCCCCCGTTCGGGCGGGCGCGTGAGCCCGCCGAACGATTCGTCAGATCCGTACGCCGAACTGGAAGGGCATGTTGTTGATCGACTCGTAGCGCACGCTCGCACCCGGCTTGGGCGCGTGCAGGACCTGGCCGTTGCCGGCGTAGAAGCCGACGTGGTGCTGGTCGCCGTAGAAGATGACCAGATCTCCCTGCTGGAGCGCGCTCTGCGAGTAGATCCGGCTACCCGCGTTGGCCTGGGCCTGCGAGGTGCGCGGTATGGAGACACCGGCCTGCGCGTACGCCCAGGAGGTGAGGCCGGAGCAGTCGAAGGAGCTCGGGCCGGAGGCGCCGTAGACGTACGGCGAGCCGATCTTGGACTGCGCGGCGGCGAACGCGGCACTTGCACGCTGCGAGGCGGGAACGGCGTTGCCGAGGTCCGCACGCGAACTGGCCCGGTTGGCACGGGAGTCGTCGGCGGCGAGCGCGGCACGCTCGGCGGCGGTGAGGGAGTTCAGCAGCTTCTGCGCGGAGGCGAGCTTGCTCTGGACTTCCTTCTTCTTCTCGCCGAGCTCCTTGCGGGTGTCCGCGAGGTCGCCGAGTTTGTCCTGGGCCTCCTGGCGCTGCTGCGCGAGGGTGCGCTGCTTGGCCTGGATCTCCTGGATCGCCTCGGTCTGCTTGGCGCCGAGCTGGTCCAGCGCGGAGGCCTTGTCCAGGTAGGTGTCCGGGTCACCGGAGAGGAAGAGCTGCACGGAGGGGTCGATACCGCCGGAGCGGTACTGGGCGCTCGCCACCGAACCGAGGCTGTCCCGCAGGGTGTTGAGCTCGTCCTGACCGCGGGCGACCTTGTCCTGCAGCGCGTCGATCTGCTCGTCGAGCTTGTCCTGCTGCTCCTTGGCCCCGTTGTACTTCTCGGTGGCCTTCTCCGCCTCTTCGTAGAGCTGGTCGACCTTCTCCTTGACCTCGCTCTTGCTCGGCTTCGGTTCGGCCTGGGCGCTCTGGGCGGTCATGGCGACGGCCGCGGCGGCGGTCGCGGTGAGCACGGTCACGCGGGTGCGGCTCGGCTGCTTGGGACGACGGTGGGACGCCACGAAGGCGAGCTCCTTCTTCCTCGAGCCGCCTACCGGGCTGTGGGGGGTTTGATCCCCGGCGTCGGTGCGTCGGATCCCTCCGGGGAAAAAGGGGCGAACTGCACAAACTCGGCGGTTCCTTCGCTGTCACCCCGGATGGGCGATCAACCGCGCGAAGGTTCGAGGCCCGACCCTAGTGACCTTCTTGTGATCAGTTCAAATCCTCGAGCGAAAAAACTCACCGCCACGCGGATTATTTACTTGCATCACACGCGTAGTAGTGGCCACTTGACGCAACGTCCCGCCAACATCATCACGAATTCGGGCATATGCGACGGGAGTTACGAGACGCGCGAAAGCCGCTTCAGCAACAATGCGGACGCGACCGGTCGGGCTCCCGCCTTGGCCACCCCGTCAGCCACCTCACGGTCGGTGGAGACCACCACCACAGGACGGCCGGGCGGCTCGGCCCGCACCAGCTGACGGATCAGCTCGTCCGCCGTCACCCCCGGCTTGGAGAACAGCACCCGCACCCCGCGCGGGGGCGCCAGCAGCACCGGCGCGGCCAGCTCGGCACCGTCGAAGACACAGGTGATCTCCGCCCCCGTCTGCGCGGCGAGGACCGACAGACCGCCCAGCAGCCGCAGCCGCTGCTTCTCCAGCGGCATCGTCGGATAGCCGGTCTTGGTGACGTTGTAGCCGTCGACGACCAGATGCGCCTGGGGCAGCGCGAGCAGCTGGTCGAGCAGGGCGGGATCGGTCTCGGACAGGGCACGCGCCGCGATGTCCTTGGGCGACATCCGGCCGGGCTCGACGGCGTCCACGGTGTCCGCCGGGTGAATCCCGGCCGGCGGCAGCGCCAGCTCACGACGCAGCCCCTGGGCCGCGTCCAGCACCGTGTCCAGCAGCAGCCGCAGCCGCATGTCCTCGATGGAACGCCCCTCACGGGCAGCCCGGCGGCCGGCCTCCACGGCGGCCTCCGCCTCCCCCAGCCGCGCCTTGAGCCGCCGGCTCTCGCTCTCGGCCGCCGACACCTGGGCCGCGCCCTGCGCCTTGATCGCGTCGATCTCGGCGGCCGTACGGCGCAGGGCGGCCTCGCCGCGCTTCACATCGGCCTGGGCGCTGCGCAGTTTGCGGTGCAGCGCATCGGCCTCCTTGCGCACGCTGTCCAGCTCGGCGCGCAACCGCTCCGTCTCGCTCCTGGTGTGGTCGCGTGCCTCGGCGAGCTCCGCGCGCAGCCGCTCCAGCTCGCGCCTGCCCTCCTCGTCGGCGCGCTCGGCCGCGGTGCGCTGGGCCTCCTCGCCCGCGGCGGCGACCAGTTTCACCCATCCGGAGGGACGCAGGACATAGGCGGCGGCCGCCACGTCGACGGGATCGGCGGCCGCGGGCGGGGAGCCGGACTCGAGCGCCTGGGCCAGCTCCGGCTGCGCCTGGCCGATCCGTTCACCGATGCGCTGGCGGAAGACCGGATCGCTCTCCAGGGCCGCGGCCATCGCATTGCCGGCGAACTTGGCGCGCCGGGACGGGGTGAAACGGGCGTACTGCCGCAACTGGGCCGGGAGTTCGGCGACCGTCAGGCCGCCGAACGCGTCCGAGACCAGGGCGACGACCCGCCGCCGCACACCTTCCGGCAGCGGGCGGTCGAGCGCCTCGGCGGCGTCACCGGCCGCACCGGCCGGCTCAGCGCCGCTGTGTGGCTGCTCCACGATCCGTCACCCCTACTGCCCGTCTGCCTGTACGGGGCAGCTTCCTCAGGAAGCCGCGCCCGGCCTGTCCACCAGCTCGATCTGATCCACCGCGTTGCACCAGCGACAGCGGACCGACTCGATGGTCTCACTGACCACCTCGCGCTCCTCGACGTTCGGCTCCCCGGCGAGGTCCAGATGGACGTACTCGACGACCTTCATCGAGCGGGTGACGTCGAAGCGTGTCAGATTGCCGCACAGCGTGCAGCGCCACCGGGTCTCGGGGGTCGGCGAGGGAACCGTCGTCATCGTGCCGTCCTCTTTCGTGGTGCGGATGCGGGTGCCGCGGTGCGCCGTCGAACTGCGGATGTACTGCCCGTAACCCTACGGCCTTGCGGGTACCCGGTGGCGCGGCGAGGCACTCTGTACCGGTCGGTCCCGCTACGCCATGCTCTGCCCATGATCGAATGGTGGGGAGCGGCCCGGAACGCGGCCAAGGGGCCCGCTGTGACCTACGGCGTGATCGTCGTCTGCTGCGCGGTCTTCGTCGTCAGCCCGGTCTCGGGTCTCAATCCGGTGTACGGCACGGGTGACCATCTGATCGAGGCGCAGCGCGCGTACTTCGAGCGGTGGGGAGTGATCCCGTCCGAACTGCTGGGCGGCTCACCGCACGCCCTGCTCACCCCGCTCACCGCACTGTTCATCCACGGCAGCTGGCTGCATCTGCTGGGGAACATGCTCTTCCTGTACGTCTTCGGCGCGATGGCCGAGGAAGGGATGGGCCAGTTGCAGTTCGCCCTGTTCTACGCGGGCACCGGTTACCTCGCGCTGCTCGCCTACGCAGCCGCCAACGCCGACTCGGCGCAGACCCTGGTGGGGGCGTCCGGGGCGATCTCCGGGGTACTCGGGGCGTTCCTGTACCTCTTCCCGAGAGCCCGCGTGACCAGCCTGTTCCCCTTCCTGCTCTTCCTGCCCCTGCGCTTTCCCGCCTGGATCGTGCTGATCTTCTGGTTCGTGCTGCAGTGGATGGCCGCACGGACGGCCGGCAACGGGCCGGGCGTCGCCTATCTCGCACATCTGGTGGGGTTCTCGGCCGGCTTCCTCTACGCCTGGGGGCGCTTTCGGGGTGGGACTAGAGTGAAGACCCAAGCAGCGGCCACCGAGGGAGAAAGCCAACCGTGATCACCGCGATCGTGCTCATCAAGACCAGCGTGGACCGCATCCCCGAGATCGCCGAGTCGATCGCGGCGCTGGACAGCGTCAGCGAGGTCTTCTCCGTGACCGGCACCTACGACCTGATCGCCATGGTCCGGGTCGCCAAGCACGACGACCTGGCGGACGTCATCCCCGGCCGCATCAGCAAGATCCCGGGCGTCGAGGGAACGGACACGCATGTCGCGTTCCGTACGTACTCCCAGCACGACCTGGAGGCGGCGTTCGCGATCGGCCTCGACGCGTAGCGCCTCCGGCGGGGTGTGTGGGGGACCGGGCCGGCCCGCAGAGGTCCTCGAGCTGCGGCAGGCCCTGCCCCCGGCCGGGATACGCACCGTTTCCCCCTCCCGCCCCCAGGGTCCGGAGGCACGGCGCTCGGCAGGGCCTGCGCGCCCAGCCGGGCTCCGGGGCGAGCGGTGGATCAACTCCCGGCCCCAGGCGTGCTCGTACCGCACATGCGCCAGGGCAACGAGCCTCCGCGTCCAGCAGGTATCCGTGACCGCCCCGCAGAGGTGGGCCCGGCCACTTCTGCCGGTTGCGCTGCTGCCCCGGCCCGTCGAGCCATGTCCCGGGACGCTCCCGGACCCGTGCGCATCCCGGGCCCGGCAGCCGAAGGCTCGTCCGCGGAGTTCCGCACGGGCGAGCAGGGGACCCCGGTACACGGCACGGGACTCCCCAGCCGCGCGGGGCTCGCTCGCGACACCACCGAGCACCTCACGGCGTGAAGCTGCCGGCACGGGGCGCAGCACGGGAATGCGAGCACCGCGACCGCCGGACCCATCGCGGCGCGAAGCTGCGCACGGGGGCAGGGCCGCCGCATACGACAAGCCCGTGCCGAAGGCGCGGGCTTGTCGGGGTCCGGGGCGAAGCCCAGGGCGTCACACGGCCGGGACGCAGCGGCCGTCCTCCGTGCGGTAGTTCCACTTCGCGCCCTCGCGCACCAGCTCCCCCACCGCCCGTACGAAGCGCTCCACGTGCTCGTCGGGCGTGCCCGCGCCGAAACTGACGCGGATCGCGTTCAACGACGTCGTGCCCGGCGCCGCCTCGGGGGCACCGCACTCGCCCGGCTCCTGCGTCTCGCCGCCCAGCAGGGTGCGCACCAGCGGGTGGGCGCAGAACAGGCCGTCCCGTACCCCGATGCCGTACTCCGCGGACAGCGCCGCGGCGAAGTGCGAGCTGTTCCAGCCCTCCACCACGAAGGAGATGACGCCGACCCTCGGGGCCTTGTCGCCGAACAGCGACAGCACCCTGACCTCGGGCACATCCGCCAGGCCCTCGCGTACCTTCGCGATCAGGTGCTGCTCACGGGCGACCAGCGCCTCGAACCCGGCCTCGGTCAGCGCCTTGCACGCGGAGGCGATGGAGTAGACACCGATGACATTCGGCGAACCGGCCTCGTGGCGCGCTGCGGTGGTGTGCCACTCGACGTCCACGCCGCCGTCCGTACGCCGTGCCACGGTGCGGGACGCGCCGCCGCCCGCGAGGTACGGCTCCGCCTCCCGAAGCCAGTCCGCGCGGCCCGCGAGCACGCCTGAGCCGAAGGGCGCGTACAGCTTGTGCCCGGAGAAGGCGACCCAGTCGACGTCCAACTCCCGTACGGAGACGGGGTGGTGGGGCGCCAGCTGGGCGGCGTCCAGCACGATCCGGGCGCCGTGCGCGTGGGCCGCGGCGGCCAGCTCCTTCACCGGCCACAGTTCACCGGTCACATTGGACGCCCCGGTCACACAGACCAGGGCGGGACCGTACGCGTCCTGAGCGGATGAGGTGGCGAGCGCACGCTCCAGCGTGGCGACGGCCTCGTCCGGCGTACGCGGTGCGTCCAGGTACGTCACCTGGGCCTCGCGCCACGGCAGCAGCGAGGCGTGGTGCTCGGTCTCGAAGACGAAGACACGGCAGTCGGCGGGAAGCGCGCCGGCGAGCAGGTTCAGCGAGTCGGTGGTGGAGCGGGTGAACACGACCTGGTCGTCGTCGCGGCAGTCGAGGAACTCGTGGACCGTCACCCGGCTGTTCTCGAACAGGTCGGTGGACAGCTGCGAGAGGTAGCCGGCGCCGCGGTGCACACTGCCGTAGTAGGGGGCGTAGGCGGCCACGTCGTCCCACACACGCTGCAGCGCCGGTGCGCTCGCCGCGTAGTCGAGGGCGGCGTAGGTGACTTCGCCGCCGGTGACCAGGGGCACGGTGACGTCCCGGCCGAGGACCGGCAGCGGGGCCGCGCAGCAGGGATCGGCGGCCGTGTCGGCGGCGGGGGTGGCGGAGGAGACGACGGCGACGGCGGTGTTCAGGCATGCGGACATGACGGTATCTCCCGGCAGGAAAGGCGAATTGGCTTCAAGAACCCGAGTACGGGGACTGCCTCGACGCACGGTGGTCACCGCGCGGAGGGTGTACTGAAGAAGGGGCTCGACGCCCTATCGCATTCGCTTGCTCACGAGACTGCTCCCTTGAGGACCAGGACCCCAGGGGCTGCAAGGGGTCCGCGCTTGCCACAGACCTCGCTGCCTGCGGCCTGGTCTTCACCCGGGGCACCCCGCCACGGACGGAGGGTTGCCGGACAGCGGGCCGGGGCCTCGTCGCTGTCACTCATGACCTGCCGGAAAAGTTATGCCACGCGATCGCCGTCCCGCAACCCGTGTCCGGGATCCGGGACGGGCAGGGGACGGCGAACACCGCTGCGGGCAGCGGCGCTACGCGTTGCTCACCGCGACCCAGCGGTCCAGCGCCGCCTTCGCCGCACCCGAATCGATGGACTGCGCCGCCTTGGCCATCCCGGCCCCGATCTGCTCCGCCAGCGTGCCCTCACCCGGCTCCAGGGCCACGAGCGCCGCCGCCGCGTTCAGCAGCACCGCGTCCCGTACGGGTCCGGTCTCGCCGCCCAGCAGACGGCGCGCGACGTCCGCGTTGAACGACGCGTCCGCGCCGCGCAGCGCCTCCACCGGCACCAGAGCGACGCCCACGTCCCTCGGGTCGAACCGTTCCTCACGCACGGCCCCGTCCCGTACCACCCACACCCGGGAGGTGGCGGTCGTGGTCAGCTCGTCCAGTCCGTCGTCACCGCGGAAGACCAGCGCGGACGAGCCCCGCTCGGCCAGCACGCCGGCCAGGATCGGCGCCATCCGGGCATCCGCGACACCGGTCGCCTGTGCCCTGACCTTCGCGGGGTTGGTGAGCGGACCGAGGAAGTTGAACGTGGTGCGGATGCCCAGCTCCTTGCGGGCGGCGGCCACATGCCGCAGCGCCGGGTGGAACTTCACCGCGAAGCAGAAGGTGATGCCCGCTTCCTCGGCGACCTGGGCGACCCTCTGCGGGGTGAGCTCGAGATTGACGCCGAGCTTCTCCAGCACGTCGGACGCGCCGCTCTGGGAGGACGCGGCGCGGTTGCCGTGCTTGACGACCTTCGCACCCGTACCGGCGACGACGATCGCGGACATGGTGGAGATGTTGACCGTCTTGGCGCCGTCGCCGCCGGTGCCGACGATGTCGACGCTGGGACCGGGCACCTCGATCAGCTTGGCATGCGCGTACATGGTCCGTACGAGTCCGGTGATCTCCTCGACCGTCTCGCCCTTGGCCCGCAGCGCGACCACGAAACCGGCGATCTGGGCGTTGGTGGCCTCGCCGCTGAGGATGCGGTCCATGGCCCAGGCCGTGGCCTCCGCGCTCTGGTCGCGGTTCTCGAGGAGTGCGTTCAGCACGCCGGGCCAGGAGAGGTCCGCCACGCTGTCGCCGCCTACCGGGGTCACAACGTTCATGGTCCGCTCCAGGGTCCACAGCCAATGGGATACGGGTCCCACCCTATCCAGCCTCCAGGACGGCAAAGAGCCCCGTCCAGCGAATGGACGGGGCTCCTGCCGTGGCGACCGTGGGGTCAGCGGGGATCAGTGGTGGCCGTGGCCACTGGTGATCTCCCGGTACTCCTCGGGGGTGGGCTTGGGGATCTGGTTCTCGTCCCCGTAGTAGCCGAGGCTGAGCTTGGCGCGCAGCTTCTGCAGACGGCTCACCTTGCGCTCGACACCGTTCTCGTCGACCGTCGGGCCGATCTTGGCGGGCCGGGGCTGCTCGTGCGCCGTCAGCGTGTAGAGCGCGGACTGCGGCAGCGGCTCGTGGACCTCGACGAACTCACCGTGCGGCAGGCGCTTGATGATGCCGGTCTCGCGTCCGTGCAGCACCTTCTCCCTGTCGCGACGCTGCAGACCCAGACAGATCCGCTTGGTGATGAGGAAGGCGAGGACCGGTCCGACGAAATAGGTGATGCGGACGAACCAGGTGATCGCGTTGATCGACAGGTTGAAGTGGGTCGCGACGATGTCGTTTCCACCACCGATGAGCATGATCACGTAGCCGGTGACCCAGGCGACGCCCAGCGCGGTCCGGGTCGGCGCGTTGCGCGGCCGGTCCAGGATGTGGTGCTCGCGCTTGTCACCGGTGATCCACGACTCGATGAACGGGTAGACCGCGATCGCGGCGAGGACCACACCGAAGAGCACCAGCGGGATGAACACACCCAGGACGAGGGTGTGGCCCCACAGGTTGATCTCCCAGCCCGGCATCACACGGATCAGACCCTCGGCGAAGCCCATGTACCAGTCCGGCTGGGCGCCCGTGGACACCTGGTCCGGACGGTACGGGCCGAGCGCCCACACCGGGTTGATCGTGAACGTCGCCGCGATGAACGCGATGACACCGAAGACCAGGAAGAAGAAGCCTCCGGCCTTGGCCATGTAGACCGGCAGCAGCGGCATGCCGACGACGTTGTTGTTGTTCCGGCCGGGACCCGCGAACTGCGTGTGCTTGTGGTAGAAGACCAGGATCAGGTGCGCCACCACGAGACCGAGCATGATGCCCGGCAGCAGCAGGATGTGGATCGAGTAGAACCGGGCGACCATGTCGTGGCCGGGGAACTCGCCGCCGAACAGGAACATCGAGATGTACGTGCCGACGATCGGCGTGGACAGGATCGCGCCCTGGGTGAAGCGGACACCGGTGCCGGAGAGCAGGTCGTCGGGGAGCGAGTAACCGGTGAATCCGGTGAACATGCCGAGGACGAACAGCAGGAAGCCGAACAGCCAGTTGATCTCACGCGGCTTGCGGAACGCGCCGGTGAAGAAAACGCGCATCATGTGCACGAACATGGCGGCGAGGAAGATCAGCGCGGCCCAGTGGTGGATCTGCCGGATGAGCAGACCACCGCGGACGTCGAAGCTGATGTGCAGGGTCGAGGCGTACGCCTCGGTCATGCGGATGCCCTGCATCGGCACGTACGAGCCGTGGTACTCGATCTCGTTCATGCTCGGGTGGAAGAACAGCGTCAGATACACACCCGTGAGGATGATGATGACGAAGCTGTAGAGGGCGATCTCGCCCAGCATGAAGGACCAGTGGTCCGGGAAGATCTTCCGCAGGTTGGCCTTGGCCAACGAGTAGATCCCGAGCCGGCCGTCCGCCCAGTCGGCGACCCGCTCGCCGGCGGGTGCCTTCTTCTTCGTGTCTGTTGCAGTGCTCATCCGCGCTCCCAGAAGGCAGGACCGACGGGCTCTTCGAAGTCACCGCGTGCCTCGAGGTTGCCTTCGGCGTTGACACCGATACGCAGCTGCGGAAGCGGGTGACCGGCCGGACCGAAGATGACGCGGGCGCCGTCGGAGAGGTCGAAGGTGGACTGGTGGCACGGGCAGAGGACGTGGTGCGTCTGCTGCTCGTACAGGCTGATCGGGCAGCCGACGTGGGTGCAGATCTTGGAGTAGGCCACGATGCCTTCGTGCGACCACTCGAGCTGGCGCTTGTCCTTGATGTCGTCCGGCTGGATGCGGACGATCATCAGGGCGGCCTTGGCGATCTCGGTGTTGAACTCGTGGTCGCTCTCCTCCAGGCCCTCGGGCATGGCGAAGGTGAGCGAACCGACCGCGATGTCCTCGGGACGCAGCGGCTCGTTCGTGTTCATGTTGATGAGCTCTTTGCCCTTGGCCCACAGGGTGTGGCGGAGCTTGCTCTCCGGCAGCGGGCCGAGCTCGCGCAGGAGCACCACACCGGAGAGCGGCACCATGGCCAGCGCGCCGAACATGGTGGTGCGGATCAGCTTGCGCCGACCGATCGCGGACTCCTCGGCACCTGCCCCGAAGTCGGCCAGAACCTTGGCCTTGACCTCGGGCTCGGCCTCGATCGGGTGCCGCTCGTCGGCGACCTCCACGTCGGACATCAGGGTGCGCGCCCAGTGGACCGCGCCCGCGCCGATGCAGAAGAGCGCGACGCCGAGGGTCGTACCCAGCGCGAAGTTCAGCGCGCTGATGTGGCCGAGCGGCCAGATGTACACGATCTTGTCGACCGGCAGGACCACGAAGGAGGCGATGAAGCCGATCGTGGCGAGCATCGACAGCGTGAACATGAAGGCGACGGCACGCTCGGAACGCTTGGCCGCACGCTCGTCGATGTCCTGGACGCGCGGCTTGTGCGGCGGCAGCCCGGGATCGGCGAACGGGTCCTCGTGGCGCTGTGCGACGGCGGTACCGGCGCCGTGCGCGTCGTCCTGCTCTACAGGCAGGTTCTCTTCTGGATTCTCTTGGCTACTCATGACTTCTTGGCCTTAGCGGTGTGGGCCGCGACCCAGACGGCAACAGCGATCAGCGAACCGAGACCGAAGATCCAGCCGAACAGGCCCTCGCTCACGGGGCCGAGTCCGCCCAGCGCGAAGCCGCCGGGGGTCGGCGTGTCGTCGCCGTTCACGGTCTGGATGTACTTGATGATGTCCCGCTTCTGCTGCTCGGGCATCGTGGTGTCGGGGAAGGACGGCATGTTCTGCGGGCCGGTCTGCATGGCCTCGTAGAGGTGCTTCGGGCTGACGCCGTCAAGGTGCGGCGCGTACTTGCCGTCCGTCAGCGCGCCGCCCTCGCCGGTGAAGTTGTGGCACTGCGCGCAGTTGGTACGGAACAGGTCGCCACCCTTGGCGATGTCCGCACCCTCCGGGCTGTACTGCTTCTCCGTCGGCGTGATCGGTCCGGCGCCGAGGGAGGCGATGTACGCCGCGAGCTGGTCGATCTCGCTCTGCGAGTAGATGACCTTCTTCTTCGGCACCTGGACGCCGGGCTGCTGGGCGGGCATACGGCCGGTGCCGACCTGGAAGTCGACGGCCGCGGAGCCGACGCCCACCAGGGACGGGCCGTCGGTGGTTCCCTGACCGCCGGTTCCGTGGCAGCTGGCGCAGCCGACGGTGTAGAGCTTCTGGCCCTCCTCGATGGCGAGGGACTGGGCGGTTTCATCGGCCTGCGCCCTGTCCGCGGGTGCGAACGCGGCGTACAGCCCCCCAGTGGCCGCCAGCGCGAAGAGTAGGACGACGACCGCCGCCAGCGGATGGCGTCGTCGTGCGGAGAGCTTTTTCACGGATTACCCCGGTGTCAGGATCTTCTGCGTCGATGCTTCTGGACTGTGTCTGCTTCAGGCGGCGCGTGCCGCCCGCGCCGATTACTTGATCATGTAGATCGTGGCGAAGAGGCCGATCCAGACGACATCGACGAAGTGCCAGTAGTAGGACACGACGATGGCGGCGGTTGCCTGCTCATGGGTGAACCTTCTGGCCGCGTACGTACGGCCGAGGACCAGCAGGAAGGCGATGAGACCGCCCGTCACATGCAGTCCGTGGAAGCCGGTGGTCAGATAGAACACAGAGCCGTACGGGTCGGACGAGAGGGAAAGACCCGCGTCCTTGACCAGCTCGGTGTACTCGAAGACCTGGCCTCCGATGAAGATCGCACCCATCACGAAAGTGATCACGAACCAGGTGCGGAGCTTCTTCACATCGCCCCGCTCCGCGGCGAAGACGCCGAGCTGGCAGGTGAGGGAGGAGAGCACCAGGATCGTGGTGTTGGTCGCCGAGAACGGGAAGTTCAGGTGATCCGCCTGCGCCTTCCAGAAGTCGGCACCCGTCACCGATCGCAGGGTGAAGTACATCGCGAAGAGGGCCGCGAAGAACATCAGCTCGGAACTCAGCCAGATGATGGTTCCGACGCTGGTGAGGTTCGGCCGATTGACCGACGGGTGCGCGTGCCCGGTTTCTACTGTCGTTGCTGTCGCCACGACCGACATTATGTCGGTCGCTTATCCCGCCCTCACTCCGGGGGGTGCCGTTCGGTGTGTCCGTCCCTTCGACAGGGCGGTCGTCCAGACCCGAACGGCCCATCGAAGGCCTGTCCGAACAGGTGTTGACAGGCAGTCGGAGCGAGTAGCATCCGCGCCAGAGCACCTGCAACGGCACCTGATCGAACGAGGCGGAGGAACCATGCAGTCGAGCGCCACGGTCCTGGTCTACAGCGACGACGCCAACACGCGCGAGCAGGTCCGGCTGGCGGCGGGGCGCAGGCCGGCCGCGGATGTACCGCCGGTGCGGTTCCTCGAGTGCGCGACGCTGCCCGCGGTCCTCAAGGCCCTGGAAGAGGGCGGCGTGGATCTGTGCGTGCTGGACGGCGAGACGGTCCCTGCGGGCGGCATGGGCGTGTGCCGGCAGATC
Organism: Streptomyces sp. NPDC002889; assembly: GCF_042888425.1. Classification (NCBI taxonomy): domain Bacteria; kingdom Bacillati; phylum Actinomycetota; class Actinomycetes; order Kitasatosporales; family Streptomycetaceae; genus Streptomyces; species Streptomyces sp. NPDC002889. The sequence goes on from NZ_JBIAPT010000003.1 coordinate 388,087, forward strand.
AAGGACGAGGTCTTCGACTGCCCGCCCGTACTGCTGCTGATGGGACGCCCGCAGGACGCCTGGCTGGCCACCTGGAGCCGTGCCGAGGCGGCGGTGACCCTTCCGGTGGAGCCGGTGGAGTTCGCGGCCACCCTGGCCGCGCTGCTGCGCACCCGGCTCGCCGTGGACTGCTAGACCTGGGGCCGCAGCCGTGCCGTTTCGATGACGGTGCTGTCGGCCTCGGTGTCGGCGACCAGGGCACTGCCCGCGCGCCATTTGTCCCAGGACAGGTTCCAGTCGCCGAAGCCGTTTCCGAAGGTGTCCATCATGTTCCCGAAGCTGTTGACGACCTTGACGATGTCACCCTCGCGGAAGGTCTTGAAGAACCAGGCGGCGTTGCCGGTGGACATCCCGGTGCAGCCGTGGCTGACGTTCGCGACGCCCTGTGAGCCGACGGACCACGGTGCCGCGTGGACGTACTCACCGCTCCAGGTGACGCGGGTGGCGTAGTAGACCGGCAGGTCGTACGACTCGGAGCTGCCTTCGGCTATCCCGATGCTGGTGCCGCGCATCCGTACGTAGTACTCCTTGCCGAGCACGACCTTGATGCCGTTGCGGGTGGAGAACCCGGGTTTCCCGGTGGTCACCGGAATGGTGTTGATCACTTCTCCGTTGCGCAGGACCGTCATGGAGTGCGCCCCGGCGTCGGTTATCGCCTCGAGGCGGTCGCCTATGGAGAGTTTCAGTGCCTTCGAACGGCCGCCGTAGAGCTTGTGCGCGACCTTGACGCCCTGGAGGTTGCTGGTGGCCCGGACACTCGCCCCGGTGGGCCAGTACTCCTTCGGGCGGTAGTGCAGGGTCTTGTCGTCCACCCAGTGCCACGCGCCTTCCACGGCGGGCCTGGAGCTGACCTTGAGGGACTGTTCGACCACCCGTCTGGCCTCCCCGCCCTTGACGGCGGTGCTGAGCGTGACCGTGATGGGCTGGCCGACGCCGTACGTGCCTGCCTTGGGGCCGAATTCGGCCGTGAGGAACTTCTTGGCGGGCGCCGTCTCGAACGTGACGGTGCGGGTACCCGGGGCGCCGTCCTCGTCCTCGGTGGCCACCTTGACGGTGTACTTGGCGCCGGCCGACAGCGGGGCCGTGGAGCGCCAGCGGACGCCGTCGGCGGAGAGTTCACCCGCGAGGTGATGGCCCGAGTCGTCGGTGACCGTGACATCGGTTATCCGGGCGCCGTCACTCTTGGCGGTGACTTCCAGGGGCTTGTCCGGATCCGCCTTCGAGCCGGCCCTGGGGGCGTTGAACGCCACCTGCTGAGCGGCGTCGTACGGCGTCCCGGCGAGCGGATGACCGTCCGGCTCGCCGCATGCGGTCGCGACCAGCCCGAGGCCCAGGATCACCACGGTGCAGCTGAGGACGGTGCGGAAGTGTGGCGTGTGGTTCATGAGCACACGCTATGAAGAGCTGTCACCTGCGGCGCGCTGGATGACTGCAAACGAGGGACCCGGATTCCCCCCGCCTGGGGGAATCCGGGTCCGGCCCGTCGTGAGCAATGGTGTTACTGGTTCTGGTTCTCACCGCGGTAGTACTCGAACACCCAGCCGAAGAGACCGACCAGGATCAGCGGCACCGAGAAGTACAGCAGCCACCAGCCGATCGCGACACCGAGGAACGCGAGCGCGCCGCCGATGCCCAGCCCGAGCGGCTGCCAGCTGTGCGGGGAGAAGAAGCCCACCTCGCCGGCCTCGTCCGCCACATCGGCGTCCGTGTCGTCCTGGGCCATCTTGTCCACACGCCGGGCCGTGAAGGCCAGGTAGTAGCCGATCATGATGCTCAGGCCGAAGGCCAGGAACAGCGCGGTGGTACCGGCCGGCTCCTTCGACCACACGCCGTACAGAACGGCGACGGCCAGAATGAAGACGCTCAGCCAGAGGAACATCTTGCCCTGGATCTTCACTTGCTCTCCTCCTTGCCACCGGCCAGCACGTCGCCGTCGTGGCCGCCGTGCTCGAGCTGGTCGAGAGCCGCGATCTCCGGGTGGTGCAGATCGAATGCCGGGGATTCACTGCGGATCCGCGGCAGGGTGAGGAAGTTGTGCCGCGGCGGCGGGCAGGACGTCGCCCATTCGAGCGAACGGCCGTAGCCCCACGGGTCGTCGACCTCTATCTTCTTGCCGTACTTGGCGGTCTTCCAGACGTTGTACACGAACGGAAGGATCGACAGACCGAGCAGGAACGAGGCGATCGTCGAGATCGTGTTCAGTGCCGTGAAGCCGTCGGCGGCGAGGTAGTCCGCGTAACGACGCGGCATGCCCTCGGCACCCAGCCAGTGCTGCACCAGGAACGTGCCGTGGAAGCCGATGAACAGCGTCCAGAAGGTGATCTTGCCCAGCCGCTCGTCCAGCATCTTGCCCGTGAACTTCGGCCACCAGAAGTGGAATCCGGCGAACATCGCGAAGACCACGGTGCCGAAGACGACGTAGTGGAAGTGCGCGACGACGAAGTACGAGTCGGAGACGTGGAAGTCCATCGGCGGCGAGGCCAGGATCACGCCGGTGAGACCACCGAAGGTGAACGTGACCAGGAAGCCGATCGTCCAGAGCATCGGTGTCTCGAAGGACAACGAGCCCTTCCACATCGTGCCGATCCAGTTGAAGAACTTCACACCGGTCGGTACCGCGATGAGGAACGTCATGAAGGAGAAGAACGGCAGCAGTACGCCACCGGTGACGTACATGTGGTGCGCCCACACCGTCACGGACAGACCCGCGATCGCGATCGTCGCGCCGACCAGACCGATGTAACCGAACATCGGCTTGCGGCTGAAGACCGGAATGATCTCGGAGACGATTCCGAAGAACGGCAGGGCGATGATGTACACCTCTGGATGGCCGAAGAACCAGAAGAGGTGTTGCCACAGCAGCGCGCCGCCGTTGGACGCGTCGAAGATGTGCGCACCGAACTTACGGTCGGCCTCCAGCGCGAAGAGCGCTGCGGCCAGCACCGGGAAGGCCAGCAGGACCAGCACACCGGTCAGCAGCACGTTCCAGACGAAGATGGGCATCCGGAACATCGTCATGCCGGGAGCGCGCATGCAGATGATCGTGGTGATGAAGTTGACCGAGCCGAGGATGGTGCCGAAGCCGGAGAAGGCCAGACCCATGATCCACATGTCGGCGCCGACACCCGGCGAACGGACCGCGTCCGACAGCGGGGAGTAGGCGAACCAGCCGAAGTCGGCCGCACCCTGCGGGGTGAGGAAGCCGGCCACCGCGATGAGCGAGCCGAAGAGGTACAGCCAGTACGCGAACATGTTCAGCCGCGGGAACGCCACGTCGGGCGCGCCGATCTGCAGCGGCATGATCCAGTTCGCGAATCCGGCGAACAGCGGCGTCGCGAACATCAGCAGCATGATCGTGCCGTGCATCGTGAACGCCTGGTTGAACTGCTCGTTCGACATGATCTGCGTGCCGGGACGGGCGAGCTCGGCGCGCATGAAGAGCGCCATCACTCCGCCGATGCAGAAGAAGAAGAACGACGTGATCAGGTAGAGCGTGCCGATGGTCTTGTGGTCGGTGGTGGTCAGCCACTTCACCACCACATTGCCGGGCTGCTTGTGCCGTACCGGCAGCTCGTTCTCATACGAGTCGTCAGCCGCGGCGGCACCCTGAGGTTCGTTGAGGATGCTCACAGTTGGTTCTTCTCCGCATTCCTGGCCGGGTCCGTCTGCTCAATGCCCGACGGGATGAAGCCGGTCTGCCCCTTCTCGGCGAGCTCCTTCAGGTGCTGCTGGTAGCGCTCGGGGGAGACCACCTTGACGTTGAAGAGCATCCGGGAGTGGTCGACGCCGCAGAGCTCGGCGCACTTGCCGAGGAAGGTGCCCTCCTGGGTCGGCGTCACCTCGAAGACGTTGGTGTGACCGGGGATGACGTCCTGCTTGAACAGGAAGGGGACGACCCAGAAGGAGTGGATGACGTCACGGGAGGTCAGGATGAACCGGACCTTCTCGCCCTTGGGCAGCCACAGGGTCGGGCCGGGGTTACCGGTCTGGGGGTTCCGGGTGCCGGGGATGCCGGCGTCGTAGACGCCTTCCGCCCCCGCGGGGAAGTCGTTGGTGTACTTGTCCGGAACCGCGTTCAGGTTCTTGTCCGCCGCCGCGTCGCCCGTGGCGGGGTTGCCGTCCACGTCCTCGAGGTAGTTGAAGCCCCAGCTCCACTGGTAGCCGACCACGTTGACGGTGTGGGCGGGCTTGTCCGAGAGGGCGAGGAGCTTCGACTCGTCACGCGCGGTGAAGTAGAAGAGCACCGAGACGATGATGATCGGAACCACCGTGTACAGCGCCTCGATGGGCATGTTGTACCTGGTCTGCGGAGGTACCTCCACCTTGGTGCGGCTGCGCCGGTGGAAGACGATGCTCCACAGGATCAGGCCCCACACCAGCACACCCGTGGCGAGCGCAGCCGCCCACGAGCCCTGCCAGAGTGAGAGGATCCGCGGCGCCTCCTCCGTTACCGGGGTGGGCATTCCAAGGCGGGGAAAGTCCTTGTATGTGCAACCGGTGGCGGTCGCCAGGATCAGGCCCGCAGTCAGCACCTGCGGCAGCTTCCGCCGCATCGGGCGCCGCGACGAGCGGTCGGAGCCGTTGGGACTCACGTAGCGCCTTCCCGAGAGTCTCGGCCCGCGCGGCCGGCTGCGGCCGTCTCGCTGGTCGGTCGCCGGCCCTGACGCGGGCAGGGGTTTGGATGTTTATGCGGACCAAACCCTACTGGACGCTATTTGGGGTCGCGCGGGGAGGGTGCCCAACGCGCCGTCCGACACCCCGAAGGGATGGCTGCGCCCCTCGAAGACGTCCCAAGGACCCTGGAATGACCGCTTCCGGCGGTCATATGACGGCCCCTCCGCACGAAGAGTTAGCGTGGGGTGTGCCCTACTTCGACACCGCCTCATCAGCTCCGTTGCACCCCGTCGCCCGGCAGGCCCTGCAGGCGTCCCTCGACGAGGGGTGGGCGGATCCGGCGCGGCTCTACCGCGAGGGGCGGCGCGCCCGGCTGCTGTTGGACGCGGCGCGGGAGGCAGCCGCCGAGGCCGTGGGATGCCGCCCGGACGAGCTCGTCTTCACTCCTTCGGGGACGGCGGCGATCCACTCCGCGATCTCCGGAGCGCTCGCGGGCCGTCGGCGTGTCGGCCGTCATCTGGTGGTCTCCTCGGTCGAACACTCCTCGGTCCTGCACTCCGCGGCCACCCACGAGGCGGCCGGCGGCACGGTGAGCGAGGTCCCGGTGGACCGGCTCGGCGCGGTGTCCCCCGATGCGTACGCCGCCGGGCTCCGCCCCGACACCGCTCTGGCCGTACTGCAGTCCGCGAACCACGAGGTGGGCACCGAGCAGCCGGTCGCGCGGGTGGCCGATGCCTGCCGGGCCGCCGGGGTGCCGCTGCTGGTGGACGCGGCCCAGTCGCTGGCCTGGGGGCCGGTGGACGGTGACTGGTCGCTGCTGGCGGCGAGCGCGCACAAGTGGGGCGGGCCCGCGGGCGTCGGGCTGCTCGCCGTGCGCAAGGGTGTCCGCTTCTCCCCCCAAGGCCCCGCCGACGAGCGGGAGTCCGGGCGCGCGGCCGGGTTCGAGAACATCCCGGCGATCGTGGCTGCGGCGGCCGCGCTGCGAGCCGTGCGGGCCGAGGCAGCCGACGAGGCGGGACGGCTGCGGGCCCTGGTGGACCGGATCCGGGCCCGGGTGCCCGAGCTGATCACGGATGTGGAGGTGGTGGGCGATCCGATGCGCCGACTCCCCCACCTCGTGACGTTCTCCTGTCTCTATGTCGACGGGGAGACAGTGCTGCACGAGCTGGACCGGGCGGGATTCTCCGTGTCGTCCGGCTCCTCCTGCACCAGCAGCACACTGACGCCGAGCCATGTGCTGCGGGCGATGGGTGTGCTGTCGGAAGGGAACGTCCGCGTGTCGCTGCCGCCGGGCACGACGCCGCAGGACGTGGACGGCTTTCTCGAGGTCCTGCCGAAAGTGGTGGCCGGGGTCCGTGAACGGCTGGGTGCGCCGACGGCCGCGGCCGAACCGTCCGGGACCGGGTCCCTCGTCGTGGACGCGCTCGGCAAGCGGTGCCCGATCCCGGTGATCGAGCTGGCGAAGGTCATCGGGGACGTACCTGTCGGCGGCACGGTGACGGTGCTCGCCGACGACGAGGCGGCGCGGCTGGACATCCCGGCGTGGTGCGGGATGCGGGGGCAGGAGTACGTCGGGGAGCAGGCGGCGGAGCGGGGCGCTGCGTACGTGGTGCGGCGCGTTTCGTAGTGCCGGCGGGCGCGGCGCGGGCCCGGACCCGTACGGCGGCGGTACCTCCCACGCCCGCAGGGTGTGGGAGCAGTGTCCTCGAACGCCGGACGGGCTGGATTTGCCCGACCGGGCAAATCCAGCCTCTCGGGGGTCCCCCGGACGAAGTCGGGGGGAGATCGAGCCCCCGGTCAGGCCAGGTACTCGCGGACGTCCGCCGCCGCCTCGTGCCCGTACGCCTTGGTGAAGCGGTCCATGAAGTGGGCGCGGCGCAGGGTGTACTCCTGGGTGCCCAGCGTCTCGATGACCAGCGTCGCCAGCATGCAGCCGACCTGGGCCGCGCGCTCCAGGCCCACACCCCAGGACAGCCCGGACAGGAAGCCCGCGCGGAACGCGTCGCCGACGCCGGTCGGGTCGACCTTGGCCTCCTCCTCCGGGCAGCCGACCTCGATGGGGTCGATCCCGGCACCTTCGATGCGCACACCCCGCGACCCGAGCGTGGTGACGCGGTGGCCGACCTTGCCGAGGATCTCCTCGTCGCTCCAGCCGGTCTTGGACTCGATGAGCCCCTTCTCGTACTCGTTGGAGAAGAGATAGGTGGCGCCGTCGAGGAGGGTGCGGATGTCGTCGCCGCTCATCCGGGCGATCTGCTGGGAGAAGTCCGCGGCGAACGGGATCGCGCGGGCCCTGCACTCCTCGGTGTGGCGCAGCATCGCCTCGGGGTCGTCCGCGCCGATCAGTACGAGGTCCAGCCCGCCGACCCGGTCGGCCACCGCCTTGAGCTCGATCTGCCGGGCCTCACTCATCGCGCCGGTGTAGAAGGAGCCGATCTGGTTGTGGTCGGCGTCCGTGGTGCACACGAAGCGCGCGGTGTGCAGCACCTCGGAGATACGGACGGATGCTGTGTCCACGCCGTGCCGGTCGAGCCAGGCGCGGTAGTCGTCGAAGTCGCTGCCGGCCGCGCCGACCAGGATCGGCCCCGTACCCAGCTGGCCCATGCCGAAGCAGATGTTCGCGCCGACACCGCCCCTGCGCACATCGAGGTTGTCGACGAGGAAGGAGAGGGAGACCGTGTGCAGCTGGTCCGCGACCAACTGGTCGGCGAAGCGGCCGGGGAAGGTCATGAGGTGATCGGTGGCGATGGAGCCGGTGACTGCGATACGCACGGTGAGGCGCTCCTGGGGAGGGTTGGCAGTGACAGTTCACGCTACCGGGTCACCGGCTCTGACCGAACAACGGAAACTACCCGATAGTAGGTCTTTTTCATGGAGCTCCAGGTGCATACGGTGCGACCATGACGAAGCACAGCGCCCTGCGCGAGCCGCGAGAGTCCGAGATGAGCCTGGCCCAGCTGCGCGGAGACTGCGCGCGCATGGCACCGCACTGGGTGGTTCCGGCTGCCGCGAAGCCCGCTCCCGTGCCTCCCTCCCTCATCCACGGTGTCGTGGTGCCGGCCGCATCGGCGCGACTGGTCGGCACAATGTCCGTGTACGGCGACTGAGCCGGCGGCGTTCACCACGCGGCGAACCTGCACGACCCACCCTCGCGACGCACCGGTGGACCCGCCGGCGCACGCGAGGGAACCGCGCGCTCCCCCGCTCCGTCCCATCCGTGCCCTCCGCAGCAGAGGGCATGAGACAAGGAGCGATGCGGTGAGCAGCACGGAGAACACCACGCACGACAGCCCGCGCCGTCGGCGTTCCCCGCTCGCCGTCGCCTCGGTGGCGGCCGCGGTGCTGGTCGCCGGCGGGGGCGGGGCGTACTTCGCGACCGCCGGCCTCGGCAGCTCGGGCACCACCGGCGCCAAGAGCGGCGCCCCCGGCGGCGACAACGACCCGCCGCCTCTCGCACTGGACGGGTACACGGAGAGCAGCGGGAGCCGCGGGGACGGCTCGATCGCCCCCGGCGAGCCCGACCCCTCCGGCGGCGGGATCGTCTACAAGGCGACGGGCGAGCTGCCCGACGGCCCCGACCGGGCCGCCGTCCACCGGTCGAGCGGCACGGTCACCGAGGCCGAGGTGACCCGGCTGGCGAAGGCGCTCGGACTGCCGGGTACGCCGCGGTCGGCAGGCCCGGTCTGGAAGATCGGGGCGGACAAGGACGGCTCGGCCCCGCTGCTGCAGGTCGACAAGGAAGCCCCGGGGACCTGGACGTTCGCCAGGTTCGGCGCGTCGCCGGGCGGCGACAACTGCCTCAAGGGCAAGTCCTGCCCCTCCGGCGGTGACACCCCGAGCGGCGGCTCCCCGGACGCGGCCGGCCCGGCGGTGAGCGAGGAGGCCGCAAAGAAGGCCGCGGCCCCGGTGCTCGACGCGGTGGGCCACAGCGACGCCGAGCTGGATGCGAAGCAGCTGATGGGCGCGGTACGGGTGGTGAACGCCGACCCGGTGGTCGGCGGGCTGCCGACGTACGGCTGGACGACCGGGATCCAGGTCGGCGCGGACGGTCAGGTGGTCGGCGGAAGCGGCCGGCTGAAGATGCCCGAGAAGGGCGACAGCTATCCCGTCATCTCCGCCGAGAAGGCGGTGAAGCAGCTGAACGCAGCCGGCGCCGGCCAGGACCGGGCCCGGATCGGCGGATGCGCGACGCCGGTCCCGGCGGAGGGTGAGCGGCAGCAGGACGGGGAGCTGAAGCCGTCCGCGCCCTGCGAGCCCGAGGGCTCCGGGGCCGGGCCCGAGCAGGTGACGATCAAGAAGGCCGTCTTCGGGCTCGCCGCCCACTTTGTGGAGGGACGGCAGGCGCTGGTGCCGTCATGGCTGTTCGAGGTGGCGCCGAAGGGCGTGGACCAGCCGTTCACCATCACGTATCCGGCGGTGGACCCGAAGTTCCTCACGGCGCCCGAACCGCCGGAGAAGGACATCACACCGACGAAGCCCCCGAAGGATCCGGTGGCGCCCGAGGAGGGGCTGAGCCCCACGTCGTACGACGTGAGCGCCGACGGGCGGACCCTGACGCTGACCTTCTGGGGCGGCGTGTGCAGCGACTACGCGGCGAAGGCGGCCGAGACCGAGGGCCAGGTGCGGGTCAGCGTGGTGGAGACGAACCCGGACCCGAAGCGTGTCTGCATCGCCATGGCCAAGGAGCTGAAGGAGTCGGTGAAGCTGAAGCAGCCGCTGGGCGACCGGAAGGTCGTCATGGCACAGACGGGTGAGTCGGTGCCGCCGCTCAAGCGGTAGTCCCTGGACATACGACATACGCCGAAGGCGGCGGTCCCGGAAGGGACCGCCGCCTTTCGACAGCGTGGGTCGGCGAAGGCTCAGCTGAAGGAGTCGCCGCAGGCGCAGGAGCCCGTGGCGTTCGGGTTGTCGATGGTGAAGCCCTGCTTCTCGATGGTGTCGACGAAGTCGATCGACGCACCACCCAGGTACGGAGCGCTCATCCGGTCGGTGACGACCTTGACGCCACCGAAGTCCTTGACCACGTCGCCGTCGAGCGAACGCTCGTCGAAGAACAGCTGGTAGCGAAGGCCGGAGCAGCCGCCCGGCTGAACTGCCACGCGCAGCGCCAGGTCCTCACGGCCTTCCTGGTCCAGCAGGGCCTTGACCTTGGCCGCGGCGGCATCGGACAGGAGGATGCCGTCGTTCACGGTGGTGGTCTCGTCCGATACGGACATCTGCTTCTCTCCCGGGTAGTACGGAGACTGCTTGCCGACGGTTGCAACCGGCGTGGCCGCGGATTCATTCCGGGCCGTGGCGTGTCTTTCCCATTCATGCTCGCACACTGCGTCGAGCTGGGGCACCGACGTGGCGACAGGGGGTGCGTCACATAGACGTTATGGCCATCGTCAAAGTGACGTGAAGCAGTTATGATAGATAGCGTCAAATAGACGAAAAGGTCTGTCTGCAGAGAAGAAAGGGTGCGTGTCGTGACCACCGCCCCAACCCGCACTGAGCTCGACGTCCAGCCGACGCCGCTCGCTCTGCTGCTGCTCGGCCGCGAAGCCGACCCCAGGAGCGAGCGAGGCGTGGAGTGCCCCGGTGACCTGCCCTCACCGTCCGACCCGGACCTGGTGGCCCGCGCCCGCGCGGCCAAGGAGAAGCTCGGCGACAAGGTCTTCGTCCTCGGCCACCACTACCAGCGGGACGAGGTCATCCAGTTCGCGGATGTCACCGGTGACTCCTTCAAGCTGGCCAAGGACGCCGCGGCACGCCCCGAGGCCGAGTACATCGTCTTCTGCGGTGTGCACTTCATGGCCGAGTCCGCGGACATCCTCACCTCCGACGACCAGAAGGTCGTGCTCCCCGACCTCGCGGCCGGCTGCTCGATGGCCGACATGGCCACGGCCGAGCAGGTCGCCGAGTGCTGGGACGTGCTGACGGAGGCGGGCATCGCCGAGCAGGTCGTGCCGGTGTCGTACATGAACTCCTCCGCGGACATCAAGGCCTTCACCGGCAAGCACGGCGGCACGATCTGTACGTCGTCGAACGCCAAGCGCGCCCTGGACTGGGCCTTCGAGCAGGGCGAGAAAATCCTCTTCCTCCCCGACCAGCACCTGGGCCGGAACACGGCGGTGCGTGACATGGGGATGTCGCTGGACGACTGCGTCCTCTACAACCCGCACAAGCCCAACGGCGGGCTGACGGTCGAGGAGCTGCGCGCCGCGAAGATGATCCTGTGGCGCGGACACTGCTCGGTGCACGGCCGCTTCTCGCTGGACTCGGTGAACGACGTACGCGAGCGCATCCCGGGCGTGAACGTACTGGTCCACCCCGAGTGCAAGCATGAGGTCGTGGCGGCCGCGGACCACGTGGGCTCGACCGAGTACATCATCAAGACGCTGGAGGCGGCTCCGTCCGGCTCCAAGTGGGCGATCGGCACCGAGCTGAACCTGGTCCGGCGCGTGGCCAACGCGCACCCGGACAAGGAGATCGTCTTCCTCGACAAGACGGTCTGCTTCTGCTCGACGATGAACCGCATCGACCTGCCGCACCTGGTGTGGACGCTGGAGTCGCTGGCCGAGGGCAACCTGGTCAACCGGATCCAGGTCGACAAGGAGACGGAGAGCTTCGCCAAGCTGGCGCTGGAGCGGATGCTGGCGCTGCCGTAAGCCCATGCATGTGCGCAAGCCGAAGGGGGCCTCCCGGCCGGGACGCCCCCTTCGGCTTGCCCGGCCCGGCCTCATCGGTGGCCCGGCTCCGAGGCCTTCTCGGTGGGCGGCTCAGTCCACCTTCGGACGTACCAGGCCCGACTCGTAAGCAATGACCACCAGTTGGGCCCGGTCGCGGGCGCCGAGCTTGGCCATGGCCCGGTTCACATGGGTCTTGACGGTGAGGGGGCTGACCTCGAGCCGCGCGGCGATCTCGTCGTTGGTGTGCCCGCCGGCAACCAGCACCAGCACCTCGCGCTCCCGCCCGGTGAGGGCGTCCAGCCGCTCGGAGTACGCCTGCGGTTCCCGTGTGCCGTCCGAACCGCCGCCCTGGGCGAGGAACGTGGCGATCAGGCCCTTGGTCGCCGCGGGCGACAGCAGCGCGTCCCCCGCGGCGGCGATGCGGATGGCGCTCAGCAGCTCCTCCGGCTCCGCGCCCTTGCCGAGGAATCCGGAGGCCCCGGCGCGCAGCGACTGCACGACGTACTCGTCCACCTCGAAGGTGGTGAGCATGACGATGCGTACCCCGGACAGCGCCGGGTCCGCGCTGATCAGGCGGGTGGCGGCGAGTCCGTCCGTACCGGGCATCCGGATGTCCATCAGCACGACATCCGCCTTGGCCGTGCGGGCGAGGGCGACCGCCTCGGCCCCGTCGGCCGCCTCGCCGACGACCTCCATGTCCGGCTCGGAGTCCACCAGGATCTTGAACGCGCTGCGCAGCAGTGCCTGGTCGTCGGCGAGCAGCACCCTGATCGTCATCCGTCCTCCCCCGTGCGGGTCTTGAGCGGCAGTATCGCCTGGATGCGGAAACCGCCGCCGTAGCGGGGGCCCGCGGACAGACGGCCACCGAGTGCGGTGACGCGCTCGCGCATACCGAGCAGGCCGTGACCGCCGCCGTCCGTACTGCTCTGCTCGGCCTCGGCGCCGTTGTCGAGCACCGTGACCTCCAGCGTCGAACCCACCCGCACCACGCTCACCTCGGCCTTCGCCTCCGCGCCGGCGTGCTTCTGCACATTGGTCAGGGCCTCCTGGACGATCCGGTACGCGGCGAGGTCGACCGCCGCGGGCGGGGTCACGCCGTCGTCGGCCCGAGCGACCTCGACCGGGAGGCCGGCCTGCCGGAACGTGGTCACCAGCTCGTCGAGCACCGCGAGGCCGGGGGCGGGTGCGGTGGGCGCCTCGGGATCGCCGGACTGGCGCAGCAGCCCCACGGTGGCACGCAGCTCGTCCAGCGCGGAGCGGCTGGCCTCGCGCACATGGGCGAGTGCCTCCTTGGCCTGGTCGGGCCGCTTGTCCATGACATGGGCGGCGACGCCGGCCTGCACATTGACCAGGGCGATGTGGTGGGCCACGACATCGTGGAGATCACGGGCGATCCGCAGCCGCTCCTCGGCGACCCGGCGCCTGGCCTCCTCCTCACGGGTGCGTTCGGCGCGCTCGGCCCGCTCCCGGATGGCGTCGATGAAGGCGCGCCGACTGCGGACGGCGTCACCGGCGGCCGCCGCCATACCGGTCCAGGCGAAGAGGCCCAGGTTCTCCTGGGTGTACCAGGGGCCGGACCCGAAGAACATGGCGGCGCCGGTCAGCACGCCCATGGTCAGCAGGCCGACCCGCCAGGTGGTGGGCCGGTCGGTGCGGGAGGCGACGGTGTACAGCGCGATCACGGCGCTCATCGCCACGGGCGCTGCGGGGTCGCCGGCCACCAGCTCGACGACCGACACCCCTGCGGTGACCACGAGCACGGCCATCGGATGCCGCCGCCGGAAGACGAGCGCCCCGGCGGCGACCAGTATCAGCAGAGCACTGCGCACCTCGGGGGTGCGAGTGCCGAAGGTGGGACCGTGCGGCCCGTTCGGATCGGCGAAGGACCCGGTGACCATGCAGATCAGCACGGCCGACGCCAGCGCAGCGTCGAACGCCAGCGGATGCGCGCGCAGCCGGCCCTTGGCCCGGTCGACGCGGTCGGCGAATGAGGTCACGTCAGGCAACGTTACGGCGTACGAGGACGGTGGCGGCACGCGTCGCGGTCGTGCGGTGCTCGCGGTGCACGACCGCGACGCGCGGACGGCAGACGCTGCGTGCCCTGCCCCCGGCATTCCGGGGGCAGGGCACGCAGCGTCGTTGGAGTGGGACCGATCAGCCCGGGATGAGACCGTCGTCGCCGAGCAGCCCCCGGACCTCCTCGAGGGTCGCGTCCGCAGCGGGAAGAATCAGCTCGGACGGTTCGAGGGAGGAGTCGGGCAGTGGCTCGCCGAGCTCGCGGACCTTGTCGAGCAGCGCGTGAAGCGTCCGGCGGAAGCCGGGGCCGTCGCCGCTCTCCATCTCGGAGAGCAGTAGGTCGTCGAGCTTGTTCAGTTCGGTGAAGTGGCTGTCGTCCAGCTTCACCTGGCCCTCCCCCATGATCCGTACGATCATGACGAGTCCCTACTCCTTGTCGAACCTGTGCGGGCTGTTCTGCTGCGGTGCGGCGTCCTGCTGTCCCGCGGCGCCGCCTTCGATGGCCTGCTGGGAGCTCGAGCCGCCCGCGAGCTCCGCCTTCATGCGCTGGAGCTCCAGCTCCACGTCCGTGCCGCCGGAGATCCGGTCCAGCTCGGCCGCGATGTCGTCCTTGGCCATCCCGGACGGATCGTCCAGGGCGCCGGAGGCGAGCAGCTCGTCGATCGCGCCGGCCCTGGCCTGCAGCTGCGCGGTCTTGTCCTCGGCCCGCTGGATCGCGAGGCCGACGTCGCCCATCTCCTCGGAGATCCCGGAGAACGCCTCACCGATCCGGGTCTGCGCCTGGGCGGCGGTGTAGGTCGCCTTGATCGTCTCCTTCTTCGTGCGGAAGGCGTCGACCTTGGCCTGCAGCCGTTGCGCCGCAAGGGTCAGCTTCTCCTCCTCACCCTGCAGCGTCTGGTGCTGGGTCTCGAGGTCCGTGACCTGCTGCTGGAGCGCGGCGCGGCGGGAGAGCGCCTCGCGCGCCAGGTCCTCACGGCCGAGCGCCAGCGCCTTGCGACCCTGGTCCTCGAGCTTGGACGACTGGCCCTGCAGCTGGTTCAGCTGCAGCTCGAGCCGCTTGCGGGAGGTCGCCACATCGGCGACTCCACGGCGCACCTTCTGGAGCAGTTCGAGCTGCTTCTGGTACGAGTAATCGAGGGTCTCGCGAGGGTCCTCGGCCCGGTCAAGGGCCTTGTTCGCCTTCGCGCGGAAGATCATCCCCATACGCTTCATGACACCGCTCATGGGCTTCGCGCGCCCCCTTCTGACGGACTCAGCTTCAGCAGCACTCCAACAGAACCCACAGTACGGGCCCTGCATCCATTACCGCACTGTTCGGGCACGGATGCGCTCATCCCCAAGGACGACTGCGTACGGCTTCGATCCGGCGCAAGGACTAGGTGGCCGTCAGGGACCCGTGCCGCGGCGGTCCGCAGGGACAGAAGCCCGGATGTGCCTGTGCCGGGCTTCTGTCCCTGCGGACGCACGCCGTTGCGGGATCGTTCCCCTCATCGGGGTGAGGTCTGTGCGTTCCACCCCGTACCCTTGGGCTTTGTGTTCCGTAGCCGTTCCAAGGAAGAGAAGGCCCCCACCACCAAGGTGACGGCGGACCTCTCCAAGCAGCCCCGCGACCCCGAGGCCCCCAAGGGCCGCCCCACGCCCAAGCGCAGTGAGGCCCAGACCCAGCGCCGCCGCGCGTCCAGTGCGCCGGCGGACCGCAAGGAGGCGAACAAGCGCCAGCGCGAGGCGCGCCGTGCCGATCTGGCCAAGCAGCGCGAGGCCCTCGCCGGTGGCGACGAGCGCTATCTGCCGGCCCGTGACAAGGGCCCGGTACGTCGCTTCGTGCGCGACTTCATCGACTCCCGCTTCTGCGTCGCCGAGTTCTTCCTGCCGCTGGCGGTGATGATCCTCGTGCTGAGCATGGTCCGGGTCGCCCAGCTGCAGAACATCGCGCTGCTGCTCTGGCTCGGCGTCATCGTGCTCATCGTCGTGGACTCGATCGGCCTGACCATCAGGCTCAAGAAGCAGCTCAAGGAGCGCTTCCCGAACGAGCCCACCCGCGGCGCCGTCGCCTACGGTCTGATGCGCTCGCTCCAGATGCGCCGACTGCGTCTGCCGAAGCCGCAGGTCAAGCGCGGGGAGCGGCCCTGACCGAGCAGATTTCGCAGGCCCCGCCCCCCTCAGGGTTCGCCGGAGCGTCCGACGCCTGGCTCGCAGGGATGGGCGGGCTGCGCAACACGGTCCGCCAGGAGCTCGTGGCCCGTCAGCTCGACGACCAGATCACCTCCCGGTACCCGGTCGGCCAGCGGCTGAGGGTGCTCGACGTCGGCATGGGCCAGGGCACGCAGGCGCTGCGGCTGGCACGCGGCGGGCACACCGTGACGGGGCTGGAGTCCGACCCGACCATGCTGAAGGCGGCCCGTGAGGCGCTCGCCGACGAGCCCGCCGGCATCCGCGAGCGGGTACGGCTGATCGAGGGCGACGGCCGGGACACCGGGGTGCACTTCCTGCCCGGCAGCTTCGACGTGGTGCTGTGCCACGGCGTACTGATGTACGTCGAGAAACCGGACGCGATGCTCGCGGGCCTGGCCAGGATGCTCGCCCCCGGCGGACTGCTGTCCCTGCTCGTACGGAACGCCGACGCGCTGGCCATGCGGCCGGGGCTGGCCGGCGACTGGCAGGGGGCCGTGGATGCCTTCGAGACGGACAGGTACACGAACCGGCTCGGGCTGAGCGTGCGAGCGGACCGGCTGGCGGCGCTGACCGCGACGCTGGCGGGGATCGCCGCGCCGCTCCACGCCTGGTACGGGGTCCGGGTCTTCACGGACACCGTCGGCAACGACGTCGAGCTGCCCGCCGCCGATGAGCTGGAGCGGCTGCTGGCCGCGGAGGACCGGGCGGGGCGCACGGATCCCTACCGGGGGGTCGCCGCGCTGCTGCATCTGTGCGGAGTACGCCGCGGCTGATCGTCGGTGCCCGCGACGTTCCCGCGGGGCTTCGCCGGGGTACCTCCGGCCACGGCACGCCACCGTCGGCCGGTTCCGCCCGATTACATGCCGTACAGGAACGGTTTCCCTTCGGCCCCGGCGGGGGCCTCACCGCGTTCGATGTCCCCTCGGCCCTTGCGGGCCCTGGAAACCCCATGACGCCGTGGCGGGCCCGGCGAGGCCATGAGGCCCGGGCGGCCTGGGGGTACCTCGTACCCCCAGCACCCCCGACCTCCCCGCTACGACTCGTTCGCGTGCAGGCTCATCGGGCCGTAGATCCTCGTCGCGTCCTCCGACAGCACCACTTGGTCCGCGCCGCCCTCGAGAAGGTCCTTCCAGCACTCGCCGATCCAGGACTCGGCGTCGCCCTGGGTCGTGAACTCCTCCGGCTCGACCGCCGGCTGGACCTCCGTACCGTCGGACTTCTCGAACCGCCACGTCCATGCCATGTGCGCCTCCCACGTCCCACCAGCTGATCCGTTTCCTGCCCGCAGCGTAGCCGGGCGCGCACGGGCCAGGGGGACGCGGGAGGATCAGAGGCGTGGAACTGACTCTGCTCGGCACCGGCGCGCCCGCCGGACTCCCCCGGCCCGACTGTCCCTGCGCCGTGTGCGCCACCGCGCGCGGGCCCGAGGCGCGGGCCGCCACCGCGCTGCTCGTGGACAGTGCGCTGCTGCTCGATCTGACCCCGGGGGCCGCCCTCGCCGCCGCACGGGCCGGGCATTCGCTCGTCGGCGTACGGCAGGTGCTGCTGACGCATCCGCACGACGGGCCGGCCGTGGATCTGCCCGCCGGGCTGCCGGCGGCCGGACGGGTGCCGGACGGACGGGAGTTGACGCTGATCAGCGGCCACCGGGTACGGGCCGTGCCGATGGACCACCCGGGGACGGGGTACGAGGTGACCTCGCCGGAGGGCGAGCGGCTCCTCTATCTGCCGCCGGGCGCCGCGCCGGCCGGCCTCGCCGAGGGGCGCGCGGCGTACGACATGGTCGTCGGCGACGTCATCGGGCGCCCGGACGCCGTGGCAAGACTGCGTGCCTCGGGGGCGATCGGCTCCACCACCGATGTCATCGCCGTCCACATCGACCACGATGTACCCGGCGGCCCAGAGCTGGTCCGGCGGCTGGCGGCCTCCGGAGCGCGATGCGTGCCGGACGGGACGACGGTGCTGGTGGGCGAGTACCACGCGGTGCCGGACGTGCCCCGGCGCACCCTGGTCACGGGCGGGGCGAGGTCGGGCAAGTCGCTGGAGGCCGAGCAGCGGCTGCAGACGTTCCCCGATGTCGTCTACGTCGCGACGGGCGGCAGCCGGGACGGCGACACGGAGTGGGCCGTCCGGGTGTCCACGCACCGCGAGCGACGGCCCGCCTCCTGGCGGACCGTCGAGACCTGCGACCTGGTCCCGCTGCTCGCCGACGACGGCCCTCCGCTGCTGATCGACTGCCTGTCCCTGTGGCTCACCGACGCGATGGACAAGGCCGGCGCCTGGGACGACGAGCACTGGGCGACGGGCGGCGAACGCGATCTGCGCGAACGGGTCTCCGAGCTGGTCGCGGCGGTACGGGCCACCCCCCGCACACTCGTCGCCGTGACGAACGAGGTCGGCTCGGGCGTCGTGCCCGCCACCGCCTCCGGGCGCCGCTTCCGTGACGAACTGGGGCGTCTGAACGCCGCCTTCGCCGACGAGTGCGAGCACGTCCTGCTGGTGGTCGCGGGCCAGGCACTCGTCCTGCGCGGCTGAGCCTGGGGCGGTGCCGGTACTGTTCGGCGAATGAGCAGGCTGAATCTCGACGACTTCTCCGATCTGATCGAGCGCCCCGACAGCGGCACGCGGCGAGACGCCGAGGAACGCCGGGAGCGGCTGGTCGTTCCGCCCGGTTCGCTGGGCCGTCTCGACGAGCTGGGCGAGTGGCTGTCCGCCGCGCAGGCAGCGGTGCCGGTGCGGGCCGTGGAGCGGCCGCGGGTCGTGCTGTTCGCCGGTGACCACGGAGTCGCCGAACTGGGCGTCTCCGGCCGGGAACCCGGCACCGCGCACCAACTGGTGCGGGCCGTGCTGGAGGGCGCGAGCCCCGTCTCCGTACTCGCCCGCCGCTGGGGTGTGCCGGTACGGATCGTCGACGCCGGTCTCGACTGCGACCCGGAGCTGCTGCCCGAGGAGGTCGTACGCCACCGGGTGCGGCGCGGCAGCGGCCGTATCGACATCGAGGACGCGCTGACGCCCGAGGAGGCGGAGCAGGCCGTACGTCTGGGCATGGCGATCGCCGACGAGGAGGCCGACTCCGGCACCGACCTGGTCGTCCTCGGCGACCTGAGCGTGGGCGGCACGACCCCCGCGTCCACCCTGATCGCCGCGCTGTGCGGTACGGACGCCTCGGTGGTCACCGGCCGCGGCGGTACCGGTATCGACGATCTGGCCTGGATGCGCAAGTGCGCGGCGATCCGGGATGCGCTGCGGCGCGCCCGGCCGGTGCTGGGCGACCAGTTGGAGCTGCTGGCGGCAGTGGGCGGCGCGGATCTCGCCGCAATGACCGGGTTCCTGCTGCAGAGCGCGGTGCGCCGGATGCCGGTGATCCTGGACGGGGTCGTCGTGGCGGCGTGTGCGCTGGTCGGACAGCGGGCGGCGTTCCGGTCACCGGACTGGTGGCTGGCGGGCCAGTTGAGCGGCGAGCCGGCGCAGGCCAAGGCGCTGGACCGCCTGGCGCTCAACCCTCTGCTCGACCATGGCGTCACTGTGGGGGAAGGAACCGGGGCCTTGCTCGCGCTCCCTCTCGTACAGGCCGCGGCCGCACTCGCCGCCGAGCTGCCTGAGCGTGCGGGGACGACCGAGGAATGACACAGACCGACACGGACTGACACCCGGGTGCGGTCGGCGACGCCCGACCGCACCCACCCCATGTGTCACGTGATGCCCCATATCATCGCGTTCCATGGGAGAGGTCCGTTTGTCCAGCGAGGAAGCGAGCCGTTCGACCGTCCGCTCGCGGCGCAGCGCAGCGTTCGCCGTCTGGTATCTGCGCGCCGTGACGTTCATCAACTTCCTGAGCGGCGTCTGGGTCTCGCTCGGCCAGGACCTGCGACGGCACAACACGGACAACTACTTCACGCCCTATCTGCTCACCGCGGGCTTCGCCTCCGGCGTCTTCACCCTGTTCCTCGCGATCACGATGCGCCGCCGCAAGCGCGCGGCCTGGATCCTCAATCTGGTCCTCGGCGGGCTGTTCCTGCTCCTGCTCGCCTTCGCGATGTTCTTCCCGGAGATCCAGCAGTACCCGCAGAACTGGATCTCCCTCGTCCTGACCGCCGCGTTCGTGGCCACGCTGCTGCTCGGCCGGCGCGAGTTCTACGCCAAGGGCGACCGCTCCAACCCGAAGCTGGCGGCGGCCGTCGCGGCCGGCGGGCTGCTCGCCACCTCGCTGGCCGCCGCCCTGCTGGTCACCGTCACCAACACCGCGCAGGGCTCCACCTTCCTGGAGCGCTGGCGATACGGCCTGATGCGGCTGGTCTCGCTCGCCGGCGACGACGCCCGCTTCCCCGAAATCAGCACCCCCGGCTGGGTCGACGTCACCATCAACGTGCTGTCCACGCTGCTGCTGCTCGCCGTGCTGTACGCCGCCTTCCGCTCGCGCCGGGCGGTCGATCCGATCACCGAGGACGACGAGGCGCGGCTGCGCGCCCTGCTCGAGCGGCACGGGGAGCGCGACTCGCTGGGCTATTTCGCGCTGCGCCGCGAGAAGAGCGTGGTGTGGTCCCCGACCGGGAAGGCCGCCGTGGCCTACCGGGTGGTGGGCGGGGTCTCGCTCGCCTCGGGCGACCCGATCGGTGATCCCGAGGCCTGGCCGGGCGCGATCGACCCCTGGCTGGCGCAGGCCCGGGAACACGGCTGGATCCCAGCAGTGATGGGGGCGGGCGAGGAGGCCGGCACCATCTACGCCCGTCACGGCCTCGACGCCCTGGAACTGGGTGACGAAGCGATCGTCGAGACCGAGGAGTTCACGCTCGAGGGACGGGCGATGCGGACCGTACGCCAGGCCTACAACCGGGTCGGGCGGGCCGGGTACCAGGTGCGGATCCGCCGTCACGAGGACATCCCGGCCGACGAGATGGCGGTCCTGCTGCAACGCGCCGACGACTGGCGCGACGGGGCCACCGAGCGCGGCTTCTCGATGGCGCTCGGGCGACTCGGCGATCCGGCGGACGGCCGCTGCGTGATGCTCGAATGCACCGACGGCACGGGCGGGTTGCGGGCGCTGCTCAGCTTTGTGCCCTGGGGCCCCGAAGGGCTCTCGCTCGACCTGATGCGGCGGGACCGGGACGCGGAGAACGGCCTGATGGAGTTCATGGTCATCGAACTCCTGCAGCGCGCAAAGGAGATCGGGATCACTCAGGTCTCGCTGAACTTCGCGATGTTCAGATCGGTCTTCGAACGGGGCTCGAGGCTCGGCGCGGGACCGGTGCTGAGGCTGTGGCGCTCACTGCTCAGCTTCTTCTCCCGCTGGTGGCAGATCGAGTCCCTGTACCGCGCCAACGCAAAGTACCGACCGATCTGGGAGCCGCGCTTCATGCTCTTCGAAAAGAGCGCCGACCTACTGCGCATCGGCATCGCCGCCGGGCGCGCCGAGGGATTCCTCGAAGCCCCGGGCCTGCCCAAGTGGCTGCACCGCAGACACCTGGGGAGCGGGCGATGAAGGCTGCCGCTTTCGCACGCCGCGAATGGGGTCCGCTGTACGCACCCGTGCGTCAGGCTCTCGTCGCGCGGAGGTGGCGGGCGATCCCGCTCACCCTCGCCGCGGTCGGGCTCACAGCCGGCTTCTACGTCCTCCAGCAGCAGTCCTGGGGGCTGCGGATGGTCCACGGCATAGGCTTTGTCAGGGCCGAGGACCCGCTGTGGCTCGCCCTGCTGCGCACGCCGCTCTCGCTGTTCGTGCCGGCGCTGGATCTGCCCGTCTGGGGTGCCCTGGCGCAGATTCTGCTGGTGTTCGGCGTCGCGGAGATCACGCTGGGCCGGTGGCGCACGCTCGCGGTCGCGTATGTGTCGACGCTGGCCGGGACGACCTATGCACGGATCGGTATCGCGGTCGGACCGGACGGCCCGTTCTCGCTGCCCGCCTCGGACGCACACATCGTGGACACGGGCCCCTCTGCGGCGGTCGTCGGTCTCGCGGTGTTCGTCTGCTACCGCTACGGCGCCTACGTCACCGCGGCGCTGGTGATCGTTGCGATGATCATCGAGGTGATCGTCAAGCCCAATCTGGCCGGCAAGGAGCACCTGGCGGCGATCGCGGCCGTGCTGGTGGTGTGCGTGGCCGAAGCGCTGTGGCGGCGCCGTCGCCGTGGCCGTCAGGGTCCGGCTTCCGGCCGCCGGTCGGGCGCGCCGCCGATCAGGTCCTGAAACTTGCGGCGCGGCTTGTCCCAGCGCCGGTCGTGGCGGTAGGAGCGGAGCCGGGACTTGGCACGGGCCTTGGGACGGCGCCGGTAGAAGTGGCGGGACCACAGCGATCCGGGCCGGGCGAGCCGCACCGCGCCGAAGATGGCCACCAGCGGCACCAGAGCGCCGAGGACCGCCATCCGCAGCTTGCCCTTGATCAGGGTGATCAGGACGAAGGCGAAGTTGACGGCGAGGGTGAGCAGAAAGAGCCGGCGGTCCTCGCGTTCGTCGGCGGACAGGTCATTGACGCCCAGCGGTGCGTACCCGCCGAGGAGGAGCAGCAGCAGGGCCGTGGTGAGCACCACGACCTCGACGCTCTTGCGGCCCGCCTCGGACCAGTAGACGTCGTCGAGATGGAGGATCAGCGCGAACTCGTCGAGGAGGAGTCCGGCGCCGATACCGAAGATCACCGCGCAGACGCCGGCTCCGATCCCGCTGTGGTTGGTGGTGGCGACCGCCCCGAAGCCTCCGATCACGGTGAGGACCACGCCCGGGACCACATGGTGGATGTGCAGTCCGCCGGAGCTGACGTTGCCGAACGGTCCCTTCCCGGCTCTGATCAACCGGGTGACCACCCGGGTGATCAGGAAAGTCAGCACGAACGAGGCCAGCGCAAGCAGCAGCGGGAGCTTTCCCGGCTCCACGATGTTGCGGTAAAACCAGTGACCCATGCCACCCGCTCCCGAATTGTCCGTCATGCGCAATCTACCGTCGGGGCACACCGACTACCCTGCGCGCGGTGAGCACCGAGAAGACAGACGGCCCGGCCGGGATACGGTTCGCGTTCGGCACCCTGACCGCGCTGCCGGTGCGTGTCACACGCTGGGACCGGGACGCGGCCCGCGCGGGCATGCTCTGCGCACCGCTCGCCGGCCTGGTCGTGGGCCTGGTCGCGGCGGCGCTCGGCGGGGTGCTGATGCTGCTGGACTCCGGGCCGCTGCTCGCCGCGGTCGCCACGGCCGCGGTCCCGGCCGCGCTCACCCGGGGCCTTCATCTCGACGGGCTCGCCGACACCGCGGACGGGCTGGGCAGCGGCAAGCCCGCCGAGGACGCGCTGCGGATCATGAAGCAGTCGGACATCGGGCCGTTCGGCGTCGTCACGCTGCTGTTCGGGCTGCTCGGCCAAGTCGCCGCGCTCTCCGAGCTGTACGGCGAAAGCTGGGCGCTCGGCGTGAGCGCGGCCGCTGTCTCCGCGGTCACCGCGCGCCTGGCGCTCACGCTCGCCTCCCGTACGGGAGTGCCGCCGGCGCGCCCGGAGGGCCTCGGGGCCGCGGTCGCGGGCGTGGTCCCCGTACGTACGGCACTGCTCGTGACGGGCCTGACCATGGCTGCCTGCGCGGGCGCGGGCGCGCTGTTCGGACCGTACGGGGCGCTCCATCACGCAGTGGCGGTGGCGGCCGGGCTGGGGGCGGCGCAGCTGTTGCTCGGGCACTGCGTGCGACGGTTCGGTGGCGTGACGGGCGATGTGTTCGGCGCGTTGGCGGAGACGGCGGCGACGGTGACGCTGGTCGCGCTCGTGCTCCGCTAGCTGCCGAGCTCCCCGTCCACGCCCGGCCCCCGCGTTCACCCATCCGTGACCTTCGGGCAGGCAACCGCGCGCGGCCTTCGCAGGTCGAACGCTTGTGATCACCCGCCACCGTTCCCCCCTCCTCGCCGCCGCTGCCGCGGCATGCCTGTTGCTCACCGCCTGTTCGGGCGGCGGCGCGACGGAAAAGAAGCCGGCGCACCCCGTGTTCGACGCGCCCGTCCAGCAGCAACCGCGCCAGGCGCTTCTGACCACGCAGAACGCAGGCAGCGCAAGCTTCACGCAGACGCTGACCTTCACCTCCAGGCACGGTGACACGGTGCTGACGTCCAGGGGCCGGCTGGACTTCCCCGGCAGCCGGGCGTCCGCGTCCTCGGTCTGGAAGCTCGCGGACGGCCTGCCCGGCAGCACCAAGGACGCGCTGCTCGGAACGACGCTGGACAACAACAGCTCGCCTACGACGATGCGCGTCGCGGTCGACGCGAGCACCATCCGGATCCGGCCGGGCAGGGCGGACTACTGGCTGCGCTACGACGAGTCGGACCCGTGGACCACCGGCTCGATCGACAGCCTCCGGGGTAGCGAGGCCGCTTTCGGCGGCACGCTGCTGGAGATCGTGAGCGGTGCCCGGGATGTGAAGCAGTCGGCGACCGGCGGCGGAGACCGGCGCTATCGGGCCCAGGTCACGGCCTACAACGCTCTGGCCCTGTTCGCTCCGGACATCAGAGGCGAACTCCACAGCTCCATATCCCCGACCAGCACGGAAAATCCCGTCGAGCTGGAGATCACGGCGGACTCCCGGGGCCGGATCACCCGCGCCGCAGCCGACCTCTCCCCGTTGCTCGGCAAGGAGGGCAGCACCCTCCACCCGATGAAGCGGCTGCGCGCCGTACTGACATTGAACGGCTTCGGAGCCTCTGAACCGACCGCAGGGGCGCCGGCGGGCACGACCCTCGTCGCGAGGAAGGCGGTGCTGCCGATCGCCGACGTCCCGCGCGGCGCCTGCGTCGACAGCAACACCGGGATACGGGACACGGACGAGAGCATGGTCGTACGGGTGGCGTGCGAGCAGCCGCACGACGCCCGGGTGCTCGCGCACCCCGGACTGGGCGGCGGCGACTACCCGGGTGACGAGTCGGCCGAGCGTCGGGCCGATTCCGCCTGTGAGCGTGCGTACGACTCGGCGCCCTCCTCCTGGACCCGTGAGGCGGCGGACTCCGGGACCTACTGGCTGGCCTGGCCGTCGGAGAGCGAGTGGGGCGTCGGTGAGGATCCGAAGGCGACGTGTTACGTCGTGTCCCGCTGAGGTCACTTCAGGGTCGGCGCCGGAGCCCGTGCGGGAGCGTCCCCCACGGATGGGCCCCCGTTCCCGGGACGACGCAGTGCACGGCCGCCCCGGCCCGGGCGTCCGCCGGTGCCGCGTACACCAGATGGCAGAACCGCTCGGGCGGGTGGGCGGTGGTCCAGGACGGGATGCCGGCCGAGCGGTAGGCGTCCCAGGGGCCTTCGAACGTGACCAGCAGGTCGGCGAGTTCCGCGTACGCCGGGTCGGGGTGCACCCCGTGGTTGAGCACGAGTGTCTCCGCGCCGGCCGCGCGGGCCGCGACCCCCAGGCGCCGGTAGTGGGGCACTGCCTCCGGGCCTGAGCTGACCTGGTCGAGGAAGACCCCGGCCGCGCCGTACCAGTCCCGGTGGCGCAGCAGGTCCGCCACGACGGCGGCGTGCGGGCGGCGGGCGTAGTCGGTGTCCGCGTAGCCGAGTACCCGGACGCCGGCCGCGCGCAGCCGCTCGGCGACCTCCGCGAACGCCGGGTCGGGGGCGGTGCCCGGGCCGCTCGCGGGGTTGAGGACCACGCCGTACAGCCGGGGCGCCGCCGCGACGACGGCGTCCCAGGCGTCGGGCCGGGCGGCGGGGTGCTCGTAGTACGGCACCAACAGGCTCTTCACAGGCGCTTCCTGGGGGTTGTCGGACGGGGGCGTCATACACGGTGGGCGCTGGCCCGCCCCAGCAGAGCACACACGAGAGTGGCCAGCAGCGCGGCCGCGACGGCCGCGACGCAGAGCCCGACGAGGGCGGGGCTGCCGACGCCGGCGAGCAGGGCGGCGCCCTGGGCCAACGCCGCGGCGCCGCACACCGCTGCCGCCCCGGTCACCGCGCCGAACGACTGCAGCAGCAGGCCGGTCCACAGCGTGGTGCCGATGAGCAGCAGCGTGGCCAGCCGTACGCCGCCGAGTGCGGGGGCCGCGGGCCACAGCAGCGTCCCGGCCACGGCAAGGGCGAACAGCACGGCGAGATAGCCGACAAGGCACTCGGCGAGCACGGCCGCGGCGTTGCGCCAGAAGTCACGTGCCGTGGCGCTCACCCGAAGCCCGGCCAGGGTCTCGCCCCGGAAGCGGTGCAGCAGCCACTCGGCGGGACCCATGCCGAGCGTCAGGGCCACGGCGGACGGCGCGGCGACGACGGCCCCGGGCCGCCCGGCGAGCACGTCCCCGAGGGCGGTGCAGAGAACGAGCAGCCCGGCCCCGAGCCCGAACACTCCGTACGGCACGGACGCCGCGATACGGGGCGCGGCCCGACTTCCGTGCGGGGCCTTCACATTGATGCCCCGTCGGCCGGCGGCCTCGCGGGGAGCCCGGAGCCGGCCGCGTCCGACGGGGCGGAGGCGGCCGGCCGGCCGGCCGGGTCCGCGGGGCAGTACCTTTCGGCGTCCGGTGAGACCGTGCACGGTCGGCAGGAACCGTCTGTCGCGCAGCCGGCCTGCGGCTCTTCCGAGCGGCGCCACCGACGCGACGTGCGGCACCGCGCCCCGGCCGCCGTCCCCGCCCGCCCGGTCGTCGCCCCGCCCACGGGGCCACCCCAGCACCCGGCCTGAGCCGTCCTCGTCGACCCGCGCGCCCGTGCCGAGGCGGCGGGCGGGTTGAGCACCGCCCCGTGGGCGCGGCACCGGCGCCCTCCGCGGCCCCGACGCCCCGCGCAGCGCCCGCGCCGCGAGAAGCGTCGTCGCGACCAGCGACACCAGCAGCAGCGCCGTCCCCAGCCACGACGGCACATCGTGCGCCGTCGACGCCACCGCACCCGCCGTCATCGGCAACAGCGCGTACAGCAGCGCCCGTTCGCGGCCCAGGGCCAGCAGGACCGTCGCCGCCGCCAGATACAGCGCCTGGGCGGTGGCGAACGCCGCCGCCGGCCACTGGCCCGGGTCCGCCGACAGCGCAGCCGCCGATGCGGCCGCGAGGGAGCCGAGGAGCGCGCCCGCCGGAGCGCCCCTGCACAGGCAGAGCGCGGCCGCCGGACGGTCGCCCAGGGCAAGCCAGGAGTGGGCGCGGTGGGACAGCGCCTGATTCCACAGCCAGCCGGTCAGTGCGCCCGCGAGCAGCGGGGCCAGGGCGGCGCCCTTCAGCAGCGGTGCGCCGAGGACATAGGCCAGGCCCGGCAGGGCGAAGACCAGGCTGCGCAGCAGGCAGCCGAGCAGGCCCACCTGCCAGGGGTCCACGGGCGGGCCGGGGGGTTCGGGGCAGCGGCGCGGGACCCGGGCGTACAGCTCCTCCGCGAGCGTGAAGGAGTCCGGGCGGCCGTACCTCAGCCGGATGTGGTCGTCGCTCATGCCGTCCGACTCGAGGATCGCGGCGATCTCATCGGGGTGGACGGCTGCCGCGATCAACTCCTCCATACGGTCGGCGAGTTCGGTCATCGGGTCGGCTGCCACTGCGAGCCCCTCGCGGCGCCTGGGCAGAACCGGCATCGCATGGCCGTGCTGCCCCGGGCCCTGCCACAGCGGCCCGCTCATCGCAGCGCCCCTTCGGCGGCCAGGCCCACGCCGCGATCGGCGGCCTCGTCCTCCGGCGGGAACCCGGCCAGTTCGAGGTAGATGCGGCGGAACCCGTCCACGGACCGGCGCAGCGTGAACCGGTCGATGACCCTCTGCCGGGCCAGCCTGCCCAGTTCCGCCCGGCGCGCGTCGTCGCGCAGCAGTGCGAGGGTGGCCTCGGCCATCAGGGCGGGCTCGCGCGGCGGCACCACCAGGCCCGTGTCGCCGACCGCTTCCCGTACGCCGCCGACATCGGTGGAGACCGTCGCCCGACCGCACGACATCGCCTCGATCAGCGAGAAGGGGAACCCTTCACTGATGCTGGACAGCAGCACCACGCTGCCCGCCGCGTACGCGCGCGCCACACCGCTGATCCGTCCCTCCCAGCCGATGCCGTCCACGACGCCGAGTTCCGCCGCGAGTTTCTCCAGCCGGATGCGGTACGCCTCGCCGCCGGCGGGCACCCCGCCGAACAGCCGCAGCCGCACCTGCGGCATCTCCGCGCGGACCATGGCGTAGGCGCGGATCAGCGTCTCGAGGTCCTTGATCGGGTCGATCCGCCCCGCCCACGCGAGGGTCGGCACGTCCGGTTCCGGACCGGCCTCGGGGAAGGCGTGCGGGTCGACGCCGTTGTAGACGGTGCGGATACGTTCCGCCGGAGCACCGCCGCGCTCCTCCCACCGGCGGTTGTACTGGTTGCACGGGGTGATCAGGTCGGCCTTCCGGTAGCCGAGCGAGTTGAGCTCCCGGTAGAAGCCGAGCATCAGCGCCTTCACGGGGGCGCGCTGCGCCTCGGTGCGGTAGCCGAGATAGCGCTCCCGCAGATAGATCCCGTGCTCCGTCAGCAGAAACGGCACACCGTCGAAGTGCTGGGCGGTCAGCGCGGGCAGCGTGGCGAGCCCCGCGCTGACGGAGTGGGCGATCGCATCGTCCGGGATGCGTACGGTCAGCGGCCGCAGCGCATGCTCCAGCAGGGCGGTGGCGGTCAGGGCGTCGTGCACGGTGGGCCTGGCCGCGGTTGTCCCCAGGTGCGGCATGGTCCAGATCCACATCAGGGCGCGCAGTGCGGACTCCGAGCGCAGCGCGCTGGTCAGCCGTCCGGCGCGGGCGTGGTCGGCGAGTTCGTACAGCGCCTGGCCGAAGTCACAGCCTGCCGCGGAATCCAGCACCGACAGCAGGAAGCGCTCGTAGCTGCCGAGAAAACGCCGGCGCTCCCGGGCCGGGAGCCGCCGCCGGGCGGGCTCCGGCCCCCACAGTGGGAAGACCGTGTGCCGGTAGACGTTCGGCGGCAGCTCCCAGGTGACCGGTTCACGGCCGCTGCCGGCGAGGGCGACGACCTGGAAGTCGACCTCCGGCATGCCCCGTACGAGCTGGTCGCACCAGGTGGACACGCCCCCGTGGACGTGCGGATAGGTTCCTTCGGTGAGCATGGTCACATGGCGGCCACAGCTCAGCATGGTCGTCCCCCCAGGACAGCGGTCGGCGGCGCTCAGGCCGGGAGCTTGAGCGTGATCGCCGACTGCAGCAGTTCGGGCGTGGTCCAGGCGGACCGCGTCCCGGCGTAGGCGGAGCCGAACACCGTGGTGGTCAGGAGCAGTTGCTTACGCGTGCCCTCGGGTGCGGTGACCGGCGCGCTGACGCCCGACGGGGCCTTGACGGTGACGGTGTCTCCGGTGCGGTACGCGGTGACCTTCCCGTCGGCCAGGGCCTTGTCCCAGGCGGCACGGCGCTGCAGTTCCGTACCGATGTCCCGCTGGCGGGGGTTGACCAGCGGGGCGTTGTCGGCGAACAGGGCACGGTGGTCGGCGAGCACCTTGTCGAGCACCGGGTAGAGGATGCGCTCCTCGGCGAGGTTGGACTGGTGGACGTAGTGCGGGCGCGGGTCGTTCGCCACCACATGGCCCAGCGCGATGCGGGCCTCCTGCGGCACGATGTGGTCCGCGTAGCCGGTGGCGGTGTCCAGCGGCCCCGGCAGGCAGGTGGATGCCGGGTTGGTCGCGCAGATTCCGCTGCCGCCGTCGGCCGCCGAGGTGTAGATCCAGTTGTACTCGTCGGCCATCTCCGCGGCCGTGCCGGCGTTGTAGTACACGTTCATGGGGTGGCGCGGCACGGTCAGCGCCGAACCGACGGCACGCTGCTGCGGCTCCCGCGAGTTGTCGGAGGCGGCCCACTTCACCCCGTTGTCGGCCAGCGCGGCGGCGAGGTTCGGATTGTCCTGGGGCTGCTGCGGCAAGGTCTTGAGACCCGAGTGCTCGCCGGTGACCAGTTCGCCGCGGTCGACCGGCAGGCCCTTGCGCAGCGCCCAGTCGTGGTTGTCGCGGATCTGCGCGGAGATCTCGGAGCGGCTGGTCCACCGGGTATTTCCCGCGGCGTCCTCGGCGCACCGCCAGGGCACGACCGAGACGTCCTGGACGCAGCCGAGGAACGGATGGGTGTAGGTGTGGTTCACCCAGCGGTACTGCGCCCTGTCGGCCACCAGCCGGTCGGTCAGCGGGTCGGCGCCGCCGTGCTCGGCCCTCCACTCCTCGCCGGCGCCCGCGTTGTGCACCAGGTCGAGGGTGAAGCCGGCGGAACGCTGCCAGGCCGCCGCGTACTCGGCGTCCGCCGCGGTCATCCGGATGGGCTCGCTCTCCTCGCCGCCGCCGACGCAGTCGATGTCGCCGGGAGTGCAGTTGCGCGCGGTGTCCCAGCGGGCGTCGGGCGCGAAGACGTCGTCAATGTGGACGGAGAAGTAGGCGCGGCTGTGTCCGAGGTGGATGCCCTGGGTGAGCCATTCGACGATGCCGCGGGCCAGCACCCGGAACTGCCGCTGGTGGCGGTTGTACGCGAAGGTCACCACGAGCTCGCGGCGGCCGTCGTGCGTGTACTGGCCGATCAGACTCGCGCGCGCCCCGCCGTCGCCGACGGGAGTGTCCAGATAACTGGTGAATCCTTCCCTCGGCCTGCCCGCGTAGCCGTAGCTCTCGGCGATCAGCGGCGCGTTGTCCTCGAAGGCGACGGGTCCGTCGAGGTAGCCGAAGGGACCGCTGCGCCCGGCGGCGGTCACGGCGCTCTGCGCGCCGTCCAGCACGCCGGCGTAGCCGCCGTTGTCCGTGTACTCCAGACCCACGCCGGGGTGGGACCAGGTGTAGGCGTCGACCTGCGGGATGCCGAAGGTCCGCTCGTACGCGAAGAGCGCGGCGTTCTCGGCGGACCCGGCGGCCGTGTCCGCGCCGAACGGGTCCTCGTCGGGGACCACCACTCCCTGGTACTTGGCCCGCGGCCGGCCGCTCACGGTGTCGCTGAGGAACGCGGCGTCGACGGCCGGGCGTCCGGGGTCGCCCAGGTCAACGGTCCGATACGGCACCCCGGTGCTCTCGAGCTCGGAGACGATCGCGTCGACGGCACCGCCGCCGTCGTCGACGACCAGCACCGTCAGATCGATACGGGGCGCCGTGGCCGCCGTGGCGGTCGATGCCGACACCCCCGTCGCCAGCGTCGCGGCCGCGAGCGCAGTCGCGGCCGCTCTGAGGGTGCGCCGTCCGTGCTGCTCCATGCCATTCCCCCTCGTGCGCCTCCTCGATACCGCCCGGGCACAAGGAGGAACTGTGCAGATGACGCAAAGGAGCCACGTGCCCCCTTGCCGGAATGAGGTGAGTGTGGCCGAGGTCTCACAAAGTTCGGGGCAAACGGGAAAGAGACGCCACGGACGAGTGAACGGCCGCCGCCGCGAGCGATACAGCCGCCGCCGTGAGCGATACGCGCGGCCACGCGTAGGCTCTTGTGCGGCAAGGGATGCCGATCCGTCCCCGCCCCAGCCTTCGAACTCAACGGAAGCGAGATTTCACCACCGTGACTGCTCTCACTCTCAGCACTGCCGGCGCGGCGACGCTGCGCGCCGACGCCCTTGTCGTCGGCGTTGCCAAGGGCGCCAAGGGGCCGGTCGTCGCACCGGGCGCCGAGGCTGTGGACAAGGCGTTCGACGGAAAGCTCGCCTCCGTCCTGGAGACCCTCGGCGCCGTCGGTGGCGAGGGCGAGATCACCAAGCTCCCCGCCCCCTCCGGCCTCAAGGCGCCGGTCGTCATCGCGGTCGGGCTGGGGTCGGCCCCGGAGCAGGACCAGGCGTACGACGCCGAGGCGCTGCGCCGCGCGGCGGGCACCGCCGCCCGTGCGCTGGCCGGTTCGAAGAAGGCCGGCTTCGCGCTGCCGATCGAGGCGGTCGAGGACGCGGAGGCCATCGCGGAGGGCGCCCTGCTGGGTGCGTACGCGTTCACCGCCTACCAGGACAAGGGCAAGGACGCGAAGAAGCCGCTGGCCGAAGTGGCGCTGCTGGGCACCAAGCCGCGTGACAAGGCGTTCAAGGCCGCGGCCGAGCGCGCCCTCGCACTCACCGAGGAGATCAACCGCGCCCGCGACCTGATCAACATGCCGCCCAACGACCTCACCCCCGAGGCGTTCGCCGCCGTGGCCACCGCCGCCGGCAAGGAGCACGGCATCAAGGTGCAGGTGCTGGACGAGAAGGCGCTCGCCAAGGGCGGCTTCGGCGGCATCCTCGGCGTCGGGCAGGGCTCGCAGAACCCGCCGCGCCTGGTGAGGCTCTCGTACACGCACGCCAAGGACGCCAAGACCCTGGCGCTGGTCGGCAAGGGCATCACGTACGACTCGGGCGGCATCTCGCTGAAGCCGGCCGGCCACAACGAGACCATGAAGTGCGACATGAGCGGCGCGGCCGCCGTCTTCGCCGCGGTCGTCGCCGCCGCCCGCCTCGGCCTCTCGGTCAATGTCACCGGCTGGCTGGCGCTCGCCGAGAACATGCCGTCCGGCTCGGCGACCCGGCCGGGTGACGTGCTGCGCATGTACAGCGGCAAGACGGTCGAGGTGCTCAACACGGACGCCGAGGGCCGGCTGGTGCTCGCCGACGCGCTGACGAAGGCGTCGGAGGAGAACCCGGACGCGATCGTCGACGTGGCAACGCTGACCGGCGCGATGGTGCTGGCGCTCGGCAGCCGCACCTTCGCCGTCATGGCCAACGACGACGCGTTCCGTACCTCGATCCACGAGATCGCGGATGAGGTCGGCGAGGCCTCCTGGCCGATGCCGCTACCGGCCGATCTGCGCAAGGGCATGGACTCTCCGACCGCCGACATCGCCAACATGGGTGAAAGGATGGGCGGCGGCCTGGTGGCCGGCCTGTTCCTCAAGGAGTTCGTGGGCGAGGGCATCACCTGGGCGCACCTGGACATCGCGGGCCCGGCCTTCCACGAGGGCGCCCCTTACGGCTACACGCCCAAGGGCGGCACCGGCTCCGCGGTCCGCACCCTGGTCAAGCTCGCCGAGCGGACCGCCGGCGGCGAACTCGGCTGAGGCGCCGGGCCGACATCTGCGTCACTACGGCCCCGGGCATAGGTCCGGGGCCGTTCGTGTTGGCTTGCTACGTTCACCTTCGACGAAATTCGCACGACGTCCGTACCTGTGTACGGGCGAGTAAACCGCTGGGACGGCCGATCATCCGTCTCAGACCCCGGCCCCGCGTCCCGCCTTCCGTCAACAAGTGCGAAGATGGGTTCTCGGCAGGGCAGGGCCCCCACCACAGGGCCGAAGAAACAGCGGCCGAACACCAGCCGCCGCGCGGTCATCGAGGACCGGCGAACGGCGCACATGCATGGAGGACGTGACGTGGCGAACGACGCCAGCACCGTTTTCGACCTAGTGATCCTCGGCGGTGGTAGCGGCGGTTACGCTGCGGCGCTGCGCGGAGCTCAGCTGGGCCTGGACGTCGCACTGATCGAGAAGGACAAGGTCGGCGGCACCTGCCTGCACAAGGGGTGCATCCCCACCAAGGCCCTTCTGCACGCGGGCGAGATCGCCGACCAGGCTCGTGAGAGCGAGCAGTTCGGCATCAAGGCCACCTTCGAGGGTGTCGACGTCCCGGCCGTCCACAAGTACAAGGACGAGGTCATCTCGGGCCTGTACAAGGGTCTGCAGGGTCTGATCGCCTCCCGCAAGGTCACCTACATCGAGGGCGAGGGCCGACTGTCCTCCCCCACCTCCGTCGACGTCAACGGCCAGCGCGTCCAGGGCCGCCACGTCCTGCTGGCCACCGGCTCCGTACCGAAGTCGCTGCCGGGCCTGGAGATCGACGGCAACCGGATCATCTCCTCCGACCACGCGCTGGTCCTGGACCGCGTCCCGCAGTCCGCGATCGTGCTCGGCGGCGGCGTCATCGGCGTCGAGTTCGCCTCCGCGTGGAAGTCGTTCGGCACCGACATCACGGTGATCGAGGGCCTCAAGCACCTCGTCCCGGTCGAGGACGAGAACAGCTCCAAGCTTCTTGAACGCGCGTTCCGCAAGCGCGGCATCAAGTTCAACCTGGGCACCTTCTTCGAGAAGGCCGAGTACACGCAGGACGGTGTCCGCGTCACCCTCGTCGACGGCAAGACCTTCGACGCCGAGGTGCTGCTGGTCGCCGTCGGCCGGGGCCCGGTCTCGGCCGGTCTCGGCTACGAGGAGCAGGGCGTCGCGATGGACCGCGGCTATGTCCTCGTCGACGAGTACATGCAGACCAATGTGCCCACCATCTCGGCGGTCGGCGACCTGGTCCCCACCCTCCAGCTCGCGCACGTCGGCTTCGCCGAGGGCATCCTGGTGGCGGAGCGGCTGGCCGGTCTGAAGACCGTCCCGATCGACTACGACGGCGTGCCGCGGGTGACGTACTGCCACCCTGAGGTCGCCTCCGTCGGTATCACCGAGGCCAAGGCCAAGGAGATCTACGGTGCGGACAAGGTCGTCGCCCTGAAGTACAACCTCGCGGGCAACGGCAAGAGCAAGATCCTCAAGACCGCGGGCGAGATCAAGCTCGTCCAGGTCAAGGACGGCGCCGTGGTCGGCGTCCACATGGTCGGTGACCGTATGGGCGAGCAGGTCGGCGAAGCACAGCTGATCTACAACTGGGAGGCGCTGCCGGCCGAGGTCGCGCAGCTCATCCACGCCCACCCGACGCAGAACGAGGCGATGGGCGAGGCCCACCTGGCCCTGGCCGGCAAGCCGCTGCACTCCCACGACTAGCAGTCCGGGCGCGACGACCACTTCCGCACTTTTGTAAGGAGCAACTGAAACCATGGCGGTTTCCGTAACCCTTCCGGCGCTCGGCGAGAGCGTCACCGAGGGCACTGTCACCCGCTGGCTGAAGGCCGAGGGAGAGCGCGTCGAGGCCGACGAGCCGCTGCTCGAGGTGTCGACCGACAAGGTCGACACCGAGATCCCCGCCCCGGCTGCCGGCATCCTCGCGTCCATCAAGGTCGCCGAGGACGAGACTGTTGAGGTCGGCGCCGAGCTGGCCGTCATCGACGACGGCACGGGTGCGCCCGCCGCCGCGCCGGCTCCGGCTGCAGCCGAGGCCCCCGCGGCCCCGGCTGCTCCCGTCGCCGAGGCTCCCGCGGCCCCGGCTGCGCCGGCCGCCGAGGCCGCCCCGGCCGGTGGCGCTTCGGGCACCGACGTCGTCCTTCCCGCGCTCGGCGAGAGCGTCACCGAGGGCACCGTCACCCGCTGGCTCAAGCAGGTCGGCGAGGAGGTCACGGAGGACGAGCCGCTGCTCGAGGTCTCCACGGACAAGGTCGACACCGAGATCCCCGCCCCGGCCTCCGGCGTGCTGCTGGAGATCGTGGTGGGCGAGGACGAGACCGCCGAGGTCGGCGCCAAGCTGGCCGTGATCGGCGCCGCCGGTGCCGCTCCGGCCGAGGCGCCCGCTCCGGCCGCCCCGGCCCCGGCTGCTGCTCCGGCCCCGGCCGCACCTGCTGCCCCGGCCCCGGCTCCCGAGCCGGCCGCACCTGCTGCCCCGGCGCCCGTTCCGGCTCCGGTCCAGGCCCCCGCGCCTGCCGCCCCGGCTCCGGCCGCCCCGGCGCCGGTGGCTCCTGCGGCTCCGGCCGCACCCGCCGCGGTTGACGCCGGCGACGCGTACGTGACCCCGCTGGTCCGCAAGCTCGCCGCCGAGAACGGCGTCGACCTCGGCTCGGTCAAGGGCACCGGCGTCGGCGGCCGTATCCGCAAGCAGGACGTCATCGCGGCCGCCGAGGCCGCGAAGGCTGCCGCCGCCGCGCCGGCTCCGGCCGCCGCGGCCGCGACGAAGGCTCCGGCCGGCGTCTCGACCGCGCCGTCCCCGCTGCGCGGTCAGACGGTCAAGATGACCCGCATGCGCAAGGTCATCGGCGACAACATGATGAAGGCGCTGCACTCGCAGGCCCAGCTGACCTCGGTCGTCGAGGTCGACATCACCAAGCTGATGAAGCTGCGCGAGCGGGCCAAGGACTCCTTCGCCGCCCGCGAGGGCGTCAAGCTGTCCCCGATGCCGTTCTTCGTCAAGGCGGCGGCCCAGGCGCTGAAGGCCCACCCGGTCGTCAACGCCCGGATCAACGAGGACGAGGGCACCATCACGTACTTCGACTCGGAGAACATCGGCATCGCCGTGGACTCCGAGAAGGGTCTGATGACGCCGGTCATCAAGGGTGCGGGCGACCTGAACATCGCCGGTATCGCCAAGAAGACCGCCGAGCTGGCCGGTGCGGTCCGCGCCAACAAGATCACGCCGGACGACCTCGCCGGTGCGACCTTCACCGTCAGCAACACCGGTTCGCGCGGTGCACTGTTCGACACGGTCATCGTGCCGCCGAACCAGGCCGCGATCCTGGGCATCGGCGCCACGGTCAAGCGTCCGGCGGTCATCGAGACCGACGAGGGCACCGTCATCGGCGTCCGGGACATGACGTACCTGTCGCTCTCCTACGACCACCGCCTGGTGGACGGCGCCGACGCGGCCCGTTACCTGACGGCCGTCAAGGGGATCCTTGAGGCGGGCGAGTTCGAGGTCGAGCTCGGCCTGTAAGGCACCAGCAAGCACGACGGCGCCCCCGCCCGGATAAATCCGGGCGGGGGCGCCGTCGTCTGCTCCGGCGGGTGGTGCCGCCAACTGACGTGATACCGCCGGACGCCCGCGATCACGCGCGGCGACCGTCGCCACCGCGCCGGCGGTCGTCATTCACCTCGCCAAATGTTGTCGAAAGCCGCGTTCTCGATGCCACGGCGTTGCCGTTCGGCCTCCAATTCCGTCAACGCGTCATTGACAGCGGCGAGCACGGTCGACACCGCGTCGTCGTCCACCCCCTGGAAGTCTCCGGTCCGCTCCTCACGGATCCCGAGGGCCGCCGCAAGGGCGGCGAGGACGGGCTCATCCGATGCCCAGCGGTCCGATGCCCGGCGGCGAGCGGGCGAGTCGACCACCACCATGCGACCGGCCCGGAGTCCCCAGGGGCGGCGGCGTTGCCGAGTGACCTGCCCTTCCCCCTCGAGGGCGGCCAGATAGGCCGCGGACAGGCCACGGCCTCTGCGCCACAGCCAGTCGCCGACCGACACGTACGGCGCTTCCCGGGCAAGCGACGACGCGGCCTCGTCCAACAGGGGATCATCCATGGCCGGCACGTGGCTCGGCACGATGTGATCGCCGTCCAGTCCGATGGCTTCGGCACCGAGGAGGTCGATCACCTCGGCCGCCGCGAGCGCAAGCGACAGATTGCCCGGCTCCACGGGGCGGCTGGAGGCCATGTCCATGGAAACGATCATCAGGTCCCGAGGTGTGGTCATGAACGGCTCCACGTCAGGGCATCAGTAGCGATGCGTCGCTGCGGCGGCGCGACGCCGAACGGCGAGGTCAGCTGCCGTCGTCGCTGGCAGCCGCGATCGCCGCACGGATTCGCTGCGCCTACCTGGGTCCTGCCGGCGACCGTGAAGTCCGGCCCGACACCCTCGACCAGGAGCAGGTGCCTGATCGTGTGGTCGGTGCGCAGGGACAGGGGCCCGTCGCCGAGCCTTCTCGCATACGAGTCTACGGAGCGAGGACGGCAGCTGCACCCCACGCCGATCGCCCTGGTCCGCACGATTCATCAGCCCCTCGAGGGCGCAACAAGCCTTCCACCACACCGCCCGAGGCCGCCCCGCCCCCACCCGAGGCTGCTCCGAAGTCAGAGCGATCCACCCTTGACGGCCGCGACGAAGGGGACCCAGGCGCCGGCCCGGAACGCCAGCGCGGGGCCTTCGGGACGCTTGCTGTCCCGGACAGGCATGACATGGGGGAAACCGTCGGCGACCTCGACGCAGCTGCCGCCCTGTCCGTCGCTGTAGGACGACGTGCGCCAACGGGCAGTGCTCAAGTCCAGTGCAGTGCTCATGGTGTCGTGTAGTCCTCCGCGGCCGACTCCAGCAAGGTCAGGGACGCCGTCGGCGACAGCGCGGCAGCCCTGACGAGATCGTATGACCTCTGACTTTGCTCTACCAGGGTCAGTTCTTCGACCAGTTGACCGACTCCGGCACCCTCCGTGTAGACCACTGGCGCCGCGTCCGTGAAGGTCATGACCGACGCCATGCCGTTGATGAAGGCGTCGGCAGCAGCGGTGAACGGCAGTACCTGCAACAGAACCCGACGCTCACGTGCCATCTCGACCATGTGGCGCAGCTGATCCTCCATCACCGCAGCGCCACCCATCGGCACTCTCAGCACCGTCTCGTGGAGCGCGGCCCACAGCAGCGGTCGTGCTGCGCCGTCAAGGATCCGCTGGCGGTCCAGTCTCGCCCGCACGAACTCCTCCAGCACGTCCGCGTCGGCCAGTGGAAGCGTCGCCCGGGTGATGGCGCGCGCGTACGCCTCCGTCTGCAACAGCCCCGGCACCAGCATCGGCGCATACTCGCTGATCGTCCTGGCCTGCTGCTCCAGCTCCACTGCATCCGCGAAGTACGACGCGTGCTTCGAGCCCTGCGCCAGCCGGCAGAGCCGCTGAAAGTGCTCGCCCGACCCGAGGACCCCGTCCAGGAGCTTCGACATCTCGGCCTGCGGACGTCTCGTCGCCGCCTCGAACAACCCGATGTACGCGCCCGAGCAGAAGACCCGCTCCCCCAACTGCTCCTGCGACAGTCCCGCTTCCTCCCGAAGACGGCGCAGTTCCGCCCCGTAGAACGACCTCGGTGACGTGTAAGGGTCCAGGTCCTTGGCACCGGGCATGGCCGACTCCCTTCCGGCGCGCAACAGTTGATGGTGCGATCCGCTAGCCGATCGTAGCGGTGCGTGATCACATGGCGTGTACGAACAGTGACAATCGGTCCGCAGCGGAGCATCGAGGTTCCTCTCCGGTAACCTCGGCCTCGGCCATCCCGTGAGGAGCTTTCATGACCGTCCCCGTCGTCCACTCGCTGCGCGACCAGATCCGCGAGCACATCGTGGAGGGGATCGTGAGTGGCCGCTGGAAGCCGGGCGAGCGGATCGTCGAGCGGCGGATCGCCACCGAGCTCGAGGTCTCCCAGACGCCGGTGCGCGAGGCGCTGCGCGAGCTGGAGAGTCTGCGGCTGATCGAGTCCGCGCCCAACAAGGGCGTACGGGTACGCAATCTCACCGCAGCCGACCTGGAGGAGAGCTACCCGGTGCGGGCCGGTCTCGAGCAGATTGCCGCGGAGCTGGCCGCGGACCGGCTGGCCGAGGACTGCTCGGCGCTGGAGCCTCACGTGGCGGCCCTGCACGAGGCGGACCGGGCGGGCGACTCGGCGGCGCAGGTGCGGCACACGGTGGGCTTCCACCGGGAGCTGGTGCGGGCCGCCTCGAACGGGGTGCTGCTGCACACCTGGGAAGGCCTCGGCATCGAGGTGTTCACGGCCCTGTCGATCCGCTGGCTCGGCACGGTGCAGAAGTCGTACGCGGAGGAGCACCAGGACCTGGTGGAGGCGTTCCGCCGCCGCGACCCGGACATCGGCTCCCTGGTCAAGGCCCACGTCCTGGGCTGCGCCCCTCGCGCGTAGCACCCGAGGGGCGGGGCTGGGGCTGGGTCGGGTTGGTGGGCGTGGTGTGGGGCCTCGCCCGGGGAC
The DNA here is from genome assembly GCF_042888425.1 of Streptomyces sp. NPDC002889. Lineage (NCBI taxonomy): Bacteria > Bacillati > Actinomycetota > Actinomycetes > Kitasatosporales > Streptomycetaceae > Streptomyces > Streptomyces sp. NPDC002889. The sequence continues at coordinate 427,028 of NZ_JBIAPT010000003.1, forward strand.
GGCCAGGTCGGCGGGTGCGACGCGACGACGAGCCGGGCGGTGGCCGGGTCCGAGGGTCCGGCGCGGGGCCGCCCCGGACAGTGGCCAAACCCGCAGGTGCGGCGCGGGGCCGGTCCCGGCCTGAGCCCGGCCGGCGGGAGCGACGCGGGAACGACCCCGACAGTGGCCGGGGCCGCGGGTGTGGCCTCGCACCGGACCCGGGGGGCGGCCTCGCACCGGACCCGGGGGGCGGCCTCGCACCGGACCCGGGGGGGGCCTCGCACCGGACCCGGGGGGCGGCCGGGTTGGCGTGGTGAACGTGGGGCCGCCCTCCTGGTCTTGATGGTGGCGGCTTCGGGTCGGGCGTCAAGGGCGCTCGGTCGTTCCTCCCTC